>CAYOEN010000008.1:0-49122 GCA_964403085.1 uncultured Faecalibacterium sp. | reverse complement strand
TTGACGCTCTTAATCGTTCACGGAGGGCAATTCAATTGTTCTTGTTGAAAACGCCGCAATTTCTTCGTTGTCGTGACTTGTAAAAATGATCAGGCGATTTGAAAAATGAGCAGCGAGAAGGTTCATTATCTTCTTTTTGAGTGAAAAATCAAGACCTTTGAACGCTTCGTCGAGTATGAGAATATCCGGTTCAAAAGCAACGGCGCGAGCAAGCGCAACACGCCTGCACATTCCGCCGGAAAGTTGAGTCGGATATTTATTCAAAGCGTCCTCAAGTCCAAACGCCGAAAGCCAGAAAGTTGCAGCCTCTTCATTTGAAACAAGGGCAACATTTTGAAGAGCGGTATACCACTCCAACAAAACGTCAGACTGAAAAACGACACCCAGGGTTTGCCCGTTTTCAATCTCTACCGAACCGGAGTCGGGCTTTTCGAGCCCGCAAACAAGCCGCAGCAAGGTTGTCTTTCCCCTGCCTGAGTCGCCTTTCAGGCAAACTCGTTCTCCGCGTTCAAAGGAAGACGAAAAGTTTGATATTATTTTTTCTTTCTCGTAGGAAAATGAAAGACCGTTAATTTTCAACATTCGCCTTCCCTCCCGGGAATTTTTTTCAAAAGAAACAGTATTATCTTTTCAAGAATCACGCTGATAATTATAACGACCAGAGTCCACGCAAAAAGGTCAGCCGTTTCAATGTTTATCTTTGCGCGATACAAATAAAAGCCAACCGAGGTTTGCGGCATTGAAATAACTTCGGCGGCAACGCCTGCTTTCCAAGCGAGACCGAGCGCGGTTGTGCAACCGGCAGCAAAATACGGCAAAGCGGAATGAAAATATACGGTCCTTATTGTTTTGAGTCTGCCAAAACGAAAGACTTTTGCCATTTCCAATTTGCTCTTGTCGGTTGACGAAATCGCTTCGCTGACGTTCGCCCAAATAACAGGCAAAACAATCAGAAAAGTTATGAAAACGGGAACACCGTTTTTCTTTATCCAAACGAGGGCAAGAAGAATGAACGAAACGACCGGCGTTGCCTTGACGAAACTTATCAGCGGATACAGCAGCGTTTTTAAAAGCGGAAGCGCCGAAGTTAAAACCGCAAGAACCAGTCCTCCCAAAACGCCGAAAATGTATCCTGCGCTTATTCTCAAAAAGGTGAAAGCCACGCTTTTCCAAAAGTCAACCGTTGTCACAAGCGAACAGATTCGCTCGAAAACAGTCAACGGAGAGACAATCAATATTTCTTTATTGACGAGCATAAACGCAACTTGCCATACCCCTATCCAAAACAGGAGTACGGCAAGCGATATAAGAATTTTTTTCAATTTCTTTTTATTCTGCATAGTAAAGTTCGGCAGAAGGAAGCTCGCCGCCTATAGAAGTTGGGTCAGCTTCGAAATAAACCTTAAAGTTTGCATCGGCAATCGACTGCATTTTATCCGAATCAATGAACACAATATTGCAGCGCGAAATGATTGACTCCGCTTTTTCGGTTTTTGCGGTTTCGGCTTTCTTTTCCGAAAGGCTGCTGTCAACGGCAAAAATCGAAGCGTCAACGATTCCGTTGTCGGCGATTTTCGCGCTCATCGAAGTCGGGTTGAGATTTACATCTTCAACGCTTTGCTTGTTGTCGGAAATGAACTGTTTGACAGCGTCGGGATTTTTTTCAACAAATTCGCTCCTTGCGATCACACAGCCCATTGCAAGCTCGGTATCGGGATTGACCTTCTTCCATTCATCGGTAAGGCTTATTACGCTCTTGACGTTACTGTTTTTTGCGTTTGCAACGGAAACAAAGGGTTCGGGAAGAACGGCAATTTCAACATCACCGGAGGCAAGCTTCGCGGCGAGCTCGCTGTGTTCCGAAAGATATTCAACCTTGACGTCGTTTTCGAGTGAATTTGCCTTGAGAAGATAGTTGATTATATATTCCGGAGTGGAAGCCTGACCGGTTGCGTAAACGGTCTTTCCTTTGAGGTCTGCGAGTGAATTAAGTTCCACACCGTTGGTGACAACATAAAGAACGCCGAGGGTATTGATTCCGAGCATTTTTATGTTTCCGCCGGTCTTTTTGTAAAGGTTCGCGGCAAGACTGAGCGGACAGGAGGCTATGTCAACCTCGCCGGTCGATATCATTGCAACTATCTGAGTCGGGTCAGAGACAAGCTTGACGTCATATCTTGAGTTTTCCATAAGCTCGACCATACCCATACCCGTCGGTCCGTTAATGGCGGCAACGTTGACTTTTTCGCCCTTATATTCATCGGTCATTTCACCGGACGGCGCAGAGGTCGTTGTCTCATCCGTTGTTCCGGTGCAGGCAGCAAAAGCAAAAAGCATTATAGCGGCAAGCAAAAGCGCAAGTATTCTTTTGACGTTTTTCATAAGTTAATTACACCTTTCATTGTTTATAAGTTATTTAATAAAACTTTTCAGTTTTTCTTTATCAACAAGGCGAACGCTCTTTCCGTCCCTTTCAACAGCACCACCGCTTTCAAGCGCATCAAAAGCACGATAAAGAGAAGCTCTTGCAATATCGAGCGAAACAGCGAGTTGACTCATTGAACGGTCGATAATATAGGTTTTATAATCGGCAAAACAGGAAAGCAAATAGCTCGCCAGGCGGCTTTCCGAGCTGCCGCCGGTGAATCCCGCGATGCGCTTGTTCAAAAAATATATATCATCGGAAAGATAGCGGATATAACTGACGGAAAAGGTCGTGTCAAGCTGCATAAGCCTTAAAACGACACTTTTTTCGATATAGAAAACCCGAGTGTCTCTGGTTGCAACGATCAGATTAACAAAAGGCTCCTTGTCAAAAAAGAGCGCGGCGCAGCCGAAAATTGAATTTTCGGAAAGTTTATCAATCATAACGCTGTTCGAGCCCTTTATTATCTTGGCAGCGCCCTTGACGATAAAGCCGACAAAAAAGCGAAAGTTTTGGCTTGAGTAAATCACATCGCCGCGTTTAAAATCGACCATCATGCATTCTTCACAGGAAAGCGCGGATTTCAATGTCTGAAACGAAAAAGACGAAAAAAGGTCAAGCTTTAAAAGCCGTTGGACAAGTTTATCGTTAACGATCACGCTTTCGCCCCTTTCATGAGGTATATCCACATAACGCGCAAGGCAACTATTCGATAAATTATAACACCGCCGGGTTTTTATGTCAATACCGCGTCGCAAACGAGTCATGCGCGCGGAAACGTTTTTCTAAGGTCAGACCATCTGCTCGGGACGAAAGACTTCGTCAAACTTTTCCTCGGTCAAAAAGCCCAAAGAAACGCATGCCTGCTTTAACGAAATGTTTTCTTTGTAAGCTTTTTTCGCGGTTTTTGCCGCGTTTTCATAGCCGATATACGGATTGAGCGCCGTCACAAGCATAAGGGAATTATAAAGATTATGATGCATTTTTTCCCTGTTCGCAACGATTCCGCAGGCGCACTTATCATTAAACGATATCACCGCTTCGGAAAGAAGACGAACCGATTGAAGAAAGTTGTAAGCCGCCACGGGCATGAAAACATTGAGTTCGAAGTTTCCCTGAGACGCAGCAACGGAAATTGCCGTATCGTTGCCGATAACCTGAACCGCGACCATTGTCACAGCTTCGCATTGAGTGGGGTTGACCTTGCCCGGCATTATCGAAGAGCCCGGTTCGTTCTCGGGAATTTGAATTTCGCCGAGTCCGCAGCGCGGACCGGAAGCCAGCCAACGAATATCATTGGCGATTTTCATCATGTCGCACGCCGTTGCTTTAACGGCACCGTGAGCAAAAACAAATTCATCCTTTGAAGTCAAAGCGTGGAATTTGTTGCTCGCCGTGACAAAGGGAAGCCCCGCGAGAGAGGCAACGTTTTCGGCGACAAGTTCATCAAAGCCGTTCGGTGCATTCAGTCCTGTTCCGACCGCCGTTCCGCCGAGAGCGAGAGAATAAAGCTTGGCGACACCCGATTTCAACAGTTCAACGTCTTTTTCAAGACTTGTTCTCCAACCCGAAATTTCCTGGGAAAAGGCAATCGGCGTTGCGTCCTGCAAATGAGTTCTTCCCGACTTAACGACGCCAACATTCTCTTTTTCAAGAGAGATGAACGTTTCGATCAGTCGCTCAAGGGCGGGAATCAGCTTTCTTTCAACCGCAAGCACGGCAGAAATATTCATCGCCGTCGGGAAAGTATCGTTTGATGACTGGCTCATATTTACATCATCGTTCGGGTGACAAAGCTTTTTCCCCGAAAGCTGATTTGCGCGGTTGGCTATAACTTCGTTTGCGTTCATGTTGGATTGTGTTCCCGAGCCGGTTTGCCAGACAACGAGAGGAAAATGATCGTTCAAAGTTCCGTCGATAACTTCATCGCAGGCTTTGCAGATTGCGTCACATTTTTCCTTCGTCATTTTCTCCGGTTTTAATTTTGCGTTTGTAAGAGCGGCCGCTTTTTTCAAAATTCCGAAAGCGTGTGTGATTTCGCGCGGCATCGTCTCCATGCCGACTCCGATTTGAAAATTCATTCTGCTTCGTTCGGTTTGAGCGCCCCAAAGACGATCTTCCGGAACTTGCATTTCACCCATGGAATCATGTTCAATTCTGAAATTCATAATCTTTCACCTTTCATTCCTCGCCGAACAGCAAAGCTTGCAGTTTCAGGATATTTTCTTTTCTTTCGGCTTCCTTTTCTTCGCTGATTTTATAAGAATCACCGTCAAAGCAAAGAACGCTGCCTTCTTTTGTCCCTTCGGGCAAAAGAGAAAGCGAAAGCTCAACAGTTGTCATATCTTCCCTTTCGCAAACGGCAAAGGAACCGTTTATTCTGTCAACACTCAAATATTCCATAAAGAAACCTCACAATTATTTTTGCGTATCAATCGTGTAACCGCCCTCATGACATTCGACCTTGATTGTGCCGCTTTTATCGGTTCTGTAATAATCAATTCCGTTTGAGGCGAGATATTTTAATGTTTCCTTATGTGGATGACCGTAAGAATTGTCGAGACCGCAGGAAATTATCGCAGCGTTTGGAGCGGCGGCGGATAAAAAACTTTTTTCAAGAGAAGTTTTGCTTCCGTGGTGACCCATCAACATTATATCGCAGGAAAGGTTCGGCAGCATTTCCATAACGGAGCTCATCTCTGATTTTTCCGCATCACCGGAGAGCAAAAACGTTGTTGAGTTCACGGTTGCCTTGCATATTACGGACATATTGTTAAGGTCTGTATTTTGCTCAACGGGGCCAAGAATCGTGAAGCTTATTCTGTCGACCATATACTCGGCGCCGTACTTCGCCTTAATCACCTTGATATTTTTGTCATACAGAGTTTGAAGCAAAGTTTCATACGTCTTTGTTGTCGGAGTATTCTCGGCGGTCAGTTTTGGCATTATGACGTTATCGGTCGGTATTTCCTCCAAAACCTTAAGCAAGCCGCCGATGTGGTCGGTATGCGGATGTGTTGCCACAACGTAAGCGAGCTTTTCCACACCGCAAGACGTTATAAAATCGCAAACGGCGGCGCCGGATTCTCTTTCCCCTGCGTCCACGAGAACGCCGGTGTTGCCTGATTTCAGCAAAGTTGCCGAACCTTGACCGACATCAATGAAATAAACGCAATATGTCGCGCCGTCATCGCCGACCGGTTTGTTGACCGTTTCAAAGCTTTCGTTAAAGCGACCCAATATTACGGAAATAACTGCGGCGATTATTATCAACGTTGTCGCTACAGAGCCGCCCTTACCTTTTCTTTTTGCCATAGTTGCCTCCGTTTTTATAAGTAACCTTACGGTTGTTTTTCGGTCGGTTCAAATTCGGGCGAACAAGAGCTTTCGGGTCGTTACCGATAAGATCATAGCGCCCGGCTTTTTTTAACGCTTTTAATATAAGTTCCTGTTTTGTCGGATCGTAATACTGGAGCAAAGCGCGTTGCATGGCTTTTTCTTCGGGTGACCTTGCAACATAGACTTCTTTCATTGTGTAAGGATCAAGACCGGTATAAAACATACAGGTCGAAATCGTTCCCGGCGTCGGATAAAAATCCTGAACCTGCTCCGGGCGAATTGAACGTTTTTTCAAAAAGAGAGCAAGCTCAATCGCATCATCCAGAGTTGAACCCGGATGAGACGACATCAGATACGGAACGAGAAACTGTTGCTTGTTTGAGCTTTTGGAAAGTTCAAAATATTTCTTTGAAAATTCAATATACGCCTCAATATGCGGCTTTCCCATTTTGTCAAGAACGGCAGCCGAGCAATGTTCGGGTGCAACTTTAAGCTGACCGCTGACATGATGTTTTACAAGCTCCTTAAAAAACTCATCGCTTTCATCGCGAAGCATATAATCGTAGCGTATGCCGGAACGTATGAAAACTTTTTTGACTTTCGGAAGCTGTCTGACTTCCCGCAGCAAAGCAAGATAGTCGCTGTGATCCGCCTTCAAAGCCTTGCATGGCGTTGGTGCGAGACACTTTTTTCCTTTGCAGAGGCCCGCCTTCAACTGCTTTTCGCAAGACGGAAAACGGAAATTCGCCGTCGGACCGCCGATATCGTTTATGTATCCTTTGAAATCGGGAAGCTCGGTTAGCAATTTGGCTTCGGCGACAACAGATTCGTGGCTTCGGCTCGTAACAAAACGACCCTGGTGAAAAGCAATCGAGCAAAAATTACACGCGCCAAAGCAGCCGCGATTGTGCGCTATCGAAAAGCGCACCTCTTTTATTCCGGGAACACCGCCGTCTTTTTCATAGATCGGATGGTATGTTCGCATATATGGGAGCGAATAGACCCAGTCAAGCTCCTCGGTGGAAAGCGGTTGCATCGGCGGATTTTGAACAAGCATTTTGTTTCCGTGGCGCTGTTTTATAAGCTTTCCTCTGATATGATCCTGTTCATCCTGTTGTATTCTGCACGAAACAGCGTATTCTTTTTTGCTCGAACAGACGTTTTCAAACGATGGGCATTCCGCACCGAAAAGCGGAGTTTCGTTGACATCGCAGGCATAGCAGGTTCCCCTGACGTCTCGAATCGAAGAAATCGGCTCTCCGTTTTTCAATCTGTTCGCAATCTCGATTGTCTGTTTTTCGCCCATGCCGTAAGATATCAGGTCGGCCTGAGAATCAAAAAGTATCGAACGGCGAATTTTATTGTCCCAATAATCGTAATGGGCGAACCTTCGAAGGGAAGCTTCGAGTCCGCCTATAATTATCGGTATATCGCCATAAGCCTCTCTTATTCTGTTGCAATAAACTATCACGGCGCGGTCGGGTCTGAGCCCGCTTTTTCCGCCCGGTGAATATGCGTCGTCATTGCGTTTTTTCTTTGCAACGGTGTAATGAGCGACCATTGAGTCGATGTTGCCCGAAGAAACAAAAAAGCCGTATTTAGGTCTCGAAAAGCGCATAAAGGCTTCCTTGCTTCGCCAGTCAGGCTGAGCAAGGAAACCGACTTTAAAGCCCTGAGATTCAAGAACTCTTGTAATTATCGACGCGCCGAAGCTCGGATGGTCAACATAAGCGTCTCCGTTAACATAAACAAAGTCAACCTCATCCCAGCCGCGCCGCTTCATTTCTTCATAATTTATCGGTAAAAAATCATTCATTTTCATCAGTCCGAAAGCACGTCAAAATCTGTCTCTTCCGGCCTTTCTTTTGAAGCTTTGATCTCCGCAAGCTGAAGCGGTGAAACAAGAACCTTTCTCGGCTTGCTGCCCTCCGAAGGGCCGACAAAGCCGCGTTGTTCAAGCTCGTCCATTATTCTTGCGGCTCTGGCGTAGCCCAGACGGAGCTTTCGTTGCAACAAAGTTGTCGATGCGGCCTGGCACTCCACCACGACTTCAACGGCAGCCAAAAGCATATCATCTCCGCCCGCTTCTTCCCCCGCCGAGGCCTGAGAAAGCTTTTTCTTGCTGTTATCGGCAGCGGCGTTTCGGGCAATTTCATCCATGACCTCGCTGTCATATTCAACTTCTTCCTGAGTTTTGATGAAAGTTACAACATTTTCGATTTCTTCATCGGAAAGGAAAGCTCCCTGAATTCTCAGCGGCTTCGTCGGACCGACGGGATTAAAGAGCATATCACCGTTACCGAGCAGCTTTTCAGCGCCCGCCATGTCGAGTATCGTTCTCGAATCGACCTGAGACGAAACGGAAAGCGAAAGACGGCTTGGGATGTTTGCTTTGATAACGCCTGTGATAACGTCTACAGACGGTCGCTGCGTTGCGACAACAAGGTGCATACCGGCAGCGCGGGCTTTTTGTGCAAGGCGGCAAATCGAGTCTTCAACCTCTTTCGGCGAGACGATCATAAGATCGTTAAGCTCATCAATAAAAATGACGATTTGCGGCATATACTGATGCTCGGGGTGGTTTTTGATATATTTATTGAAGCCCTTTATGTCACGAACGCCGCAGGCGGAAAAGACCTTATAGCGGTTTTCCATTTCGCTGACTGCCCACGCAAGCGAACCGGCCGCTTTTCTGGCATCGGAAATTACGGGAACAAGAAGATGGGGTATTCCGTTATAAACCGAAAACTCAACCTGTTTCGGGTCAATCATCAAAAGTTTGACCTCGGACGGTTTTGCCGAATAAAGAATGCTGACGATCATGCAGTTAAGACATACAGACTTTCCCGAGCCTGTCGTACCTGCGATAAGAAGGTGGGGCATATTTGCGATATCGGTACAGGTTGCGTTGCCGGTTATGTCTTTTCCGAGAGCAACGTTCAACTTGCTTTTTGCGTTTTGAAATTCGGAAGAAGAGATGATTTCTCTCAGCGTGACCATTGACTTATGCTGGTTCGGAATTTCAATTCCGACGGCGGATTTATTCGGAATCGGCGCTTCGATTCTGACTCCCGCCGAAGCAAGGTTCAACGCGATATCGTCTGCAAGATTGGTAATTCGATTGATTTTGACTCCGGGCGCAGGCTGAAGCTCATATCTGGTTACCGACGGTCCGCGGCTGACACCCGTAAGCGTAGTTTCAACCCCGAAGCTTTTGAGAGTTTCAACAAGCTTTTTCGCGGTCGTTTTCATTTCAGCCGCGTAATCGCCCGCCCTGCTGAAATCGGGCGCTCTGAGACAATCTATCGGCGGAAGGCAATATTCTTTTTGCTGCTGCTTGGCATCGGTATATTCGGTAACCTCGGCAATGTTTTTCTTTTCGTTTTTGTTTGCGTTGGTTATCGCCGCTTCAACAACGCTTTGTGAGTCACGGTCAAGTCCGTCGGCGACAGTCGTTTCGACTTTCACCTCTTCAAAGCCGAGCGGCAAATCTTTTTCTTTAAGCTTTCCCGACGCGGCGTCAATTGCCTTCACGATTTCGGGATTCTTTTCGGAAAGCGGGGCAACGTCTTCGGTTTCTATTTCTTCAAACGTTTCATCGGGTAGCGCCGAACGATTAACCTCTTCGTCCGAAAAAGTGAAAAGCCGCTCCTTCGGAACATACGGACGCACAGCGCGCTTTTTTCGTCTTACGGACATATCGTCATCAAGCTCGATCTCTGTTTTCGAAAAATCAAAAGTATCGTTCTCATAATCCCATTCAGCCTGTTCCCGCAAGGCTTCCTGCTCTTCCAGGCGCTCTTGTTCACGGCGTTCTTGCTTTTCCAGACGTTTCGCTTTTCTCATTTCGTGATTCTCATCAAGCTTATCTTTTGAATCGACAATCGCGTCGGAAACAAAGCCGCTGACCGAAGTGAAGGTTATGTTTAAATATATAATAAAAAACAAAGCCAAAAAAGCCACAGAGAACACAAGCGCAGCCGCTTTTCCGAGCGAATGCAAAAGTCCGCCGCCGAAAAGCGCACCGATCACGCCCCCCGTCACAGCGAACGAGCTGTTAAAAGAGAAGCCTGTGGTATACGAATTTATGAGTTGCTGCGAAAATTCTTCAAAGTCACCGGAATTAACCGTATTTAATACAAGGTGAATTATCGAGCTGAACATTCCCGAAGTAAGAAAGGCGCAAAACGTTGTCACGAAACACGAACGCTTCAAAGAATCAAGCGCGATTCTGATTCCGATTATGAACAGCAGAATATCAAAAAGATAAAACCCGAGCCCGAAAACACCAAAGAAAAAGCCGCGAATCGTTGCCCAGACATTTCTCCCCGGAATAAAGGCAACGACCAAAAGAAAAAGCGAAACAATCAGATAAGCGAACATTATTGCCGGACGATGTTCCCGATAGAAGCTGAATTTTTCTTTCTTTGAGTTTTTGCTTTCGGTCTTCTTTTTCGGTGATTTATTATTTTGAGATGCGGTTTTTTTATTATTTGCCATTTTGTTATGCCTCGTATAAATTATAAAAATACTGCCGCCGTTTATCCAAAGTGTTTAGCGGCGGCTGAAAAAAATTACAAAACGAAAAGAGCTGTGACTGCAAGGACAGCAAAAACAAGCGAAAAAACGCTGAAATAAACGCAGATCTTTTTAAAATCAATCTTTGCGAGAAGCTGTATCATGAGCTTACTTCCGACAGCCGCAAAAACCACGCAAAGGAAAATTACAACGGGATTAAAAACAATTCCGCTCATCGCAACGCGAACCAGCCTGAAGACATTGGCAACAAGTATCGACGGAGCGATGTATGTAAGTATCTCTCGAACGATAACTCGATTGTCGATATCCGTTATCAAAAACGCCGTCGCACCGGTAGAAACGCAGGAAACGCCCGGGAAAAAATAGGAAACAGTCTGATAAACACTGAACCTGAGAGCTGATTTCCAATCGGCAGACCTTTTGGTCTGAGCGTAGTTTTGTTTAACATACCAATTTCCGAGCAGAAGGAACAGCCCGCTGACCGCGCAGCAGACAGCAGTCACAAGAAGATGATCGGTTTTTATCTGCTCGCTGAAAAAGTCAATTAAAAACCCGTCCTCCTTATAAGGAACGAACATTATTGCGGCGGGAATAAGCGACAAAAGCAAATTCAACATGAATTTTCTGTAGCCGACACGATTTGGCATATTTGATTTTTTTGTGCTGAACAGCGCCTTTATTCCCTTGCCGTATATTTTCCTGAGCGAAAACAAAACAACGACCGAAAAAACAACGGAGATTATTGAATAATAAAAAACGGAAAGCTGCGAGTTTTGGTTGAAATCGAGAATGTATGACAAAAACGAATAAGCCGCAGAATAGGAAAACGGCAACGGCGCAAGTATTCCGCTAATCAATGAAATTACGGCGATTTTGATATATTCAATCATAAGATATCCTCCGAACAAACTTTAAACAAAAACAAGCGCCGCAAAAGCACGGCAACCGAGTCAACATCAGCAGCAAACATTATAGCATAAAAAACGCAGGAGAGCAAGGAGAAAAAGCAGAAAAAACCATTTTGAGGACAAAATGGTTTTTTCCAAGTTGAAATCTTGTTTTAAGCTTCGGATTGAGGAAGCGTTTCCGTCTGCTCATTCTTTTCGGGAACGGCGAGCTGACCTTTCATAAGCTTTTCAAAATCAGCCGCATCAATCTTTTCGTTGACCATCAAATAGCCGGCAAGCTCGTGGAGCTTATCGGTGTTATCCTTAAGGATCGCTTCGCATCTCGAATAAGATTCCTTAACAATACGGTTGATTTCCTGATCAATCTCGGCGGCAACGGTCTCGGAGTAATTCCTCGTGCTGTTGTAATCCCTGCCGAGGAAAACTTCGTGGTTTCCGGAGCTGTAAGAAACGGGACCGACAAGGTCGCTCATTCCATATCGTGTTACCATATCTCTCGCGAGCTCGGTCGCACGCTCTATGTCGTTGGAAGCACCGGTGGAAATATCGCCGAGAATAAGAGCTTCGGCAACACGTCCGCCGAGAAGAACAACAATATCGTCAAGCATATCGTTTCTGGCTTTATACGAGCGTTCCTCACGAGGCAGCGACATTGTGAAACCGCCCGCCATACCCCTCGGGATAATCGAAACCTGATGAACGGGGTCCTGACTTTCAAGATTGAAGGTTGCAATCGCGTGACCGGCTTCATGGTAAGCAGTCAGGCGTTTTTCTTTGTCGCTGATTTTGCGCGACTTCTTTTCCGTTCCGACAACAACTTTGATTGTGGCTTCTTCAATTTCTTCCATTGTGATCGCCTTGCGTCTTCTTCTCGCGGCGAGCAACGCAGCCTCATTGAGAAGGTTTTCGAGATCGGCACCGGTAAAACCGGCGGTTGACTGGGCAATAACTTCAAGCCTTACATCGGGAGCAAGCGGTTTGGTTCGTGAATGTACCCTGAGTATGGCTTCCCTTCCCTTAACGTCCGGATAGCCGACAGTCACCTGACGGTCAAAACGTCCGGGTCTCAACAACGCGGGGTCAAGTATATCAGGTCTGTTGGTTGCGGCGATTATAATTACGCCTTCGTTTGCGCCGAAGCCGTCCATTTCGACAAGCAACTGATTGAGCGTCTGTTCGCGTTCGTCGTGACCGCCGCCCATTCCGGCGCCGCGGTGACGACCGACAGCGTCAATTTCATCAATAAAGAGAATCGAGGGCGAGTCTTTTTTTGCCTGGGCAAAAAGATCGCGAACTCGCGAAGCACCGACGCCAACATACATTTCAACAAAATCCGAACCGGAAATTGAAAAGAACGGAACGCCCGCTTCGCCGGCAACGGCTCTTGCAAGAAGCGTTTTTCCTGTGCCCGGAGGGCCGACGAGAAGAACACCTTTCGGTATTCTGGCGCCAAGTTCGTTGAAACGAGCCGGATTTTTCAAAAATTCAACAATTTCGCTCAGTTCTTCCTTCTCTTCGTCGGCACCGGCAACATCATCGAAGGTTGTCTTGTTCTTGGAATCCTTTCCGAGAGTTACGCGAGCCTTTCCGAAGCTGAGAGATTTGTTGTTCTCGTTCGAAATTGTCTGATTCATTTTTCTATAGAAATAGAACATGAAAACAGCGAAGAGAACACCGGTAAACAGCATCGGCAGCATATTCGCCCAAAACGAAGTATTGGAACCGGATTTATAGTCATACTTGATGGCGTTATCGGGATTCGCGCGATTATATTCAACAACCGAATCGTGAACGTCGCGAACAAAAAGATCAACGCTCGGAAGAGTATATTTCTTTTCGGTCTTGTCACCCTCAACCTTATAGGTCAGCGCACCACTGCTCAAGTTTACGGAATACTCGGTAACCTTATTGCTATTAAAAAGACTTACGAGTTCGGAATAGGTCATCTTCGTGGTGTCCTGACCGTTGATGAAAACAGTGATAAAAATTATCATTGAGATCGGAATAATCAAGTAAAGCAAGTTGCCCCACTTTTTGTTATTACTGTTCAAATAGACACGCTCCTTTTAGCTTTAAAGCTGATTTATGCTTTTGCAACCACGCCGAAAAACGGCATAGGTATATTACAACATCAGAGGCTCGAAGCCAAAAATTTATCAGCTTTGATAAATTTCCGGCTTAAGAATTCCGATAAAGGGAAGATTGCGATATTTCTGGTTATAATCAAGACCGTAACCGACAACGAACTGGTCTTGAACCTCGGCGCCGATATACTTCGGCTTCACCGTTACGTTTTTATCTCTTCTTTCAGGCTTATCAAGAAGAGTACAGAGAGTTATGCTGGCGGGATTTTTTTCAAGAAAAGCGTTATAAAGCTTTTGAAGTGTTTTTCCGCTGTCGAAAATATCTTCAACGAGAAGGACATCGCAACCGCTGACATCCTCGGAAAGAATATCCTTAACATCGACCTGACCGGTTGAAACGGTGGCTGCGCCATAGCTGCCGGCTTTGATGAAGTCAATCTTGCACGGAATTGTGATGCTGCGCATGAGGTCCGCCATGAAGACGATAGAGCCGCGCAGAACACTGATCATTATCAAATTTTTCCCCTCAAAATCGCGGCTGATCTGTGCTCCGATACGATCGGTAATTTCTTTAAGCTGTTCCTTTGTGAAATAAATCTCCTGAATATCGTTAAGCATAAATTTTACCCTTCCTTAGAAATTATGGTTACATTTTTTTTTGTGTTTTCGCTAACGGCGAACGGTGCGTTGACACCGAAGCCTTCAACCCAAACGATTTCACCGTTCGATTCAAGAACGGCAATCCGATTGCGCTTTTCCGGCGGAATTTTCTTTTCGTTGAAAAGCTTTTTCAATGTTTTCGTGACACCGCGTTTCGGAAGTTTGAGACTGTCTTTTTCTCTCCTGCTTCGCATAAGCAGCGGCTCTTTCAGCAGCGCCGCATCACAAGTGTTTCCGCCTCGAAAAGAAGAAGACTCATTCGGCTCGGAGATTAAAAGACTGTATTTTTTATACGGCGAAACAAAAACGCCGTCTTCTTCATTCACACTCCACGGTTTCGCGTTATCGGTCGGCGAATGAAAGAATATTATATCACGATCAGCTGAAATAAACAAGTCCCCCGAAAGCTGAAGCGTACCTTCATTCATTATGATTTCCGCGGCAAGGTCGATGTGTCGCTTTTCAACCTGTTTTTTCATCTTGTTTTCAAGCATTAATCGGACGGTTCTGTAAAAAACAGCTTCATCCACGGAAAGAAAAGCGTTCCTTTTAAACTCGTTTTCGTTAACGGTTGTGACTCTTAAAAGTTCTTTTGCCTTTTTTGATATGAAAGTGTTGTCGCGTTCAACCGAATCATAAAAACGGCAAAAGCTTTTTTCAAAATCGGGATTGAGTTTTGAAAAAAGAGGAACGATGTTGTTCCTGATATAGTTTCTTGAATAATCGTCGTGAAGATTCGTGCTGTCAACAACAAACGAAAGAGCGTTCTCGCGGCAATAATCGCGAATTTCTTCGGCAGTACAATCTATAAGCGGGCGGATGATTTTTCCCCTTGTCGGCGGTATTCGGCAAACTCCGGAGAGCGACGAACCGCGCACGAGGTTAAAAACGGTCGTTTCAATGCAATCCGACAGGCTGTGTGCCACCGCGATTTTGTCACAGCCCACACTTTGAAAAGCTTCATAGCGAAGCTTTCTTCCGCATTCTTCAACGCCGATTTTTTCTTTTTCGGCCGTTTCGGCAACACTATACGAAAAGAGCTTCAGCTCAACATCGTTGTCTGCGCAAAGCTGTTCAACAAAATGCAGGTCGCGCAGCGCCTCAGACCCTCGAAGATTATGATTCACATGAACCGCAACCAGCTTGAAGCCGTAACCGGCACTGAGCTTTTTCAAAATGTCAAAAAGGCAAACGGAATCCGCTCCGCCCGAAAGCCCGATTGCAACGCTTTTCGCGCCGTCAAGCATTGAAAAACGTTCAATCGTTTTCTGAACCTTACATATCATTTCTGAGCGTCTCCAAATTCGTAAACAGTGTGTAATCACCGTTCCACGCAACTTTAACGGTGTTCGTCGGGCCGTGTCGGTTTTTGGAAATGATAAACTCCGCCTCGTTAACAGCGGGTTTTTCTTCTTCCGGAGCATCGTCTTCTTTTCCGTCGGCGTAATATTGATCACGGTACAACATGATTACTATATCGGCGTCCTGCTCAATTGAACCGGATTCGCGCAAATCCGAAAGCTGAGGACGGTGTGACTTTCCTCTCGCCTCGGTGCCTCTCGCAAGCTGCGCAAGAACAACAACGGGAATATTAAGGTCTTTCGCCATAAGCTTGAGGTTTCGCGTAATTTCGGAAACCTCTTGAACACGGCTTTCGGAGCGCGTTCCGCTTTTCATGAGCTGGAGATAATCGACAAAAACCGCGTCAACATCGCGAAGGCGGCGAATACGCGACTTCATTTCCGGAACGGTCATGTTTGAGGTATCGTCAAAATAGAGCTCGCAATTGCTGAGCAAAGCCGCCGCAGTTGCAAGCCTGCCCCACTCTTCGCCGGTAATATTTCCCGTTCGCATTTTTGTGCTTTCTATTCGCGCTTCCGTTGCGAGAACACGCTGAGCGAGCTGTTCTTTTGTCATTTCGAGAGAGAAAAAGAGAACCTTCTTTTTGCCGACCATGGCGGTGTTTCTTGCGATGTTCAAGGCGAGACTCGTTTTTCCCATTGCGGGACGCGCACCGATGATTACAAGGTCGGACTTGTTAAGACCGGTGATAGCTTTGTCGAGATCGGTAAAACCGGTGGTATAGCCTTTATACTTATCACGGTCGGCAGAGCTGAGCTGTTGAAGCTTTGTGTAAACCTCATTGACGATGATATCACCAATCTTGGTAGGTCCACGCGAAATTTTGCCCTGACGAATATCATAAATTCTCTGTTCGGCGGAATCGAGAAGCATATCCGCCGAATTTTCGGCAGAGGAAGCGTCTTCGATAATTTCCTTGGAAACATTGATGAGCGAACGTATGTAAAACTTTTCCTTGATGATTTTGCAATAGCTTTCGACGTTTTCGGTCGAAGGCACCGATTGCGCAAGCTGATAAAGATAGTTCTTTCCGCCGGCTTCGTCATAAACCTTGTCGTTTTTGAGTTTTTCGAGAACGATAAGGGGGTCGATTTTTCCGCCGACGGCATCAATTTCCTGCATTACAAGGAAAATAGAACGATGAGCCGGCATATAAAAATACTCCGGCTTGATTATGACCATGACCTGGGTCAGGCATTCAGGTTCACTTAATATTGAGCCAAGCACGGCCTGTTCGGCTTCGAGGCTGAAAGGAATGTTAACATCATCAAGGCTGATGATGTTTCCCGACACCGGCATATTATTCACCAACCATTACATAAAGTTTTGCGGAAATACCCTGATAAAGCTTGACTTCAAACTCATAAGTGCCGAATTGCTTTATATCGTCAACAACAATTTTTCTTTTGTCGGTATTTATTCCGAATTCCTGCTTAAGTTTTTCCGCGATTTCTTTCGAGGTCACTGAACCGAAAAGCTTTCCGTTTTGACCCGCCTTCGCGGTAATATGAATCGTCTTTCCGGAAAGTTTGTCCGCTGCGGCTTTTGCGGCGGCGGTCTCAGTGTCGATTCGATACTTCTCGGCCTGCTGTTTGTTTTTAAATTCGGACATCGCCTGAGCGTTAGCTTCAGAAGCGAGACCTTTCGGGAAAAGGAAATTTCTTGCGTATCCGTCGGTAGCGTTAACAAGCTCGCCTTTTTTTCCGAGACCTTTAACGTCCTGTTTTAAAATAACTTTCATTTTTTTACCTCCGTTATATCCGTAAAGTGTTTATCAATTGATTTTTTCAATCTTTCAATCGCTTCCTCGGGTGTGAGGTCGGGAAGCTGGCAGGCAGACATCGTCTGATGCCCTCCGCCGCCGAGCTGTTCCATTATCAGTTGAACATTGACCTCACCGTAAGAGCGGGCGGAAATATTAATAATTCCCGGCGTTTCAAACAAAACAAAGGACGCCTTGACCCCTTCAACATTCAGCATTTCGTCCGCCGCCTGCGAAGTTATGAGACGAATGTTTTTATTCTTAAAAGAAGCGTAGGAGATTGCATATTTTTCGCGATATATCTGCGCGTTATCAATGATTGAGTTTCTGCGGTGGAAAACTTCCATGTCGTTCGCAAAAAGCTTTTTAACTTCGAGAGTGCTGGCGGATCTCGCTCTGAGATAAGCCGCCGCCTCGAAGGTTCGAACGCCGGTTCTGATTATGAAATTACGCGTGTCAAGAGAAATTCCGGCGAGCAAAGCTTCAGCCGTAAACTTGTCAATAAACGGCGAAGTGTCAATATATTCGCAAATTTCGGAAATCATTTCGCAGGAAGAGGAAGCGGTCGGGACATGATAAAACATAACCGTGTCTTCAATAAAGCCGACAGACTTTCTGTGATGGTCGATAACCATGACTTTTTCGGCTTTGTCTATAAGCTCCGGAGCTTCGCAAAAATCTTTCTTGTGAGTGTCAACAACGACAAGCAGCGTGTTTTCGCCAACCAGCGATTTCGCTCTTTCCGGTTTCACGAGAACATCACTCGGGTAATGCTCTTTGAACGATTCGACCAGCGCAGAAGCGAGGGTTGTGTCGGCGTCAACGACGATGTTTGCGCGCTTTGAAAAATGCGACGCTATACTGTACATACCGACAGCACCGCCGAAAGAGTCAAAGTCCGAAAAGCGATGACCCATGATAAGGATGTTGTCGCTGTCATTTATTATGTTGGCTATCGAACGTGAAATAAGCCTTGTTTTAACTTTATTGCGCTTTTCGAAGCCGGCAGAGACACCACCGAAAAATTTATACTGTGCATCGTGCCTGATAGCGACCTGATCGCCGCCACGACTTTGCGCCATATCCAAAGCCTGTTTTGCGCTTTCGTTGGCATCGGAGAGAGTGGACTCCTTTCCGACGCCTATTGACAAAGTGACATCGCAGCTTCTTCCTTCATAAGTCATTTGGCGAATTGTGTCGAGTATTGAAAACTTATCGGCTATCATTCGCTGAAGCGAACGCTCTTCGACAAAAATCAGCATTCTCGTCGAAGAATACTTTCGGCAAAGACCGCCGTAGGACGAGACCCAGTTGTCAATCTCCTGTTCAATGCGACCGAAGATTGACGCGCAATCGCTTTCTTTGAATGATTGATAAATTTCGTTGGCGTTATCGACCACGCTGAGCATCAAAGAAGGTCTCGAATCGTAATACTCCTTTTCGGTTATGCGCAATTTTGTCTCGTCAAAGAAATAGAGAAGATAGAGTTCTTCCTCGTCAACGGGCACTTCACTAGAGTATACAGCAAAATACTGTAAACCAACTTTAATTTTAAAACCTCTTCCGTCAATAATACGATCAATCGAACCGTCGCGCTTTAAAACGGCGCGAATGTTGCAAAGAGGAGTTTCCTCGTCAATTGAGAACGTTGTTTTGAAGCTGTCGTTAAACCAGACAATTTGACCGTTCTTTTCAATAACGGCGCAGGCAACACTCAAGGCCTTGAAAGCCTCGCCCCTTTCAAAATCAAGCTCATCCGCAACGGTCTTGACCTGATAAAGCAATTTTCGTTTGACGCGTTTTTGATATTGAAGCTTAAAGACAAGCAAAGCGACGGCAAAAACGAGCTCGGCAAGGGCGAGCCATTTATTCAGGAATAATGTTACTGCTATAAACACCGCGGCAGCAGAAAAGGAAACGATCGAAGTGTCAATTTTTTTCCACAGCTTTTTCATTGAAATCAGATCTCCATCAGTATCGGCAGAACCATGGGACTGCGTTTTGTGCGTTCATACATAAGCTTTGAAACGTCGTCGCGAACCCTGTTTTTTATGGTTCCCCATTCATGAATATTACGATCAAAACAACGATTGATTGTTGAGCAGGCAGTGTTTCGTGCCTCTTCCATAAGTTCTTCGGCTTCACGAACAAAAACGAAGCCTCTTGAAACAACGTCCGGACCGGAAACGAGAGTTTGAGCAACGGTATCAATGGCGGCAACAATAATGATTATTCCGTCCTCCGCAAGATGCTTTCTGTCACGAATGACGATGCTTCCGACATCGCCGACGCCGAGACCGTCAACAAAGACCTGACCGGCGGGAACATTTTGAACCTTCTTGATTCCGCTGTTTGAAAGTTCAAAGCTAGCACCGTTTTCGACAATAACTATATTCTTCTCGTCAACACCCATTGAAACCGCGAGATTAGCGTGTTTTTGCAGGTGTTTCTGTTCGCCGTGAACGGGTATAAAATATTTAGGCTTAACGATTCCGAGCATCAACTTGAGCTCTTCGCTGCACGCGTGACCCGAAACGTGAACGTCATACATCTTTTCGTATACGACCTCGGCACCGAGCTTCATAAGCTCATTGATTACGCGGCTGACGGTTTTTTCGTTTCCGGGAATCGGCGTTGCCGAAATAATGACATAATCGTTAGGTCCTATGGCGACCTTTCTGTGGTCCGAAAACGCCATTCGCGTCAATGCGGACATGGGTTCGCCCTGGCTTCCGGTAGTGATAAGAACGATCTCGCTCGGGCTGTATTTGTTGATAAGGTCAAGGTCGATAAGAACGCCATCCGGCACTTTGAGATATCCAAGGTCGCGACTGACGGCAACAACGTTTTCGAGGCTTCTTCCTGAGAGCGCAACCTTACGTCCAAGGCTTTCGGCGACGTCGATTATTTGCTGAACGCGGTGAATATTCGAAGCGAAGGTTGCGACGATTATACGCCTGTCCCCCGCTTTTCTGAAAAGCATTTCAAACGACTCGCCGACCTTATGCTCGCTTTGGGTGAAACCCGGACGTTCGGCGTTCGTCGAGTCGGAAAGCATACACAAAACGCCCTCGTTTCCGAGCTGACCGAAACGGGCAAGGTCAATCATTCCTCCGTCAACGGGGGTGCTGTCGATCTTGAAGTCACCGGTATGAACAATGGTTCCACCGCCGCATTTTATCGCGAAACCGACAGCGTCCGGTATCGAGTGGTTAACATGGATAAACTCAACCTCAAATTTTCCAAGAGCGACTTTATCGCCCGGAGCGGCAACGTTGAGCTTTGCCTTTTCAAGCAAACCGTGTTCGCGAAGCTTTCCTTCAATGAGTCCGTTTGTGAGTCTGGTGCTGTATACCGGAACATTGCAGGTCTTTAAAAGATAAGCCAGCGCACCGATATGGTCTTCGTGACCGTGGGTGATTACGACGCCCTTAACCTTTTCGATGTTTGAAGTGACGTAGGAAAAGTCGGGAATGACAAGGTCGATACCGAGCATATCTTCGTCCGGAAAAGCGAGACCGCAATCAACGATAACCATATCGCCGTCATATTCGACAACGGTCATGTTTTTACCGACTTCGTTTATTCCGCCGAGAAAAGAGAGCTTGATCGGCAATTTTTTCTCCGCTTTTTTTGCCTGCTGTGCTTTTTTCTTTTTATAGTAATAAAATTTTTGATTTTTCTTTGCTTTATTGATGGTTTTTGCCGTCCTTGCGGCAGTATTCTTTTCATTCATATGTCGTTACATACACTCCTTTTTTTAAATGATAAGTAATTCTTTTTTAATGTAATCTGTTTGTCGAATATTTTAACGTTATAAAAACCACAGTGAGATTTAGATATGCGGCGAGCACCGCAGCGAAGCTTCGAAAAGCCGTTTCAGGTGTCGGTCAGACGTTTTAAGACAAAGAACCGCAGAATAATAATTACAGATAATTGTACTATTTTTTTACTTCACTGTCAAGAAAAGGAAAAGATATTAACACAATGTTTATTAAAAGTCCCGCCTTGTTCCGGCGTAAATGATTATTGGCAGGTGTTTTTTATCATAGACAGCACTTGAATAAACAATTCATATATGCTACAATCTTTTCAACGAAAGAATGCGAGGTCTGACATGAAAGAGGTTACGATTTATACCGATGGTGCCTGCTCCGGAAATCCGGGTCCCGGCGGTTGGGGAACTATCCTTGACTACAAAGGCACACGCAAAGAGCTTTCCGGCGGAGAAAAGCTCACCACCAACAACCGCATGGAGTTGACTGCGGTCATCGAAGGACTCAAGGCGCTAAAAGAAAAATGCAGCGTGACCGTTATCACCGATTCAAAATATGTTTCGGACGGTATAAATCTCGGTTGGGCTCGCGGTTGGAAAGCCAACAACTGGCGAAAGAAAGACAAAAAGCCCGCTCTCAACCCCGAACTTTGGGACGAGCTTCTTTCTCTCATAGACAAGCACGAAGTTAAAATATCCTGGATAAAAGGTCACGCAGGGCACCCCGAAAACGAAAAATGCGACCGACTTGCCGTTGCGGAAAGCCAGAAATTTTTATAATCCGAATAATCTCCTAAGTAAAAATAAAAACCGCTGATAAGCTCAAAGCATTCATCAGCGGTTGTTTTTATCAGCCCAAAAGCTTTTCGACAGCAGCGAGTCTTACACAGACACATAAAAGTCTCGTTGCCTTAAGGAGCTCGTCAACCGGAGGGTAAGACGGAGCTATCCTTATGTTTTTGTCGTCGGGGTCAACGCCGTATGGGAACGGAGCGCCGATATCGGTGAGCGTAACGCCGGCGTTTTTGCAAAGTTCGCCTACCCTTTTCGCGGTACCGGGCAAAACATCGAGACTTATAAAATAGCCTCCGTTTGGTTTTGTCCATTCGGCAACGCCGTATTCACCGAGTCCGTTATCAAACTCGTCAATAACGGCCTTGAATTTCGGCGCGAGTATCTCGCGATGCAGCTTCATATGGCGCTTGATTCCGGCAACGTTTTTATAAAACTTAACGTGACGGAACTGATTTATCTTATCATAACCTATAGTTTGAACGCTCATGCGTTTTTTTATGATTTCAATGTTGCGGTCGGACGCAGCTATAACGGCAACGCCCGCACCGGGGAAACTGATTTTTGAAGTTGAGGTAAACTCGATGACCATATCTTCATGTCCGTATTTTTTAAGGACATCAAAAACATTCACAAGCTCGTCTCCGTGCTCGGTGAGGTCATGAATTATATATGCGTTATCCCAGATTATTCTGAAATCCGAAGCCGCCGGAGTCATCGCCGCGAGTCTTTCAACG
The DNA here is from genome assembly GCA_964403085.1 of uncultured Faecalibacterium sp. Taxonomy (GTDB): domain Bacteria; phylum Bacillota; class Clostridia; order Oscillospirales; family Acutalibacteraceae; genus UBA6857. Next base: position 26,739 of record CAYOEN010000008.1, on the reverse strand, counting down.
GTCTGCGCGCAATAAGTCTCGCCTGTCGGATTCGAATATTTCGGAACGCAAAACATACCCTTTACCGCCGGGTCTTTAATGTATTCTTCAACCTGCGACATATCCGGACCGTTTCCGGTGAGTCGAACCGGAACAAGCTCGATACCATAATACTGAGCGATGGCAAAATGCCTGTCATAACCCGGGCAGGGGCAAAGGAACTTTATCTTTCCCTGATCCTTCCAGGGCTTGCCGTCGGAGCCGGTCATCATGCATTGAGTGATGTAATCAAACATCAGATTGAGACTTGAGTTTCCGCAAACTATTACGTTATCCGTCGGAACGCCGAGGAGATTCGCAAAAATTTCCTTGCATTCGATGATTCCGGTAAGAAGACCGTAATTTCGATATTCAAGGCTGTGGTTACCGGCGTTATTCTCCCAGTCTTTTGACGTTATGGCGTCAAGCAGGCCGTTGGAAACGGCGAGCTGATCCGCGCCGGGCTTTCCGCGCGACATATCGAGTTTGAGACCCTTCGCTTTAAAACGAAGATACTGCTCTTCAAGCTTTTTCTTTTCAAAGAGAAGCTGTTCTTCGGTGTATTCACTGTATTTCAATTATATCATCTCCAGAAATTAAAAATCTGCCGAGCCGGTCGTTCTCGGGAAAGGAAGAACGTCTCTGATGTTGGAAATTCCAGTCAAATACATTACAAGCCTTTCGAAGCCGAGACCGAAGCCGGAATGCTTGGTTCCGCCATATTTTCTAAGGTCAAGATACCACCAGTAATCTTCTTCCTTGAGACCGAGCTCATGTATACGTTCGACAAGAACATCGTAGCGCTCTTCTCTCTGGCTTCCGCCGATGATCTCGCCGATTCCCATAACAAGACAGTCGCACGCAGCAACGGTTTTTCCGTCGTCGTTAAGACGCATATAGAACGCCTTTATCTCTTTCGGGTAATCGGTTACGAAGACGGGCTTTTTGAAAATTTCTTCCGTGAGGAAACGTTCGTGTTCGGTTTGAAGGTCACAGCCCCATTCGACCTTATATTCAAACTTGTCGTTGTTTTTCTTTAAGATTTCGATTGCATCGGTATAGGTGATTCGACCGAAATCTGAAGAAGCAACGGCGTTGAGCCTTTCAACGAGACCCTTGTCAACGAACTGATTGAGAAATTCGATGTCCTGTTTGCAGTTTTGCAAGACGTAGTTGATGACATATTTTATCATTGCTTCGGCAAGCTCCATGTCATCATTAAGGTCCGCAAAAGCAATTTCGGGCTCAATCATCCAAAACTCGGCTGCGTGCCTTTGTGTGTATGATTTTTCCGCGCGGAAGGTCGGGCCGAAGGTATAAATCTTTCCGAACGCCTGAGCCATGATTTCGCCTTGAAGCTGACCGGAAACGGTAAGATAAGCGCTCTTTCCGAAAAAGTCCTGAGAAAAGTCGATGCTTCCGTCTTCGTTTCTCGGAGGCTCGTCCATATCGAGCGTTGTCACACGGAACATTTCGCCGGCACCCTCGCAGTCGCTGCAAGAAATCAGCGGCGTATGCGCATAGACAAAATTGCGCTCTCTGAAAAAGCTGTGTATCGCAAAAGCAGCCGCGGAACGAACGCGGAAAGCCGCCGAATAAATATTGGTTCTCGGACGAAGGTGAGCAATCGTTCGAAGATATTCAAGTGAATGGCGTTTCTTTTGCAGCGGATAATCCGGAGTTGAAGCGCCTTCAACTTCAACACAGGTTGCGTTAATTTCAAAAGGCTGCTTCGCCTGCGGAGTGAGAATAACATCGCCGGTAACGATCACGGCAGTACCGACATTAAGCTTTGCGGTATCCGCAAAATTCGAAAGTTTATCTCTTTCAAAAACGACCTGAACGCCTTTAAAGCAGCTTCCGTCATTAACCTCCATAAAGCCGAGATTTTTTGAGTCGCGATTGGTTCTTATCCAACCGCAAATCGTGACAGGTGCTTCGGTAAACGAGGCGGCGTTTTTGTAAATTTCTGCGATTTCGGTTCGCTTCATTGGTGATTCCCCCAAGCTGTAGACCTAAACTTTTCAAGGTCAAAAATTTGTATACCCGATTATTATAACATAAACGGTAAAAAAATCAAGTTCAAAAACGCCGCCAACGCCAAAGAGATTCAATATTTTTCATTTATTTCTTGACAAGCGTAGATACATTTGATAAAATACACAGTAAAGTCAATCCCATTCAAGGCGTTGAAGGAGAAGGCGTTTTGACCGATTTTTAAAAGAGAGGCGTTGCCGTGGCTGCAAGCGACGCTTAAAAATCACAAAACCGCTACCCCTCCCGAGCCGTGCACCGAGGCGTTTTTTCGATAAGGTGCACCGTAAAAGCTGCGTTAAAGCTTTTTCAGAGTGCCGCCTTTCAAGGCGGAATACGGGTGGAACCGTGGAACTGAATTTTCAGCTTCATCCCTGTGCAATTTACTGCAATGGGTGAAGCTTTATTTTTTTCATTTAAAATCGAAAGGAAGTATCAGCAAATGATCAATGTTACTCTCAAAGGCGGCGTTGTGAAGAGCTTCGAAAACGGAACCACTGTTCTTGACATCGCAAAAAGCCTTGGCGCCGGTCTTTATAAAGCCACCTGCGGTTGCCGCATCAACGGCGAAGAAGCCGACCTTCGCACTCAGCTTTTTGATGATTGCGAAGTTGAAATTCTTACCTTTGACAACGCCGAAGGCAAGGAAAACTTTCGTCACACCTGCTCTCACATTCTCGCGCAGGCCGTTAAGCGTCTCTATCCGCAGACAAAGCTCGCAATCGGCCCCGCAATAGAAAACGGTTTTTATTATGACTTTGACTCAGACGTGACCTTCACCCCCGAAGTTCTCGAAGAGATTGAAAAGGAAATGAAAAAAATCGTCAAAGAAGCGCTTCCGCTTGAAAAATTCGAGCTCGACGCCGACGAAGCCATCGCCCTCATGGAAAAGAGAGACGAGCCGTATAAAATTGAACTGATTAAAGAGCACGCCGAAAAAGGCGAAAAGATTTCGTTCTATCGTCAGGGCGAATTTGAAGAACTTTGCGCCGGCCCGCATATTCCCGACACGGGCAGAATCAAAGCTTTCAAACTCACGAGCTGCACCGGTGCTTACTGGCGCGGAGATTCAAAAAACAAAATGCTCCAGAGAATTTACGGAACCGCTTTCACGAAGACTTCGGACCTTGACGCTTACCTTCAGATGATCGAAGAAGCGAAGAAGCGCGACCACAGAAAACTCGGCAAAGAGCTCGGTCTTTTCATGCTTCTCGATGAAGGCCCCGGTTTTCCCTTCTTCCTTCCGAAGGGTATGCTTTTGAGAAACACGCTCATTGATTACTGGCGTCAGGTTCACAAAAAGTACGGCTACGTTGAAATCAGCACACCGATGATGCTCAACCGCGGTCTTTGGGAGCGTTCGGGTCACTGGGATCATTACAAGGAAAACATGTATACAACCGTCATCGACGATACGGATTTCGCAATCAAGCCGATGAACTGCCCGGGAGGAATGCTTGTTTATAAATCACAGCCGCATTCATATCGCGACCTTCCCCTTCGTGTCGGCGAGCTCGGTCTCGTTCACCGCCACGAGCTTTCAGGTGCCCTCCACGGTTTGTTCCGTGTACGCTGCTTCACTCAGGACGACGCTCATATCTTCATGACATGGGAACAGATGAAAGACGAAATCAAGAACGTTGTCAAGCTCTTTGACGAGGTTTACAGCGTTTTCGGTCTGACATATCAAATCGAAGTTTCAACCATGCCGGAAGACCACATGGGCGACATTAAGGACTGGGATTTCGCAACCGAGACTTTGAAAAAAGCCATTGAGGAAATGGGCAAGGACTATGTTATCAACGAAGGCGACGGTGCTTTTTACGGTCCGAAACTCGACTTCCACCTTTCCGATTGCCTTGGAAGAACCTGGCAGTGCGGAACGATTCAGCTTGATATGCAGCTTCCGGAAAGATTTGAGCTTGAATACACCGGTGCCGACAACGAAAAGCATCGCCCGGTAATGATTCACCGAGTTGTTCTCGGTTCCATCGAGCGTTTCATCGGTGTTATCACAGAGCATTTCGCCGGTGCTTTCCCGGTTTGGCTCGCTCCGGAGCAAGTTCGAATCGCGCCCATCGCAGACAGACACCAGCAGGCGGCTTTCGAACTCAAGAAAAAGCTTGAAGAAGCAGGCATTGAGCGCGTTGAGGTTGACACAAGGAGCGAAAAGCTCGGCTACAAGCTTCGTGAAAGTCAGCTCGCAAAGGTTCCTTACACGCTCGTCATCGGCGACAAGGAAGCCGAAACCGCTTCGGTTTCCGTTCGCAGACGCGGCGAAGGCGACATCGGTTCTTACTCCATTGACGATTTCGCGGCGATGATCAACAAAGAAATTGCCGAAAAAACGATCCACTGATAATCAAAAGCAAATAGGCTGCCTCACTTTCGTGAAACAGCCTATTTGCTTTTTTGGGGTTACATATATGTATTTAGGAACACTCAAACTTTAAGCCGAACCGGACCACGCGTCTTATGAGTGTATTGTATCACAAGCGACAACAGATGTCTTCCGATTTTACAAAAACACCCGAAAAGTGTTAAAAAATGCTTTATTTTTCATATTCGATGTTGTATAATGTTTTTTGAAAAACGAAATAGAGGATGACAATATGTTGAATATTGCAATTTGTGACGACAACCTCATATCTTTGAATGAGCTCATAAAACTTACCGAGGAGTTTGTTCCCATTCAGCACATGATTAAACCTTTTGCAAAAAGCACCGAGCTTATTGACAGTCTCAATGACATAAACAATAAGTTTGATATTGTTATTACCGATATAAACATGCCGGAGATTGACGGCATTCAGCTCGCCAAAAGATTAAAAAACCAACATCCCAATATCTGCTTCATTTTTGTGACAGCGTTCACCGATTATATTCAAGATGTTTTTACGGTCAACCCCGTTTATTACATATTAAAACCGGTAAGTCGGGAAAAATTTTCCGAAGCAATTGCTCTTGCCATTAACAGAATCAATGTTAACAAGAAGAAAACCGTTAATATAATTTCGAAAAATAAAACGTTTCGCATAATGGCTGACGATATCCAATACATCGAAAGCAGGAATCGCACCGCAATCATACATCTGCTAAATTCCGTTCTGGAGTTCAACATCAAATTGGATAACATTGAAAAGCTTGTTCCGGAAAGCTTTGTTCGTTGCCACAAGAGCTTTCTTGTCAACATGAACCTGATTCGCGAAATCGGGAACAACGCCATAACTCTTTTTTCGGGTGACGTTATTCCGGTCGCGAAAGCCCGCTTCAAAGCAACCAAAGAAACAATCGTTGATTATTGGGGGAACTCGATATGACAAACTCTGCAATTACAGATATCATTTCGACAACGAGCCAAAGTTTTGTTTATTTTATCATTCTGTTTTTTTATCACAAAGCGTTAAATTGCAAAAAGAAGCCCGCATTATTGCTCGTAATATTCAGTTTTTTCTGTTTCTTTTTCTTATGGCTTATGACTTACTCGCCATGGATTCTCAACCTTTTAAGCTATCAAATTCGTATGGCTTTAAGAACGATTCTCATAAACTTAACTATTGCAATCTTTTGCTTTTTGTTATGTTCCGCACCCATGATTAAAAAAGTTCAGTTCTTTGCTTTGTTTAATCTTTCGACCTTAGTTTCCGAAGGGCTTTATCTTCTTTTCATAAAAAAAGTTCTTTCCATAGACGCTGTAGATGCCCTTTATGTTTCTGATTGGCGGTTGCAACTTCTTTTAACCATAATAGCGTCGCTTTTTTATTTGTTATTCTTTACCTTGACATATTTTTTATTCAAACGAAAGAAGTTGAGCATAGATCAAAAAACATCTGCTGTATTCTTGATAACCGCTATGGTTTTGGGTTGTGCGTGCTTTCTGTTTTCCCTGATTATATATAACGGCTTTAAACCGGACAAGGCATCACAGGACTTTTATTCAACGGCTTTACTCGTGTTTGATGTTTTGCTCTGCTCTGCGATAATGTTCATTTTATATAAGGCATCAATGAGCATCACAAAATATAACGTTTTGCAAGAAAAGATGTTTTGGAGCGAGAAGACGCAGGAGCTGCAAAAAGAGTATTACGACAACATCAGCAAAAAGAACGATGATATAAGAAAAATCAGGCACGATTTTAAAGACCAACTTTCAACCATCCGCGCCCTTATTTCCGACCGAACGGAAAAGAGCAATTCCATAGCGATTGAACTTATTAACGAATTAAACGACACTCTTGATTCAACAAGAAGCAAAATTTACACCGAAAACCCGATTGTTAACGCCGTTATCGGAATCAAGACGGAGGAATATTCAAAGTACGAAATCGACTGGGATATTAAGCTTGATTTGCCAAAAGCATTGGAAGGAATCGAGTCATATGAATTGAGCAGTTTCTTTATCAACCTTTTGAATAATGCCATCGAAGCCTGCATAAAGCTTTCGCTCGAAGAGAGAAAGATCTATCTCCACTCCGCATACAGAAGCGGTTATCTCATAATCAAAGTTGAAAACAGCTTTGAACGAATCGAAAAAGACGCGAAAGGAAAGCTTGTTTCAACAAAGGAAGACAAGCAAAACCACGGGATAGGCACAGTATTAATAAGCGACATCGTCGATAAGTATAAAGGCACTTATAAAACCGAGGTCGAAGGGAAAACTTTCAAAACCGTTATTACCCTGCCCTGCCAAGCAACACCGTAAGTCAGCGAGAGCTTGACACGACACGGTTTTTAAGGTGTATTTTTCGCCGATTCCGCGTTGAAAATTTCGCGGCGCGTTGTTTCTTTGGTGAAAGCATTCTGTTATATAATGAAACAAAAAAGCGGCGAAGTAAGCGAAAAACAGGATCTTTCGGCGTGTTGAGTTTGATTCTTGTCAGCCAAAAAAGCACAATCAAAAAAAACGCAAATCACATAAAAAACAAAGGCTTTCCTGCGGACATTAAAGTCGAGAGAAAGCCTTTTTACATTTGAAAACAGCAACGGCAAAAAACATTTCCTTTTTCCGAAGAAAAGCGACAACATACAAACATTTCAAAAAGCCGACATGAAGAACGCGAAAACCATGATCGGTTCATCTTTGCGAAAATCAATGCAAGCAACGATGATTGTTCGACGTTCCGACGAACAATCGGCAAAGCGTTATACACCGGTGAGGTCGAACCGCGGAATGAAGCTCTCTTCTGCGGCGCGAAGCTCTTGAACGAAAACATTTTCAAAGCCGAGAGCTTCGCAGTATGATACGACCTTTTCGTATTCACGCGCCGTCAATCGCCTTTGAAGTTCAGGGATGCCCTCGGTTTCACCGCAGGGAGTGTATTGCGCCATAAGACTTATATATGTCTTTGTGCCAAGATTTTGCTTTATCCAGTCAAGTATCAGTTTTGACTGGTTTGTGTTCTTCGGCAAAATGAGATGGCGAATTAAAAGCCCTTTTTTCAGCAGTCCGTTTTCGACGACATCGACCGGTTGTTGCCGCCGCATTTCAAGTATGGCCTCGGCGGCATATTCGAAATAATCGGCCGCTTTCGAATATTTTTCCGCGCGCTCGGAATTGATGTATTTAAGGTCGGGCAAATAGACATCGACCAATCCTTCGAGCAATTTGAGCGTTTCAACCTTTTCGTAACCGCCGCAGTTATAAACAATCGGAACGGAAGATTTATATTCGCCGAGCACGCGGACAAGCCGACGCGCGTATTGCGTAGCAGTTACAAGATTAATATTGTTCGCGCCCTGTTCAATGAGCTCATCGAAAATTTCCGCAAGGCGAGCATCGCTTATCGTCTTTCCGCATTTTGCGCGGCTGAGTTCAAAATTCTGACAGAACGCGCAGCGAAGATTGCAGCCCGAAAAGAAAACGGCGCCCGAACCTTCTTTTCCGCTTATAACGGGTTCCTCCCAAAAATGCAACGCTGCCCTTGCGATTTTAAACTCTTCGCCGACACCGCAAAAGCCACGGCTTTCGCTGCGGTCAACCATACAATTTCGCGGACATGAATCACAGACCATTGACACCGCCTCCTGTAAGAAACATTTTACCATAAGAAATTGACTTTTTCTACCACTTGGAATATAATTTACTCAGAAAAAACGAAACGGGAGGAATAGCGATGCTTCTGGCAATTGACATCGGCAACACGAACATCACCCTCGGCGCGTATCGCGACGACCGATTGCTGTTTGTTTCAAGAATATACACAGCGCGACACAAAACTCAGGACGAATTCGCGGCGAATCTTTTGAATATTTTTGAGCTTTACAACGTTAACGCTTCGGATTTTTCGGGCGTTGTTATGAGCTGCGTCGTTCCCGAAATCGAAGAAAGCATTGTTCGCGCAGTAAAAATGATAACCGGCTGCGAAACGATTCGCGTCGGGTCAAAACACCACGGAAGCTTTGAAATTGACATTCTTCCGATTGAAGCGGTCGGTGCTGACCTCATTTGCGCGGCAGTGGCGGCAAAAGAGAAATATCCCCTTCCCTGCCTTGTTGCCGATTTGGGAACGGCAACCAAAATAATCGTTATCGACAGCGAAGGAAAGTTCGTTGGTTGCACAATCTCGCCCGGAGTTAAAATTTCAATGGATGCGCTCGCGAGCAGCGCTTCGCTGCTTCCTTCGGTCAGCTTCACAACACCGGAGCACGCCATTGGCACCAACACAACGGAATGCATTCGTTCCGGCGTTGTCTTCGGCACGGCGGCGATGCTCGACGGTATGTTCAAAAGAATCAAAAGCGAGCTCAAAATCACAGACGCTTCAATCGTTGCCACGGGAGGTTACGGCAAAGGAATCGCAGCCTGTTGCGAAACAGCGGTAATCTATGACGAAAACCTTCTTTTGGACGGTCTTGTTTCAATTTTCAAAAACAGTTGACTGCAACGGAAGCTTTGTCGTTTGGTCGGGCGAAGCATATCCGCGGTTAATGACATATGACAAAACCAACGACTCACTGATAAATTCGGTTAAACTTTCGGCCGAAAGCAGCCTCGCTGCGAAAAACTTTATAAGCGCGATGTTTAGCTCAACTATCTTTCAAAGCTGTTTTCTTCAAAATGAGGTGACAACATGATCGACATACCGACAAACTGCTTTTTTCAAGCCTGCTATAATCCTCAAATTCAAGCCGAAATCGAAAAATGCAAAGCTCTTTGTTTTGAATACAATCGGCTCTCTCCCTGCGAAAAAGAAGCTCAAAGCAAATTGCTGAAAAAGATGCTTGGAAGAATCGGAGAAAACGTTATAATCACCCCGCCGTTCTGGTGTGATTACGGATATCACATCTCGATCGGAAACGATTTTTATTCGAACCACAACCTTGTTATTACCGACGGGGCTTCCGTGACGTTCGGAAACAACGTTTTTGTTGCGCCGAACTGTTGCTTCACAACAGCCGAACACGCGATTGACCCGGAAATGAGAAAAGCCGGAATTGAAATCGCAAAACCGATCGTCGTCGGAAACAACGTTTGGATCGGGGCGGGCTCGATGATTCTTGCCGGCGTGACCATAGGCGACAACTGCGTCATCGGCGCAGGGAGCGTCGTCACCAAAAATATACCGGCGAACACGGTCGCTGTCGGCGTCCCGTGCAAAGTCATGAGAGAAATCAGCGAAAGCGACAAAACCGCATATCCGTATTGCGCCGAAACGTGAAACCGAACAGCAGCGCTTTGGGTGAACAATCAACTTCATTTTAAAGACCATTGAAGCAAAGTTTATTCAAAGCTGTAATTTCTGTTGATTTTTCAGTAAAAAAATGGTAGTATAAAAAGCAGTTTTTTTAAGCTTTCACAAAACATCAGAAAGGATGATTTTCAAAATGAAAAAACTTATAGCGATTTTGCTCTGCCTTGCCATGCTTTTCGGCTTTTCGTCCGTTTCGCTCGCTGTTTACGACGGAACAAACAGATTGCCCATAGTTATGATGGAGGGTCGCGGTCCGACATCCGAAATTTGGGACGCGGACGGAAATGTTCTTTTTCCGTTTGAAATTGACACAGACTCCGTTGCAAAAGCCGTTGCGGAATGCATTCCCCTTTTGACTTACGGTCTTACGACGGGAAACTATGACCCGTGGGTTGACCGCTTTGTTGAAGAAATGGGTCAATACTACACTTCGATAATTGCCGACAAAAACGGCAACCTTCCCGAAGGCACTTATCTTTACGGCGAAAGAGACGGAGACTCCGAACTTCTTGACGATTATTACGGAATAGATTATCGTTTCAGATATGACTGGCGCCGCAGCGCGTGTGTCATTGCGGACGACCTCAACGGATACATTCAAACCATAAAGAAGGTCACCGGCAAAGAGAAGGTTTGTCTCGTTGGCAGATGCATGGGTGCAAACGTTCTTTCCGCTTACCTCGAAAAATACGGCTGCGCAGATGTTGACACCGCAATTTATTATACTTCCACCGCCGCCGGCACCTACGCGGCAACAAACGCTTTCTGCGGCACGGTTGAAATTGACGCGGAAGCACTTGTTGCATACATCGAAAACAACGACCTCATCGACGACGCCGCACTCACGGAGTTTATTCGCGCGCTCATCGCTTCCGCCGACAGCATCGGCGGCGTTGAAAGCGTTTCGGATTTCCTCACGAAATTCCTCAAGAAGGTATATCCCGAACTCGCACCGAAGCTTCTCAGAGCGACGTATGCCTCCTTCCCGTCTTTCTGGGGTCTTGTTGACACAGCGAGCTTTGAAAGCGCGAAGGAATACATCTTCTCCGGTTGCGAAGAAGAATACAAGGGACTTATAAACGTCATTGACAGATATCACTATGACGTTCAGGTCAAGCTTGAAGACATTATCAATTCCTGCAAAGCAGACGGAATGAGATTCGGTTGCGTTGTTAAATACAACTCCATCACCTATCCTTTCTTTGAAGATTCCAAAAAGCTCGGTGACGACACCGTTTCCGTATGGGACGCTGCTTTCGGCGGAACATACGCCGACTTCGGAAGCGTTTTGAGCGAAGAGCAGCTTCAAAGCGCCAACATGGACTACGTTTCGTCCGACCACATGATTGACGCAACGACCTGCGCTTACAAAGACTCAACGTGGTTCGTCAAAGATCTCGGTCACGCCTATTATCCGGTTTGTGTTGACTATCTTCTTGAAGCCATTTGCAACAGCGAAAAGGAAATGACCGTTAACGACGACGAAAACTATCCGCAGTTTTTGAAATATGACAGCGAAAGCGACACGATAAGTCCTCTCGTTGACGAGCCGGCAACAAAGGGTGAAAAGGAAAACTTCTTTAAAGCCTTTGCAAGAATGCTCAAGGCTCTGTTCACGGTAATTCGCAATTACTTCAGCAGCCTTTCGGCAAAATAAATTAAATCCATAAACCAAAAAGGTTATAATTCACCGCAGAAAAACGTTCTCGGTGTGATTATAACCTTTTATTTTTCGGTCAAAAGAAAAAATCTGTCGCTTTACTTTAAGGCTTAAATAATGTATAATGTGTATAATAAGTTTTAAAACTAAAAGGAACTTTGATATGTTTGGATATATTAAAACCGACAAGGGCGAACTGAAAGTTAAGGAATACGAGCTTTACAGAGGGCTTTACTGTTCTCTTTGCAAAGCGCTTTCAAAACGCTACGGCGTACTATCAAGGTTGATTTTAAGCTATGACATGACCTTTCTGGTGCTCGTAAGATTGTCGCAAAAAGGGCTCTCGCCGTCTTTTAAAGCCGGACATTGCCCCTTTAACCCGGCAAAAAAATGCAACTATTGCACCAACGCAGAGAGTGAATACGATTATGTTTGCGCTGTGGCTGTTTTGATGTTTTATTATAAAATCAAAGACAATATAAAAGACAGCGCGGTTTTTAAAAAGCTTTTGTTTTATTTTCTGCTGCCGCTCGCGGCGCGATGGAAAAGGAAAGCAACAAAGCTCTTTCCGCAGCTTGAAGCGATAATTTCAAACGCCATCGACGAACAGGAAAAAACCGAAAAGCAGAAAACCGCTTCGCCCGACATGGCAGCTCACAATTCCGCCGCCGCTCTCGGAAAAATCTTTTCGTTTGGTTTTGACGAAAAGGAACAGGAGCTTTATCGTTTCGGTTATTTTGTCGGTCGTTGGGTATATTTATTGGATGCGCTCGATGACATTGAAAGCGATATCAAACACAAATCATACAACGTTTTCATCAACAAATATTCCCTTGAAAAATTTGAACTGACCCCGGACATTGAGCATGAGATCGTGGCAACACTGAACCAGAGCAGCGCGGAAGCGATAAAAGCTTTCAAAAGCACAGGCTGCGGTCTCCTTGGCGAAATAATCGAAAACATTCTTTATGGCGGTATGCAAATCGCCGTTGAAAATGTTTTGAAAGGAAAAAGAAGCAATGAAAGATCCATATGAAGTTCTCGGTATTCCTCGCTCCGCAGACGCGGCGCAGGTCAAAAGTGCGTACCGTGAACTGGCAAAAAAGTATCACCCCGACAATTATGCCGACAGTCCCCTCGCCTCCGTTGCGAACGAAAAAATGCAGGAAGTTAACGAAGCCTATGACACGATAATGTCGTGGCTCGAATCGGGAAAGAGCTCCGACCAATACGGTCAAAGCGGTGGCTCATACGGCAACGGTTACACCGGTTCAAACAACTACTCCGCTTACAGAGAAAGCGAATACATTCGAATACGCGCACTCATCAAGGCGAACCGTCTTGACGAAGCGGAGCAACGACTTGAAAGCATTGCAAGTTCCATGCGCGACGCCGAGTGGTACTACCTGAAAGGCCAGGTGAACTACAACCGCGGTTGGGTCGATCAGGCTTATACCTATTTCACGACCGCCCACAATATGGATCCGTACAACGTTCAATATCAGCACATTTACGACAACATTCGCAACGAGCGAAACGGCGGTTTTCGTACCGCGCACTCCGGCTCCGCCGGTTCTTCGTGCAGCAGTTGCGATATTTGCTCCGGGTTGCTTTGCGCCGACTGTTGCTGCGAGTCAATGGGTGGCGACCTGATTCCCTGTTGCTGACGGAGGAAAACGCCATGTCAAACGCTTCAAAAACCGCCTTCGGCGGAATGGCAACGGCGCTTTCCGTTGTTTTGCTGCTTCCGACGGCGATAGATATTTTATCCATTGCTTTGCCCGCAGCGGCAGGTATGATCACTCTCATTTGCGTTATTGAACTTTCAAAAAGCTGGGCTTTCGGCGTATACGTTGCAACTTCAGCCATAAGCTTGCTCATTGTTCCGAACAAAGAAGCCGTTATTCTTTATGTTTTCTTTTTCGGATATTACCCGATTATAAAGGGAATTCTCGAAAGCAAAATACACAACAGAGTTCTTGAATACGTTGTCAAAGTTGTTATATTCAACGCGGCGGTCTTTGCAGCCGAATATCTCCTTTTCAAAATCATGAACGTTCCCCTCACGGAGTTTCTCGACGTCAAAGAAGGCTCTGTTCTCGAAAAGTACATTTTGCCGATTTTGTTTGGCTTGATAAACGTAATGTTCTTTTTCCTGGATTTTCTTTACACAGCGACCGTGACTCTATATCTCAACCGTTGGCAAAAGGTTTTTCGAAAAATGTTCAAATTTAAATAACCTTCATCTTCCGCTTTTTTTCAAAGAAAAAAACTGCTTCACGGCGAGCACGATAAGCAGTGCGCCGAAAAGCTTTCGAAGAAAACCCGGCGAAACGAAGGACAAAAGCAAATATCCGACCGCAGCGCCAAACAGACCCGACAGCACCAGCGAAGGAACGAACTGCTTTTTTATGAGCTTTTTCCTGCTGTAAAACACAATCGAATACACCGCACAGGGTATAAAAAAGATGAGATTTATCCCCTGTGCGGCTTTTTGCTCTATAGAGAGAAAAACCGTCATGAGGATAATTAAGACAGTACCGCTCCCCATTCCCATCGAGCCGACAACACCCGAAAGAAACGACCCCAAACAAACAAGAATTTTCTCCGTCATCCGCTCACCAGCCTGAATCCCGCCCAAAGCATGAAGAGCGAAAATACACCCTGCAAAAAGGAATTATTAAGCTTTGAAAGCAGCTTTGTTCCGCACAAGGCGCCGAGAAAGCCGAAAAACAAAAACGGTTTCGCGTCCGAAAGCGAAACATAGCCGCGAAAGAGATATATCGCCGCGCTGACAAGAGTGAGCGGTAAGATCACACATATTGCAGTTGCTTGCGACTCTTTTTGCGAAAGACCGAGTTTTTTGAAAAACGGCACGGCTATCATGCCGCCCCCGGCGCCGAAAAGTGCATTTACGAGCCCGATCAGGAAACCGAAAAAGCAGTTTTTAATTTTCAAAGCTATCACCGATAGTATTATGCCCCAAAAAAGCAGGCCGCTTTCAAAAGCACGAAAGAAACTTTTGAAAGTTGCCTGCTCAATTTTTTGTTATTCCTGCCCCGAAAAAACAAGAATGTCAAACCAGAACTCAACACCGTTTTGATGGTTGCGAACGCCGTATTTTGCGTTTTGAAGTTCCTGCGCTTCGGCGACAATCGCAAGACCGAGTCCAAAGCGCCCCTGCTCTCGGGAATGAGCCTTATCGGCTCGATAAAAGCTGTTCCAAATATGTTCAATATCTTCATCCGCCACGGGGTTGCCGGTGTTAAAAACGCTGAGTCGATAGTAATCTTCAACGACCTCGCAACTTATTTTGAGCTTCTTTTCGCCCGAAACGTGGCTGAGAGCGTTCGAAAAATAATTATTAAAAACCCTTTCGAAAAGCTCAACATCTCCGTAACCGACGAACGAATCGTTGACCGCGATTTCAAGAGAAACACCGTTATCTTCAAGAAGCTTTTTTCGCGAAGAAAGGCAAGCCTCAACAGTCTCCTTGAGCGGCAACTTTTGAAAAGTCGGCTTATATCCGCCGTTTTCAAAGCGCATCAGGTCAAGCAAACGGACAACAAGGCGGTTCATTTTTTCGGATTCTTCGATAATCACGCCGCAGTATTCATCGCAATCCTCTTTGGTTTCGGTGAATTTAATTCCCTCCGCGTAGCCGCGTATTATCGCTATCGGCGTTTTGAGCTCATGAGAAGCGTTAGCAACGAACTGCTTCCTTCCCTCTTCGAGACGGCGTTCGCGGTCGATGTCACGTTCAAGCTGTTCGTTTTTCTTTTTCAGGTCTCGCATTGTAATATCGAGCGAAGCGGACAAAGCGTTGACGCTTGAGCTGAGCTCGCTGAGTTCCTTGACCCTGAAGTCGGGACAAACCTCGGTGAAATCAAGATTTCCGATGTTTTTGGTGATTCGATTAATCTTTTTCATCGGAGCGACAAAAGTGTATGTATACGCGAAAAAGATTATAAAAATCGTGAGAAGCAGCGCTATCGTGACCCACAGAATCGCAAAGCTTGAGGTTTTTGCGTTGGCTTTGAGAACGTCAAGCGGATAGTACATCTCGACGCCGACATTATCACCATAGAAAGTTCCGTAGACGATATACTTGGCGGTTGCGTAATATTCCTGTCTGGTTTCAAAATAGCTTTTTTCGTCAAGGTCGGTGTGTTCGAGTATCTTCATTATCCTTGGTTTCAGCTCTTTTTCGGAGAGAGAGGAACCGAAAACGGAATCGTTGATATTGGAAGAATATATCAATGTGTCTCGCGGATAATAAATTTCGATATAGATATCATATTTCGCTTCAATATCGGATATCCGATTCATGAAGTTTTCCGAGTCAAAATCAAGCTGTTCGATGCTTGACGCCGCGTCTTTCATGTTGTTTTTCAAAACGTCGGTGAACAGATCCTCCATGAAAAGGAACTGAACAACAGTTATGACAACAAAAACAAGCATGATTCCCAAAAAAGAGAGAGCATAGCGCAAAAGGAGCGTGACACGATTGTTTCGCTTTTTCATGAGAAATCCTCAATTTTATATCCGATACCATAGACAGTTTTCAAATGCGAAGATCCCCAATCGCCAAGCTTGGTTCTCAGCCTCGCAACGTGGGAGTCAACGGTACGAACATCGCCGACATAATCAAAGCCCCAGATGCTATCCAAAAGCTGTTCACGGGAAAAGACTCTTCCCGGAGCTTCAAGAAGCTTTTTGAGTATGCTGTATTCTTTTAAGGTGAGCTCGATTTCGGCTCCGTTCAAGCGAACCTCATGCGCATCATGGTTAAAGACAAGGTTTTTGATGTTCTTTTCGCTGGAAAAAGCGGAACCCGCACGCGTCCGACGCAAAAGAGCTTCCACCCTTTTCATCAAGACAGAGGGGCTGAACGGCTTCGTAACATAATCGTCCGCGCCCGATTCATAGCCCATAAGCTCGTCAAACTCTTCGCTGCGCGCGGTGAGCATAATGACAGGAACGGTCGAAAGCTCGCGAATTTTTCGACATACTTCCCAACCGTTAAGACCCGGCATCATGATATCAAGAATCAAAAGATCGGTCGAATTAATGTTTTGAGCAAAAAGAGAATACGCTTCGTCGCCGTCTTCGGCTTCGACAGGCTCATATCCTTCGCGCTTCAAAAAATCGCAAACCAGTTTTCTTATTTTCGATTCGTCATCGGCAACAATTATTTTTCCCATATATTCACCACCTGAAGCGGCTGCGCCGCCTGATTGGTATTATTATACATAATTTTTTTGCGTTCGTCAAACAAATAGATAAAAAAGATTGAAACAAAATCGTTCACCTTAAAAAAAGGCAATAAAACGCTGCGCCAAAGTCTGAGGCTTCGGCGCAGCGCTGTCAGTTATTCATTTTTGGTTTTTGCGAATCAATAGTGCTTTGCACCGCAGGAGCAATATCTGTTTGCGCCGATCGGTTTGCAGAAGAGAACAACTATCTTCCAGATGAAGCGAACAAAGCCGTTTGAGCTGTGGCACATATGCTTGCATTCAACCTTGTCAACGCCGGGGTCGGTATTATCGGCGGTAGCGTTCCGGCAGGAATCGCAGTAGCCGTCACCGTCTCTGTCGGCGTGACCGAACAACTCGCAATATATCTTCGCGTATACCGGAGCTTCGATAACATTTCCGTTTTCGTCAACGGGACAAACAGCGTAGAAGCTGAAATGATCCGCATTGAAGGTGAGATATCCGGCGTTATCAACCGTGACTCTTTCGGAAACGGTCTTGTTTTCGTCTTTTTCAACGCGATAGACAGTGTATTTCTTTCCGACGTTTTCAAGACCCATATTGATCTTAACGATGATTCCGTTTTCGTTCGGCTGAATTTCCTTCTTGTCGTTATAGAGCGTGAGGTCATAATACTGGTTGCGACCGCTCTTTGAGGAAGCAACGGTTATGTATTCACCGGACGACTTTCCACAAACGGAGCAGGTAAGACGATATTCTCTTGAAGAGGTTTCGGCAACGGTGAAGGTGTAGCTGTGACCGCTGCTTTCGGCAACAAGCTCTTTTTCAACATGGCCGCAGGCGCAGGTCTTGACAAGATAGTATCCGTCAATGCAGTCGCCTTCGTAGCTCTCCGTGTAGGAATGAACGTGAGCATCGGTATAAACGGCGGTGTATTTTACGTTGGCGGCAGGCATATAGCAGGAAACGGACGGAGTCCAGTAATCGAAGACCATGCCATCAGGAGCTTCAACGTTTTCGGGGGCAACAATCATGTCACCGAAGTTATAGGTTTCAACCGTGTCTTTTCCGTTAATGCTCCAGGTTACGGTATACGGTCTGTCATTAAGGGCGGCGGCATCATAAACCACGCAATCCTCGGTAACGATTTCGTCAACGTTTTTCCAATCCGCAAGGTTGGTTGTCGGAATTTCAATCTTGTCACCGATGTTATAATCCTGAATCGTGTAGATCTTTCCGTCGATGGTGAAGACGACGATATGTCTGTTTTCGTCAACCTTTACCTGCGGAATTTCAAACGTCTTCTGGGTTTCGCCGTTGATTTGAACGCCGGCTTCTTCGGTATTGGTGTCATAAACGTTCGGCTCAAGAGCGTTTTCGTTGAGAGACGCAGAGAAGGTTATCGAAGCAACATATTTTTCGCCGACCTTCTTGACCTTGACGTTATGGAACTCAATGCGCGTTTCGTTTTCGCCGCGAATAACAACGATGTCTTCATCGGCAAGGCCGTAATTCGTCGTTATCTCTTCGCGCATTTTAAGCTCATCTTCATAAGTGAGGGTGACGTTTTCGGAAAGGGTGTCATAGAGCGTTACCATATCGAACAGTTCGGGACGGTCAATTTCAGTGACAAGAACCTTATCGAAAATGTTTTCGAATTCTTCTGTGTTCGAAACAGTCATGTAATAGCTGTTTGAAACTTTTTCTCCGAGGGTGTTGATCGGCATACCGGTTGCGTCGGGATAGTTCGACGAAACAGCGTGCAGGAAGCGGTTGATATCGAAGGAAACGTTCTGTCCCTTTTCGGTCTTTATTCCGTTTTTGTCGCTCGTAAACTCGGCGTTGATGTCTGCGCCCTGATATACGGCAACGGTATAGACAGTTGCGTCCTGAGTGTTCTTAATCTTCCACGCGGCTTCAATTGCACCGGAGGAAGCGCCTTCAACATTCGCGGTGTTGCTGAGATTGCTATAAGTCGGAACGCCATCGGTGATGAAGACAACGATCATTTCTCTTCCGCTGTTTTTGTTGGCGGAGATGATGTCGTTGGCAATGCTCAAGCCTTCATCCGCTGCGGTCGCGCCGTAAGCGTTAAGTCTATTAACGCCTTCCATGAGCCTTGCTTTGTTATCGGTTACGGAAATGAAGGCGTCCGTAAGATACTTGTTGTTTCCGGCTTTTTTGAGTGTTCTGTAATCAACCGGGCCGTAATTGTTCGTTGCAAGGAGACCCGTTTGAACGGAAACGGCTGTTACGGCAGAATTCGAGCACTCATAGCTGTTATTGTTTTGCGTCTTATCGCTCGAAGAGAAGCCGACAAGAGCAACTCTGTGGTCAACCTTGTTCGTAACGGCATCGTTATAAATGCTGTCAACGAAGCTCGTTGCGCTCTTTATAAGGGCGTTGACCTTTGCGTCCGAATCGTTCTTCCACTGACTATAAGGTCTTGTTCCCGAATTCGGAGAAGCGGAGGTCTTTTGTGACATTGAACCGGACTGATCCATTACGAGAATAACGTCAACAGGCTTTTTCTTTTCGGAGACAACCTTGACATAGCTCGTGGCGGCGGAAGCGGTGAGAGTTATAACCGCTTTGCCATCGACATTCTCTGCGATCTTGTCGGTTTCAACGGGAGAAGGAACGACCTTTTCAAGAGTTTCGGTATAGGTATAGGTACAATCGGTGCACTTATACTTTATCCAGCCCTCTTCGTCAACAGTTGCCGCTTGACGGTCAACTTCAACAACGTGGTGCGACTTGGTGACGGTATGACCGTCAACGGAGTCATCGCAGATATCGCGCAGACAGGTCTTGGTGTGCGTCTTTTCGTTACCGTCGTCAATCCAGTCGCCGTAATTGTGACCTATGGCGTTAACATAGTTATCTTTGTGGGTGTGTTCCCTATTGTTCAGGCATTCATAATAGGTGTAGCCGTCTTCAATACAGAGCGGGTCAACGATCTTGACGGCGCGCCAATTATGACCGATCATATCAATCTTTTCGTATTTGTCAACGTCACCTCTTGAGCAGACGATGTGTTTTTCACCGTCCACGGTGCACTCAGCCTCTTTGGTAATGGTTTCGGTCAGATCATGGCCGAGCGGAGGAATTACGACTTCGTCCTTTGTGTAAGTGCAGCCTTCGTTCTGACATTCTTTGTGTTTCAAGCCCGGAGTGGTGCAGGTGGGTTCGATAACGGTAACATAATCTTCACCGATGTTATGATCCTTTTCGTTGCCGATGACAACGGTATACGGACATCTGATATCGGTGTTCTTGTCTATATGAGTACACTGATAGGTATCAACAGTTCCGTTTCCGCAAACGTTCTTGACAGAGGAGACAAGCTCCATCTTGTCATCGGAAGCGGAATAAGCGGGGTCAAGCGGAGAGGTCGCGTGCTTGATTGCGGGGAGGGCTTCCTCTTCGGTGATGTGGCAGCGTTTGCATTCTCTCTGATCAAGACCTTCTTCGGTGCAGGTCGGATAAAGAATTCGGGTGTATCCGCCCCAGTCATGACCGAGAGGTTCAATTGTTTCGCCCATCTGTACATCGCCGCATTTCAGGCAGCTCGTGTAAGAATAGCCGGGAGTTACGCAACCGGGATCAACAACGATCGGACCGACGTAATTATGGTCAACGTGCCACGTTTCTTCTTCGTAGCCTTCGCAATATTCGCAGCCGCATTCACGAACGCAGACGCGATATTTTTTCCATTCGCCGCAGGTCGTTTCGTTGCCTTCAACGTCCTTGGGAGCAACAGTTATCCATTCGCCCCATTCGTGATCTGTTGCGGAAACGGTTTCTTGAGCAACGAAAACTTTTCCGCACATTGAGCAATGCGAGCCTTCGGTGAGACCGGTCTTTGTGCAGTGAGCGGCAACAGCCTCATCGGTGACCACGGTATGCTCTTTCATTTCGGTTTCTTTGGTTTCGTAATAATCGCAGCCCTTTCGCTGGCAGTCGCGGCGCATTTCACCCTTTTCGTCACACTTCGCTTCTTTGGTGACGTACCAGTCGCCCATATCGTGACCGAGTTTGTTGATTTTTTCTTCGGTGGTATAGTCGCAATCGGGGTCGGAGCACTTATAGGTTATCTTTCCGTCAACAGTACACTTGGGCTCAACGCGAGCGGTTTCATGCATATCATGAATATGGTCGCCGCCGATCGGACGGGTTTCATAATAAGTGCAAGGTGTGTTGGTGTTTCTGTCGGTATTGTGGCAATCGCGGCGTTCAAGTTTAACGCCGTTTTCATCAGTCCAGGAATACCAGTCATCTTTCATATTATGACCGGTCTTCTTTTCCGTGCTCACAAGCAGCTCACGTCCGCAGCGTTGGCAGATATTCTTAACATATCCGTCCGCGGTGCAGGTTGCGTAAAGCGTCACTTTCTTGTCGTTATGACCGAGAGCGCCGAGCTTGAAAATATAGGTCGTTCTCGTTTCAACGTCGCGGGAATCTGTTGCAGAGACGGGTGACGTGCTCCAATTTGACCAGGCACCCCACTTCCAATATTTGTATATCGGATATCTGTCACGATAGCGATATTCGGTAGAGTTCTCCCAGATTTCGCTTTCCTTGAAGTAAACAAGCTCATTTACACCGTCATAAATCACATAACCGGTCTCGCTGGACTTGTTTGTGCCGGGCATATTGGTATTGCTTACATACTCACCCGGAGCAACAGTTTGCGCAGACTCAAGAGTACCCAAGGGACATCCCAATGTGTAGTGATGTTCACCATATGTAGTGGAAAGACCGTAGGCAGAGAGATTATTGGCAAGAGAATAATTTCTGAATTGACGTTTTCCGCCGGTTGTCAGGGTGTTATAGCAAGTCATATTGTAACCCCAGAGATAAGAACCTCCGCGAGTTTCAACCTGTCTTGAGTCCGAGCCGGTGATGGCGCTCGAAGTCCAGTCGCTCCATGAGCCGTAATCGCTCCAATACCAACCGTTTGAGTTCCAACCGTCAAGAGAGGAAGCGGTCGATTCGGTGTAGCTCTTATCACGATAGCGATATTCGGTTCTTGCTTTATAAAGATTTTTATCAAGAGAAGCAATGGTGGCGGCGTCGGCAGTCGTCCAGGTGGTTGTCCATTGATTTTTGGACTCATCAATCTTTGTCAATCCGCAATAGCTGCACTTAAGGACGGAAGCGCCGTCATCGGTGCAGGTCGGATTGGTAACGGTCGCGGTGAAGTTATGGTCACCGTAATCCTTGTCGCGAATTTCGGTCTTGTCGTTCGCTCTGAGGCAAACTCTGATTTCGGTCGCCTTTTTGACGCAGGTTCCGTCCTCATGATGCATCCAATCGGACATATCGTGACCGAGAGCCGGAACGAGTGTCTCTCCGCAGACCGTGCAATATTGCGCGGTCGTACAGGTTGCAGCCGCACCGGGAACATGATCTCCGAGACCGAATTCGCGGGTTTCGTAATATTCGCAGCGCTGACAGTCACGGCGTTCGATTCCCTTTTGAAGGCAGTTCGCCTCCTGAATAACGTACCACGAGCCGAGAAGGTGGTTGACCTGGATTCTGTCGCGATGACCTTTATAAGTCGTCTTTGAAAGATCAATCCAGCACCATGTGCCCTTGTAGTTATACTTACCCCAGGTTTTGCCTGCGTAAGTTGTGGTTTCGGTAACTCTTACGGTGTTCCTTGCGTATGCGGTTCCGAGGAAGTCGCCGCCGGGTGCGGTATAACGACCGGTCGAAGTATGAACAAGGTAATAATCATAATTCGGCGAGCTGTTCTTTGTACACTTTTCGCCGTGAAGTTTAACGAGCGTAACGACCTTTGAGCTTCTTCCGAGAGTCCAATGAGCGTTAAGACGGCTTGCCTGCTCCGGCGTTGAGTGGCAGGATACCTTCGGAACGCCGTTTACGATATCGGTAACAACTGCGGAATGGTTGATTTTTCCGTCAAGATTCCAGTCATAGAACACGGCGTCACCGATTTCAAAATCGGAAGCGGACGGATTATCAATCCTTTCGCCGCCGATTGAAATAAGATAATACATAAGGTCATGACATCTGATCCAGACGTAATCATTATCCATGAGATAGGCGTAGGTGTTTCCGTCATAGGAATGCCACCTCGCCGTCATGGGCATACCGCCCATGAAAAGGCTTTGAGAAACGAAGTTTGCGCAATCGCCGCCATTAACATAGAAATACCACTCTTTATTATAGTTAAGAGCGTATCTTCTCGCATACTCGGCGGCAGCCGTCGCGTTATAGGTTGTGTTAACAGCAGAAGCCCGATTTCCAAAAAGGCTTGGCAGTTCGATGCCGACAAAGCCCGCAAGCGGAACAGAGCAAAGCAGCATTACAACGCACATAAACAACGACAGAGCGCGTTTAAACGGATGTTTTTTCATTGCAAATTCCTCCCGAAAAAAATATTCATCGTTTTAAAGCTTAAAACGATTTTACGGAATAATTTTATCACCAAACTCGAATTTTGTAAACAGAAGATTGTGAATTTGGAATTTCTTGTTAATAGTCAACAAATTTTCACAATTGGAATTTGTTATTTTGAACAATCTCACAGAAAAAGTATTTTTTCTTAAAACAAAAAGAAAAACTTTATACCGAGTGGTGACCTTTCGGGCTTTCGGGTTTTCGTTTTCCGAAGCAAGCGAAAAAAGAGCAAAAAGAAACACCGCCCAACACGGAGCGGTGTCTTTTTCAAAAAAGAAAATCAGTCGATTTCAACCATGATCTTCTGGTCGTTTCTGTTGGCGGTTGCGCGCATAACAGTTCGGATAGCCTTTGCAATTCTGCCCTGCTTTCCGATGACTCTGCCCATATCGTCGGCAGCGACATGAAGGTGATAAACGATCACGCCTTCATCGTTGATATCGTCAACGTCAACAGTTACCTTTTCCGGCTCATCAACGAGACCGGCTGCAATTGTAACGAGCAACTCTTTCAAGGCGAGTACCTCCAAACTTATTTAATGATGTCGCACTTTTTGAGAAGAGCCTTAACGGTATCGGTCGGCTGAGCACCATTAGCGATCCACTTTTGAGCCTTTTCGGCGTCGATTTTGATCTCGCCCGGTTCCTTCATCGGATTGTAATATCCGAGCTCTTCAATGAAACGTCCGTCGCGGGGATATCTTGAATCCGCAACAACTACACGATAGAACGGAGCCTTCTTTGCACCCATACGGCGAAGTCTGATTTTTACTGCCATTTTTGTTACCTCCAAAAATATATGAAAAATAAATTTATTTAACACGCGTTATGACTTATTTTCAAGGCGTGTTGTTAACGTGAAAAAAACCGCTCACATCGGGAAGCCGGGAGTTCCGGGGCCGCCAAAGCCGTTCATGCCGGGCATATTCATCATCTTGCGGCGCATTTTTTTGCTGCTCTTTCCGTTGAACTGCTTAAACATTTTTTGCATTTGGCGATATTGCGCAAGCAGGCGATTTACGTCTTCGACCTGCATTCCGCTGCCGGCGGCGATTCTGCGTTTTCTTGAGGGATTAATGATATCCGGCTTGGTTCTTTCCGCCGGTGTCATCGAAAGGATTATCGCCTGCATTCGGTCGAACTGGCGTTCATCGACTTCAACGTCGTCGATCTTCCTTCCGATTCCGGGAATCATTTTCAAAAGGTCTTTGACCGAACCCATCTTTCGCATCTGTTGAAGCTGGTCAAGAAGGTCGTTAAGGTCAAACTTGTTCTTGCGAAGCTTTTGTTCAAGTTCGCGCGCCTTTTTCTCGTCGAGCTCCTGCTCCGCTTTTTCAATGAGCGAAAGCATATCGCCCATTCCGAGAATACGCGAAGCCATTCTGTCAGGATGAAAAACATCGAGGTCGCCGAGCTTTTCGCCCGTACCGACGAACTTAATCGGTTTTCCGGTAACAGCTCTCGCCGAAAGAGCGGCGCCACCCCTGGTGTCACCGTCAAGCTTTGTGAGGATTAGACCGTCAATTCCGAGCGCGTCGTTAAACGACGTCGCAACATTGACGGCGTCCTGACCTGTCATCGAGTCAACAACAAGGAGAATCTCGTGCGGATGAACCTCGCTTTTTATGTTTTTGAGCTCGTTCATGAGCTCTTCGTCAACGTGAAGGCGACCCGCCGTGTCAAGAAAAACATAGTCATAGCCGTGATCCTTGGCGAGCGAAACCGCGTTCTTCGCAATTTCAACGGGGTTTATCTGACCCATTTCATAAACGGGAACGCCCGCTTTTTCGCCAACGACCTGAAGCTGTTTGATTGCCGCCGGACGATAAACGTCGCAGGCAACGAGCAACGGTCTGTGACCCTGATTTTTCAGCATAAGCGCAAGCTTTGCGCTGTGAGTGGTTTTACCGGAGCCCTGAAGGCCGCACATCATGACGATTGTCGGCGGATGATTTGCGGTGTTAAGGCGCGCCTTGGTTCCACCCATGAGGTTGGTCAACTCTTCATTGACTATTTTGATGACCATTTGAGAAGGGGTGAGGCTTTCCATAACCTTCGCGCCGATTGCGCGTTCGGTAACGGTTTTCGTGAAATCACGGGCAACCTTATAGTTAACGTCCGCTTCGAGCAAAGCGAGACGAACCTCTCTCATAGCATCTTTAACGTCGGCCTCGGTAAGCGAGCCCTTGCTTTTCAGCCGTTTAAAAGCAGCTTCAAGGCGTTCGGAAAGACCTTCAAATGCCATTATATCAGTCCTTTTATTCAGAAATCATCTTGGTTATGACGTCGATTCTTGTCGTAGCGTCATTAATCTCACGCGAGAGGATAGTTTTCATATTGACCTCGTTAATGATTTCGGTCATTTTATTAATCTCTTCCAAACCGGCGCGAAGGTCATCAAAGCGCTTTTTCAAGCCTAGTTTTTCTTCAAAAAAGAAGAGCTGGCTTTCGGCGCGCTTGATAGCGTCGCGAACGCCCTGACGGGTGATGCCCTCGTTCTGAGCAATTTCGGAAAGAGAGAGGTCGTCTTCGTAATAATAGACGATGAAGTCACGCTGCTTATCCGTAAGCATTTCGCCGTAAATATCAAAAAGGAGCGTAACGTCAAGATTTTTAGCCATTAAACTTCCCTCCAGCAGAGAGTGTAAAGACATTGAACTTTACAGCTCTGACATTATACTAAAACAATCGGGCTTTGTCAAGGGTTTATTTTCACTTTCTTTGAAAAAAATTGCAAAGATTAGTTGACACGAACGGCACTGTGTGGTATTGTATCAATATTCCGACTCAGGTCGGCAAAATCATAACAGAGTAGATCGTTTTGCGTTTCAGTGTTTCGGAAACGGGGAGTTGTTCCGAAAACGAAATGGTTTTCCCTGCGGTGAAACGGTCGCATCCCGCTGTTGTTATAATCGAAAGACAGCCGAACGGTCGGGTCACTCCCCTGTTTGGCAACGCGACCGCACTTTTGCGCGCCGTTCAAGCTTCCTTTATTCCCGCAGCGAGAGGAAAAAAGGAGGTTTTTTTCTTGAAAAAAAGAAGCATCAACACCCTTGAAACTCTCGTTTGCCTCGCATTGCTGACAGCATTGCAGGTCGTCTTATCGAGATTTCTTTCAATTCAGCTATGGAACATCAAAATCGGCTTTTCGTTTGTTCCTGTTATGTTGGCGGCGAACCTTTACGGTCCCGTCGGGGGCGCGCTGGTTTACGGCGTAGGTGACCTGATCGGCGCCCTGCTCTTTCCGAGCGGAGCGTATTTTCCGGGCTTCACTTTGACTGCGGTTATCTGCGGCGTTATCTGGGGAATTTTTCTCAAAGGAAGGGTCACTGCGTTCAAAGCGGTTTTGTCGGTTTTGCTCGTTCAGGTCGGGTGTTCTTTTCTTCTCAATTCCTTCTGGATATCTTACATTGCCGGCGTTCCATACACCTCGCAGTTGGCCGTTCGCTGGCCGCTGAATCTCGGCAACGCCGCGGTTCACCTTGCGTTCATTTTTCTTTTCCTTGAACGAATTTGCAAACTCATCAAAAAAATCACAAAACAAAATTGACTTTATCAAAAGCTTAGTGTAAAATAAATGGTCGTGAGTAGATTGGGCAGTCGCGGAGCGAAAGCTCTGAGGAAAGTCCGAGCTTCACAGAGCAGGATAACGGCTAACGGCCGCCGAGGGTGACCTTAGGGAAAGTGCAACA
>CAYOEN010000007.1:0-50312 GCA_964403085.1 uncultured Faecalibacterium sp. | reverse complement strand
AACAGTTTCGTCATTATATACAAAAAAGAACTGCCCGTTTTGGGCAGTTCTTTTTTTAAAAGCTTTGAAGCTCCTGCGGCCAACGCCTGTCAATGATGTCAAATTTTCGGCGGTATTCGCCGCTCTCTTCGTCACGAATGACTGTTGCGCGGTTTTGCGAAAGAAGCCGAACAAGGTTATAAACGTTTAGCCAGATCTGATTTTCGCCCTCTTTCTGGCTTTCGTCAAAAATCAGTTGGAGCCCGAAGTGCAGGTGTGGAACGTTCATGCCGTTGACGTTCTCTGTTTGTGAGTAGCCGGTCATTCCCATGTAACCGATGACCTGACCGGCTTTGACGAGGGTGCCCTGACTTATTTTGTCGCAATACGGATGGTCTTTTCTCAGGTGAGCATAATAATAAGAACGCTTTCCGTCAAAGGAACGAATCCCGAGCCGCCAGCCGCCGTATTGGTTCCACCCGATGCATTCGACCGTTCCGCCCTCAACGGCGATGATCGGCGTGCCGATGCTTCCCAAAAGGTCGTTTCCGAGGTGACTTCGGCGGTAGCCATAGGAGCGGGAGACGCCGAAATCGTCGTAGTGGCTGTAGCTGAAACCCTCCGCAATCGGGCTGTAGGCAACGAGACCGTAGCCGCTGCGCGTTGCGAGTTCTCCGTTCTCTCCGGGAATCTGACGCTCAAATTCACCCAAAAGACCTCCGAGCGCGGCGGAAAAAACCTCTTTGTAGTAAGTGTAATACTTGTTGTCGCCTATAATGTCTTCAATCGTGTAGCTCTCGTTGAGCGCGAGAAGCATATTTTCAAGGTCCTTTTTTCTGTATGCGCTCCAGTCGTTGCCGTTTTTGCAGGCGAGATATGCCAGCGAAGAAGTCCACTCAATGTGATAAAGCGAGTCGAAAGTTTTGATGTCAAGCTCCATTGTGTCTTTGAGCGCAGCCAAAGATACGTTCAGCTCGGCCCATTTTATGTAGGATTTTTCCTCTTGCGGTTCTTTTGCGCGAACGAGGGAGAAAACGCCGAGCGTTATTGCCAACGCGGTGAAGGCGAAAAGAAGAGCGATGATTTTCTTTCGTCCGAGGCGAATGACCATGTTTTACACCTCCCGAATATTTATATGATGCGGCGGACGCAATAATACGGAAAAAGGGGCGAAAAAGCGCGGTGAACAGCGGCTCGCCGAGGCGAGCGACGACTCACCCGAGGTGAGCCGTCACTCATTGGTAAATCAGTTATAACAGCGGCTTTTTGCGTGGATTTTTTTTGTCAGTTTTTATCGTTGACACACCGCAGAGAATTGTAATAAAATAAATACTGTAATCATTTAAAGCGTGAATGAGCGTCAGCGCGCAGCCGGAGCAAATTCGCCGAAGGAGTTGTTTAGCGTGAGCTACATTGAAAGAGTAATTGAACAGGTCAAACAAAAAAATTCTGCTGAGCCGGAGTTTATCCAGACTGTTACCGAAGTGCTCACTTCGATAGAGCCGTATATAAACAAACACCCGGAATTTGAAAAAGCCGCGCTTCTCGAGCGCCTTGTTGAACCGGAGCGAATTATCACTTTTCGCGTCACCTGGGTCGATGACAACGGCTGCGTCCGTGTCAATCGCGGATATCGCGTTCAATTTAACGGAGCTATAGGTCCTTACAAGGGCGGCCTTCGTTTCCACCCGTCTGTTTATCCGGGAATCGTAAAATTTCTCGGCTTTGAACAAACCTTCAAAAACAGCCTCACCGGTTTGCCGATAGGCGGCGCAAAGGGCGGCTCCGATTTTGACCCGCACGGAAAAAGCGACGGTGAAATAATGCGCTTTTGCCAAAGCTTCATGACTGAGCTTTATAAGCATATCGGTCCCGACATTGACGTTCCCGCCGGTGATATCGGCGTCGGCGAAAAAGAAATCGGTTATCTCTATGGTTGGTACAGACGCGTTAAAGGCGTTTTTGAAAACGGCGTTCTTACCGGAAAGAGTATGTCCTATGGCGGCTCTTATATTCGCCCGGAGGCTACCGGTTATGGCGCGATATATTACACAATGGAAATGCTCAAGCATTTTGGTGACAGTATAGAAGGAAAGACCTTCGCCGTTTCGGGCTACGGCAACGTTTCCTGGGGTGCGATTAAAAAAATAACCGAGCTTGGCGGAAAGGTGCTCACCATCTCCGGCTCGGACGGATATATTCTTGACGAAGAAGGAATCAACACCGACGAAAAAATAGATTATCTTCTTAAAATTCGCGCCTGCTCAAAGATAACCCTCAAGGATTACGCGGAAAAATTCGGCGCGAAGTTTTTCCCCGGCGAAAAGCCGTGGGGTGTTAAGGCAGATATCGTAATGCCCTGCGCGACTCAAAACGAAGTCGGAATCGAAGAAGCGAAACAGATAGTCGCGAATGGAACTCAGTATTATGTTGAAGTTGCGAATATGCCGACGACCAACGAAGCTCTTGAATATTTGAAGAAAAACCTCAAAGCCGTTGCCCCGTCGAAGGCGGCGAACGCAGGCGGTGTTGCCGTTTCCGCTCTCGAAATGAGCCAAAACTCCCTGCGTTACACCTGGTCGGCGGAAAAGGTTGACCGAAAGCTTTATAATATCATGAAAAACATTCATGATTCTAGCGCGAAAGCTGCCGAAGAGAACGGTCTCGGCTATGACCTTGTTGCCGGCGCAAACATCGCCGGTTTCCAAAAGGTTGCGGACGCGATGATGTTCCAGGGAATAATCTAAACCAAAAGCGCAAGCTCGTCTTAACGTTGAGCTTGCGCTTTTTTAATAACTGTCTTCGGTTTATTCAACCGGCAAATTGAAGCAGTGCATTTGAAGATTCGACTGCAATCTGAGCGGCTCTGCGGATTTGAAGGGTGTGCCCTGGGCGAAAAGCTGGTTTTGAAGTCTTATTGCCGCGAGCAAAGCAACGTTGCATTGCGAAACGTGCTTTTTGATGCTTTCAATTTTCATTTCTTCGAAGTCGGTGATGTCAACAACGGTGTTGGGTTTGTCGGTGTAATAGAAGCCGACGCCCTTGACTTTCCATGCGTCTTCGCGAAGCTTGCCGTTGACAAATTCGGGATAGAAGTTGCATTCGCTGTCCATGCAGGCGTATTTTACCGCGGTGCCGACCTTGATGTGGTCGGAGTGGCATTCGTTGACGAGGAGCGGATCCGCAGTGAGAACATAGTCCGGTTGAACGCGCCTGATGACTTGCATAATCGCTACCGAGAGCTCATCGACCGTAGCTCTTGTTTTGTCTGCAAAGCCGAGGAAGCCTGCGTTTTTAACACCGAGATATTCCTGAGCGGCTTTCGCTTCTTTTTGTCTCACGGTTTCAACTTCGTTCTCTTTTCCGATGTATTGCGGATCGGCATATCTGTCATCAAGAACGGTGAGCTCCCAAACTTCGACGCCCAGCGAGATGAGCCATGCCATTGTTCCGCCCGCGCCTATTTCGTTGTCGTCCGGGTGGGGCTGAACGAAAAGAACGCGTTTCGCTTTTGAAAGGTCCGGCGGCGCGCAAAGCGGGTCGGCGGCGACGTTTGAAAGCGCGCCGAGAGCCGAAGCTTCAAGGTTAAAACGCATTGAGCGATTACGATTCTTGAATTTGTCAATGATCTTACTCATGTTGAATCATCCTTTTTTTAATTATTCTGCCGGGCGTTGTCATCCATGGATATAATATATCAAATTGCGCTTTTAGTCAACTCAAACTGTGAAAAAATTGTTTCAATTCGTTTTTCGCAGCACTCGGGCGAATAGACCCAACGGTCAATATAATCGCCTTCGACAAAATAGTTCGGTGTCTCTATCGGATATTCGGCGTCGAACGAATCGACGATGATGAGCTTGACCTTCATTCGCTCGGGAATAAGGTTTTTGATGTATACACTTGCGTGCTGACCGGGAACAACGCCGGGAACGTATTCGGCGAGCCCCGCGAGGTTGGGTTTCAGCTCAACAAAAATTCCATATCTTTCTACCGAGCGAACGATTCCCGGAACGGTTTCGCCCGGCGTGAAACAATCGGCGTTCTCCTCCCATGTCCCGAGAAGCTCTTTATAACTGAGTGTTATTCTTCCGAATTCGTCAACGCTTTTGACAATGGCTTTGATTTTTTGCCCCGGAGAAAAGCGCGCGGAAGGATGGGGAATTCTTGAAATGGAGATGCTGTCAATCGGCATGAGGGCGCTTATTCCCGCGCCTATATCGGCAAAAACGCCGAACGATTCCATGTGTGTCACGACGGCGTCAATGATGCAGCCGGGGGTGAGCTTTGAAATGTATTCCTCCATGCATTCTTTTTGAACGGCGCGACGGCTCAAAACGGCAATATCCTCACCGTTTTCGTTTTCTTCGAAGGCGGTGATTTTGAAAACGACGGGTTTGTTTACCCTTGAAATGATCGCGATGTCGCGAACGGAGCCGTCTTCGATTCCGAGCGCGCCCTCCGTTCTCGGAATGATGCCGCGCATGACCCCGAGGTCAACGTGAAGGTTGTGCTCCTTGTCACACATGACCGCCCTCGCTTCAAGGATTCTTCCGCTCAAAAAGGATTCTTTCAAAGCTGCTCTTGAAGAAAGGGCGGCTTTGTTTTCCTGCGTGTTGATGAGATGGTTTTCGGTGTAATACTTTTTCATTGTTTTTTCCTTTCTTGGCGGCGAAGGGCAACTTGCGCCGCCAAAGTCTTGTATTTCTTTAAATTTATATGCATTAATTTTTTATTTTATCGTTTTCACGATTGATATTTTTGTCGAGGACTGATATAATATATTGATAAGATTTTTGCTCGTTTTGGAGGGAGACGGAATGGACGTTCGCGTTGGCGATGTTTTGCTGATGAAAAAGAAGCACCCCTGCGGTTGTTTTGAATTTTCCGTTTTGCGCTCCGGAATGGATTTCAAGCTTCGCTGCCGCGGTTGCGGAAGGGAGTTTATGATTCCGCGCTCCAAGGCGGAAAGAAACGTCAAAAAAGTTCTTCGCAACACTGAGGGGGAGAGCAATGCTTGAAAAACTTTGCGCGGTCGAAGCGCGGTTTGAAGAGGTCTCCGCTCTTCTTTGCAAAAACGATGTCATAGCTGACCGCGAAAAATACAGCTCGCTTATGAAGGAACACAAAAACCTTTTGCCTGTTACCCAAAAGTTTCGCGAGTACAAAACAATAGAAAACGAAATTGAAGAAGCGAAGCAGCTGCTTTCGCTCGAAAGCGAAGATAAAGAACTGCTGAAAATGGCGCAGGATGAGCTCGAAGAGCTGAAAAGCAAAAAAGAAGAGGTTCTTCAAGAACTCAAGCTGTTGCTCCTTCCGCGCGACGAAAACGATTCAAAAAACGTTATCGTTGAAATTCGCGGCGGTGCAGGCGGTGAAGAGTCCGCTCTTTTTGCCGGCGTGCTTTTCAGAATGTATTCAATGTATGCCGAAAAGCGCGGCTTCAAGATAGAGACGATGAACCTGAATGCCACCGAACTCGGCGGAATTAAAGAAATAAGTTTTCTTGTCAAGGGCGAAGGTGCTTTTTCGCGCTTTAAGTTTGAAAGCGGAGTTCACCGCGTTCAACGTGTTCCCGAAACCGAATCGCAGGGAAGAATACATACTTCGACTGCTACGGTTGCCGTTTTGCCCGAAGCGCAGGACGTTGATGTGGAAATCAATCCCGCCGATTTGCAGGTCGATACCTTCCGTTCCGGCGGAGCGGGCGGCCAACATATCAACAAAACCGAGTCTGCAATCAGAATCACTCATTTGCCGACGGGGATAGTCGCCGAATGTCAAGACGAGCGCAGCCAACACAAAAACCGCGAAAAAGCGATGCGCGTTCTGCGAGCTCGAATTCTCGAAGCGGAAATTAAAAAGCAACAGTCTTCAATCGCCGACGAGCGAAAAAGTCAGGTCGGTACCGGCGACAGAAGCGAAAGAATAAGAACTTACAACTATCCGCAAGGTCGCGTTTCCGACCACAGGATAGGGCTTACCATATATAAGCTTGAGCAGTTTTTGAACGGAGAGATGGACGAAGTTATTGACGCGCTCATTACCGCCGACACTGCAAAAAAGCTGACAAAAGAAGTGTAACAATGAAAACAGAAGTCATAAAAGTTTTTCGCGAGAGCGACAGCGGCGTTCAAAAAGCCGCGAGCCTTTTAAAAAACGGCGAAGTCGTTGCAATTCCGACCGAGACCGTTTACGGCCTTGCAGCCAACGCTTTTGACGAAGCGGCTGTTGAAAAAATTTTTAAAGCCAAAGGCAGACCGTCGGATAATCCCCTTATCGTTCATATAAGCGAGCTTTCGCAGTGGCAGCCGCTTGTTGAAGCTATACCCGAAAAAGCGCTCTTGCTTGCGAAGGCGTTTTGGCCGGGACCGCTCACGATTATTTTAAAAAAGAGCGCGCTCGTTCCCTTGCGAACGAGCGGTCGGCTTGACACGGTCGGTGTTCGTATGCCGCAACACCCGATAGCCAGAGCCATAATCAGCGCCGCCGGCGTTCCGCTTGCTGCCCCTTCCGCCAACAATTCCGGAAAGCCCAGCACGACAACCGCCGAACACTGCCTCTTTGACCTTGACGGAAAAATTCCTCTGATAATCGACTCGGGTGAATGCTCGGTCGGTGTCGAATCAACCGTAATAACGCTTGCAACCGAGGTTCCGCGTGTGCTTCGTCCCGGCGGCGTTTCGGTCGAAATGCTTTCGTCCGTAATCGGCGAGGTCGAAGTTGACGACGCTGTTTATAACAAGCTCGCCGAAGGAGCCGTTGCCGCTTCGCCGGGAATGAAATATAAACATTACTCACCGAACGCTTCGGTTTCGATAGTCAAAGGCAGCTTTGAACAATTCAAGCGCTTTGTTGAAAGCCGAAAGGATGAGTCTCTGCTTGCCCTTGTTTTTGAAGGCGAGGGTGAATTGCTCGGCGTGCCCTGCATAGAATACGGAAAGCAAAACGACGCTTCGTCTCAGGCGAGAAAAATTTTTGATGCTTTGAGAAAGGCGGATACCTTTGGCGCGAAAAACATCTATGCTCGTTTCCCCGAAAAGGACGGAGTGGGTCTCGCTGTTTTCAACCGCCTGGTTCGCGCCGCAGCTTTCAATATCATCGAGGTGTCCGATTGATGAAGATATACGGACTCACGGGAAAAACCGGAAGCGGAAAGACAACGGTCGCTTCCCTGCTTTCGAAAAACGGATTTTTTGTCATTGACGGCGATCTTGCCGCGCGGCGCGTCACCGAAAAAGGGTCTTTGCTGCTTTTGAAACTTGCCGAATCTTTCGGCGCGGATATCATTCTTCGAAACGGAGAGCTTGACCGAAAGCTTCTGGCTTCGCGTGCCTTCGCCGAAAAAGAAAGCACCAAACTGCTCAATGCGCTCACTCACCCTTATATTCACGCCCTTTTCGAAAAAGAGATCGCGCGCGCGAAAGACAACGGTTTTGAACGCTGTTTGATTGACGCGGCGGCGCTGCTTGAAAGCCCGTCCGTTTCGCTTTGCGACAAGATAATAGTTGTCAACTGCCCCGAAAATATTCGCCTTGAGCGTATTCTTCAACGAGACAACCTCACCGTTTCGCAGGCGCTTTCGCGCATTCGCGCCCAACGTGAGGATGAATACTACCTCTCGAGGGCAGATATAATAATAAACAACTTTCCGCCATATGATATAAAAAGCGAAGTTGAAGCTTTTTTGAAAGGGGAGAGCTTGTGAAAAGAAATCGAAAAAACAAAAGGCTGAAAGTGCTCGTCACTCTTTTCGCTTTGCTTGCGTTTGCTTTCGTGCTTTTCTCGGCTGCCCGCTCTTTTCGAAAAACATTATATCCGATAAAGTACGCGGAAATTGTTGAAAGTGCTTGCATGGAATACGGTCTTGAAAAATCTTTTGTTTTCGCCGTCATAAAATGCGAAAGCGGTTTTAAAAGCGATGCCGTTTCCTCTGCCGGAGCAATGGGACTCATGCAAATAATGCCCGAAACCTTCGTTTGGCTCAAGACAAAGACCGGAGAGCAGCTTTCCGAAAGTTCGCTTTTCGAACCGGAAGTTTCAATAAAATACGGCTGTTTGTTTTATTCAATGCTGCTTGAACAGTTCGGCTCCGAAGAAGAGGCGGTCGCCGCCTATCATGCCGGGGCGGGAAACGTCGAAAAATGGCTCGCCGATGAACGCTATTCCGAAGACGGAAAAACATTGACCGATATACCGTTTTCGTCAACCGCGGCATATGTTCGCGATGTTATGAAAACCATGGATATATACGAAAAACTATATTTTTAAACGCTCGAGGCGTTGTCGCCGAAAGCCGATAAAAGGAGGATCTGTATGAGTGAGGAAAAAACCGAGCTTGACCTTTTGAAGGACGAGCTTTTCCTTAAAAATGACCATTTTTCGCTTTGCCGCGAAAACGAAGTTGCGCTTGCAGATGAGTATTGCGAAGGCTACAAGGCGTTTTTGAACGCGGCTAAGACCGAACGCGAATGCAACAGTTTTGTAATAGCGCAAGCCGAAAAGCACGGCTTCGTTACCTTTGAGGTGGGAAAAACCTATTCCGCCGGTGACAGGGTGTATCTCAACAACCGAAACAAGGCGCTCATTCTTGCAGTCATCGGAAAACAGGGCGTCTCTCAGGGCGCGAAGATAGTAGCGTCTCACATTGATTCGCCGCGCCTTGACCTCAAACCTACTCCTCTTTATGAGGACGGCGAAATTGCTTATTTCAAAACGCATTATTACGGCGGCTTGAGAAAGTATCAGTGGACGGCGATTCCGCTTTCGCTCCACGGCGTTTTTGTTCGCCGCGACGGAAAAAGCGTCACTGTCTCCCTTGGCGAAAAGGAGGGTGAACCGAAGTTTGTTATAACCGATTTGCTTCCTCATCTTGCAAAGGAGCAGTCCAAGCGCACCCTTGCCGACGGTGTCAGGGGCGAAGAGCTCAATATCCTCATCGGTTCAAGACCGTTCAACAGCGACAGCGGCAGCGAGAAAGTCAAAGCCAATATTCTGAAGCTGCTCAATCAAAAATACGGAATTGTCGAAGAGGATTTCATCTCTGCGGAGCTTGAACTCGTTCCGGCGTTCCCTGTTTGCGACATCGGCTTTGACAGAAGCCTAATCGGCGGCTACGGTCACGATGACCGCGTTTGCGCCTATCCGGGATTCACG
Source organism: uncultured Faecalibacterium sp. (assembly GCA_964403085.1). GTDB lineage: Bacteria > Bacillota > Clostridia > Oscillospirales > Acutalibacteraceae > UBA6857. Next base: position 41,177 of record CAYOEN010000007.1, on the reverse strand, counting down.
GCTCTTTTCGAATGCGAAACCCCGGAGCACACCGCCGTCATGGTTCTCGCAGACAAGGAGGAAATCGGCTCCGACGGAAACACCGGACTTAACTCCGCTTTCCTCAAATATTTTATTGCCGACCTTGCAAAGGCGGAAAACCTCGAAGGCAGGCACGTCCTTTCAAAGAGCGAGTGCCTTTCTGCCGATGTTAACGCCTGTTTCGACCCGACCTTCTCTTCCGTTCACGACAAAAATAACGCCGCTTTTCTCAATCACGGCGTTGTGGTAACGAAATATACCGGCGCGAGAGGAAAGAGCGGAACCTCCGATGCGAGTGCGGAGTTTGTCGGAAAGATAAGACGGATTCTCAACGACGACGGCGTTCGCTGGCAAATCGGCGAAATGGGAAAGGTTGACGAAGGCGGCGGAGGAACCGTTGCGATGTATGTTGCAAACCTCAATGTTGACGTTGTCGATCTCGGCGTTCCCGTTCTTTCGATGCACGCACCGTTTGAAGTCGTTTCGAAGACCGATGTATACAGCACTTACAGAGCTTGCAAGGCCTTCTTTAAAAGCTGAATGCGAGAGCTAAACGAATAAAAAATTCGTCTCGCTTCGGTTCTGAGGCGAGACGTAAAATTGGTGATAAATATGAAGAAAGCAAAAAAACTTCTGGCTGTCATTCTCTGCGTCGCTCTGCTTTTCTCAACGGCGTCAACGGCGCTCGCCGCCGCACCCGCCGCGAAGGACGGCGGTGAAATCGTCGCAAGAGTCTCGATTTGTTCGTGTATGTCGATTCCCGTGATTGCGGGGCATACATATCTTTACGTTCAAAACCTTTCAAACAGTCCGATTTGGGTTGGACTTTATGAGGTTCCCGTGGGGCAGGGCGTTTCAATCGGCTGCTTTTCGATTTCCGTTCATGACGGTTGGGGAATTTATTACAACCTCGAAGCCTATAGAGAAAACCGCGATAACCACACTTCGCAGATTTGGTCAAAAAGCAGGAATCTTACGCAGCAGGGTCTTGAAAAGCTCAGCAAGAAATTGAAAGATTACAAAAACCATTGGGACCCGTTCTTCAATTGCGCGTTTTTTGCGTATTCAATTTGGAACAGTGCCGCCGGTGATTTTCTCATTCCTCTTGTGATTCCCGTCCTTTCGCACCTTGCGCTCATTGTTTGCGGAGGCAAGAGAGGCGTGCTTAAAATGTATCAACCGACAAGAGACCAGATTTTCAGGCAAAAAGGCTCCGGCAGCGGCGCAACGCTCAGACCGGTCGGCGATTCGACTTTTAAAGCGTAACAAACGGCGGCTTGCCGTTGTTATATATTGGGAAATTCCCTTTTTCGAGGCGTTCGCTTCGAAAGCAAAATTCATTATTTTTAAAGCAAGGAGAAATTGAAAAATGCTAAACAAGCTCATGAAAAGTCGTCCCGGTTGGGTGACAAATCCGATTGAAAGGCTCAGTTACTATCTCTACTTTGCCGGACAGAACGCAATTTACAATCTCATTTCGTCTTTCCTTACGACCTACATAGTTTTCACCTTTGCGGCCGAAGCTCAGGACAACATCAATCCCACCGTTTTAACAGCGGGAATCATGCTTGCCGTTAAAATCTGGGACGCAGTCAATGACGTTATTTTCGGCGTTATTTTTGACAAGGTTCGCTTTAAGAGCGGAAAGAAGTTTGTTCCCTGGCTGAAGATATCGCTTGTCTTCATTCCGCTTTCAACCATCTTCCTTTTCGCAATACCGTCCTCCCTGCCGACCAACACAAAGCTCTGGTGGCTTGCTATCGCTTATATCCTCTGGGATACGGCTTACACACTGTGCGACGTTCCGATTTTCGGCGTCATCACCGCAATGAGCGAAAACCTTGACGAAAGAGCCAGCGTTCTTTCTTATAAGAGCATCTGGTCGGGTGTCGGTTCGGGCGTTGCCCTCATTCTCGGAACCGTTCTTGTCAGCGAGCAGGTAAAGCTCAACTATACGGTGGTTGCTATTGTTTGCGCCGTTTTTGCAATTCTCACAATGATCCCCGCCTGCTTCAAGCTTGAAGAGCGTTACGGCGGCGAAAACGACGAAAACTTCACCGTCAAAAAGATGTTCACCTATCTTTTCCAAAATAAGTACCTGCTTATCTACTATCTCGGCTATTTCTTCTATTCCAGTGCGAACGTATACGGTCAGCTCAACCAGCTTGTTGCGTATTATCTTTTCAACAACTCGATGATCTCGCTTGTTGTTCAGGCGTGCAGCCTTGTTCCGTCCGCAGTCGTTGCTTTCCTTGTTCCGCATATGATAAGAAAGATCGACAAGATGAAGCTTTTCCGAATTTGCACAATCGCTTCTGTGGTTACGAGTGCTCTCATGTGGGTGGTCGGTTACGACAGTCTTGTCCTCTTTATCGTTTTGTTTGCGCTTCGTTCAATTCCGCTTTCAATTCTCGGCGTCATGCTCTTCCTTTTCACTCCGGACTGCGCCGAATATGGTCTTTACAAAACCGGAATCGAAGCGAAGGGAATCACTTTCTCGATTCAAACCTTCATGGTCAAACTCACGGCTGCCGTTTCAAGCGCACTGGTTCTGCTTGTTTTCGGTCTCAAGTGGGTCGGTTGGCAGAGTGTTGAAGCGTCGAATTTTGATGACCTTGCGAAAAGCGGAATCACCCAGACGCCGCACGCGCTCAATTGCCTCTGGTTCCTCTATGTCATGATTCCCGCAATCGGCTATGCCATTGCATATTTCATCTGGACGCGTTACAAGATGACCGATAAGGACGTTCAGGTCATGGCAGACTGCAACACAGGTAAAATCACGAAAGATGAAGCCGAGTCTTTGCTTTCGAGAAAATATTAATAATTCAAGGAGAAAAGAAAAATGGCAAAAACCAAAAAAGAAGCTGCCGCTTCAACTGCCGAGCCCGTTAACGAGCATCCCAATAAAATCGGCATAAAAGAAGCGACCGGTTACACCATTGGCGAAGCCGCCAATATGTTTAACCTCACTTACATCTCAAGCTACCTCAAGGTCTTTATGACCGACGTTTTGGGAATTGCGCCGATAAAGGCGGCGGTAATGTTCATCATCACCCGCCTTTGGGACTGCATCAACGACCCGATTTGGGGCGTAATGGTCGCCAAGAAAGCTCCGCGCAAGGACGGAAAGTTCAGACCCTACCTCAAAAACGTTGCGATTCCTCTCGGTCTTTCAACGATGCTTTGCTTCATGCCGTGGAACCGCATGACCTCGAATCAGACGATTTTGCTGATAATCTGCTACGTTACCTACATCGCTTACGGAATGATGTATACCGGAATGAACATTCCCTTCGGTTCGCTCGCTTCGGTAATCACCGATGACCCGAAGGGCAGAACGTTGCTTTCAACCTTCCGTTCAATCGGCTCCGGTGTCGGCGGCGGCGTCGTTTCGCTCATAGCTCCGCTTGTAATTTTCACCGCCACCGGCGAAATTGACCAAACAACGGGTCAGGCGATCAAAGTCGCCGACGGAAGCAAGATGTGCGTCTTCGGCGTTATCATGGGTGTCCTTTCAATTGCGTTCTATCTTCTCGGTTACAAAACAACCAAAGAGAGAGTTCCCTCCGCGGCGGAACCGAAGGTCGATTTCAAAAAGACCTATGGCGGAATGATAAAGTCGCGTCCGTTTGTCACCGTTGCTCTCGCCGGTTTGCTCATCAGCGGCCAGCTTCAGTTCAACTCCTTCAACTCTTATCTTTACAAGAACTATTTCTGCAACACCAACCTTTCAATTCTCGGAACAATCTGCAACTATCTTCCGACGGTAGTCCTCATTTTCTTCATGCCGAAGCTCGTTGAAAAATACGGAAAGAAAGAGCTTTGCGGAAACGTTTCAATAATTTCCGCAATCGCCGCCGTTGCAATTGCCTTCCTCGCAAACAACCAGAAGTTTATCGACATGATCAACCCGACAACGGGCGTTTTCCCGGCGTGGTTGTTTATGCTCGTTCTTCTCATCATCGGTTTCGGTTACACCTTCGTCAGCCTTACCTGCTGGGCGGTCGTTATGGACGTTATCGACTATCAGGAATACAAAACCGGCGTTCGCAGCGAAAGCGCAATTTACGCGGTTTATACTTTCTCGCGTAAGCTCGGTCAGACCATTGCAGACGCCAGCGGCCTCTTCCTTCTCGAATGGGCGAAGTATGACAGCAAAACCGCCGGTGTCGGTTTCATCACCGAGAACGATACCAGTAAGAAGATAATGCTTATCTGCACCGTTATTCCGGCGTTCGTTTACACCGGTGTCTGGCTTCTTATGAAGTTCGGCTATCCGCTCACTAAAGAAAAGCTTGAACCTATTTATTCCTACGTTCGCGCTCAAAGAGAGCTCGCCGAAAGCGAAGCCTGATTATCAATCTGTTTTTGAAGCTCTGCGTCTTGCAGAGCTTCTTTTTTGCGTTGCGGTCGTCAATTTACAAATCGTTCAAATTTTTGTTGATTTTTTTGGTCAAATGTGTTATTATATCCGTGGTTGGGATTTTATTCCTGCCGATAAACTTTAAAAAGGAGATGTACCCGCTATGACTATCGGTGAAGTTATTGAATTGGTAAAAGCTATTTTCGGTATGCTCATGGAGATTTTCGAAAAATACTTCGGTTCTGCCGGCGATGACGCTGACACGCCTGTTGCCTGAGCGACTTATGCTTAAACTTTAAAAGGGGGGGTCGCCCTTGACCGCGACCCCTGATTTAAGACGTCAAAAATGAACTTGTTTTGAATAAATTATTGACACGGGTCCTTCGTTGTATTATAATCAACAGGATGACTGCCAAGGTGGTCTCTTGACTTGTGTCTAATATTAAAAAGGAGGATATGCTGATGGATAACGTATTTTTTGAGTTCTGCAGAAAGTATTGGGACGAAATCGTTGCTTTTGGTGAGGCTCTTTATAATTGGATCAAGACCCTCTTCGCTGTAGCAGACGACGAAGTTACCGAATAATGCTTTTAAAAAATCGTACATAAAATCCGCCGCGCGTTCAACAACGTGCGGCGCTTTTTCGTTAAGCTGACGAGAGCCGAATCCCATACGGTTTTTTAAGGTATATTTTCGCCAATCCTGCGTTGAAATTCCTCGCAATGCGTCAGCAGTGCCTGCGGCTTTCGCCTTGTCTTGACAAAAATCTTCTCTTAAAAAACTGCTCGCACCCGAAGAATCCGATTTTCCGCACACTGCAACGTTTTTTGTCTCACCATACGAAAGCATGCTTTCGCCGGCTTAATCAAAAAAACCACCTGAAAGAAATTTATGCTTTCAGGTGGTTTTGCTTATTCTTCTTTTTTTTCGGGGGGGGGGTAATATTGTCACTCGTTAAAAGCGAAGCGTCCTTTCGCTTGAAAAAATAGGAAAAGATTATGTAGCTGAGCTTCAACACCGTTTGCGACGAAATCTCCTCATCGCCGAAAGGCTCAAAAAGCGTTCCCCAGGCACAGTGACAAATAAACGAAAAAGCGAGCTCGCCGTCAAACGCGCAGGTGCAGTCTTTTTGAATATCTATGAACATTGTTTTGATGAATGTCTCCAACGAGGTGGAAGAGAATGTTTTGGTTCTGTATTTTGTTGTCAGCTCAAAAAGCAGCTGTTGGTTGAGGTCAATGCACTCAAAAAGACCGTTCAGCTTAAGGTACTCGTTTCCGAGGCTCGGATAAATTGACCGGCAGTGTTCAATAAAGTCGTCCGTTGTTTCGCAAAACAGGCTGTTGACGTAATCGTCAATGCTGCTGTAGTGAGTGTAAAAGGTCGAGTTGCTGATTTCCGCTTTTTCGCAAAGCTTTGAAACGCTGATTTTTTCGCGGTCATTGTTTTTCAAAAGTTCAAAGAACGCCCGTTTCAAGCTGCGCTTGGTTTTTTTAACGTTGAGCCGTTCGGCTTTTTCTTTGACAGGCGCTTTCTTCGTTTCGGAAAGGGGCAACGGTTCAAATTCAAGTCCGTCCAGAGCTTTTTTAATAAAGCTTCGAAAAGCGGAGAAGGCGATGGCTGCGGTTTCGCAAATTTTTTGCTTGTCGCTGAAATCAGTGAAAGAGGAAAAAAGGTGAATGCCGCCCGTAACAATAAAGGTGAACGCGGTTTTTATTCCGTCCTTTTGTTTTGGCGTGCAGTTGCTCGGCAAAAAGAGCGGCAAAACCCCCATCATCCTGTCATACATTTTTTTCGATAGCACGGACGAGCTGTGATAAATTTCAACCACATCGAGCGCAAGGTCGTTTTCGAACGCCGAAAACTGCGGAAAGAAGTCTTCGTTGAGAGCATCCTCTTGCGTATAGCCGAATTTTGCCGTTTGAAAATGCAAAACGACAGCGTTCACGCAATAATCCAAAAGCTTTGACTCCAGGTCAAAAATGTCGTAATAGCTTCTGTAAAAGGTTGAGCGATTGACGCCGGCTGCTTTGCAAAGCTCGACCACCGTGATTTGTTCGGTGGGTTTTTCTTTTCTTACGCTGATAAAAGTGTTGTAAAGATTGAGCTGCGATTTGCCGAGCGAGAGAACCGATAAATCTGTCTTGATCAAAGGGACACCGCCTTTCGTTGCAAGCTTAATTCAAATTTTATCCAATCGTTTTGCGCAAGTCAAGCGAATACACGAAAAATGGACAAAACGAGCCGTATTGTTGCATGCTGTATTGATATCTTTCGAACTGAATAACGGCGAAAAAACAGGGGAAAGTAATACTGGGTTTTTCAAAGGAGGGAAAAAGAATGCGAACGAGCGGAATTCTCTTGGCGGTAACGTCGCTCCCATCGGAATACGGAATCGGAACACTCGGCGAAGGCGCGTTTCGGTTTGTTGATTTTTTGAGCCGCAGCGGTCAGTATTACTGGCAAATACTGCCACTCAATCCTCCCGGTTACGGAAACAGCCCCTATCAGGCGCATTCCGCTTTTGCGGGCAATCACTTTTTGCTCGACCCGGGTCTTTTGAAAAAAGAGGGTCTTCTTTCTTCGCGTGAGGAAGAGCAGCTTCGTGCGGAAAACACCGGGCGGGTTGATTACGGTCTTTTCAATTCTTCGCGGCTGAAAACACTGAAGCTCGCCGCGAACAGGCTGAAGGGAAGCGAAAAAGAGCTCGCCGCCTTTGAACGCGAGAATGCGTTCTGGCTTTTTGATTATTGTCGTTACATGGCGTTGAAGGAACAAAACGATATGCTGCCGCCGGAAAAATGGCGCGTTTTCACTCCCGACGAAAAAAGCTGCCTTTCGCACAGAAACCTTCAATTCCTCTTTTTCTCTCAATGGCAACGCCTGAAAAACTACGCAAACGAAAACGGCCTTCATGTGATCGGTGATATTCCGATATATGTCTCTGCCGACAGCGCGGATTTTTACACCGAACGAAAAATTTTTCAGGTTGACGAAGTGGGAAATCCTTCCTTCGTTGCCGGTTGTCCGCCCGATTCTTTCGCGAAAGAAGGGCAACTGTGGGGGAATCCTCTTTATGAGTGGGAAAAAGCGCGGGAAAGTGTTTTTTCGTGGTGGATGGAGCGCTTTTCTCAGGCTCAAAGAATGTTCGACGTGGTGCGAATTGACCATTTTCGTGGGTTTTATGAGTATTACAGTGTTCCCGCGGGGAGCAGGAACGCGGTTGACGGAAAGTGGAAAAAAGCGCCCGGCTTGAGTTTTGTCAACGCCGTCAAAGCTTCTTTTCCTTCGCTCGGAATAATCGCGGAAGACCTCGGTTTTCTGACGAAAGAAACGAAAGCCTTTTTTGAAAAAAGCGGCTTTCCCGGAATGAAGATATTGCAGTTCGCTTTTGACGGCAAAAACAGTGAATATCTTCCCCATAATCACGAAAAAAATTCCGTTGTCTATACCGGAACTCATGACAACAAAACCCTTCTTCAATGGCAGCGAACGGAGAGCAGAGAAACCCTCTTGCGCGCCATGGATTATCTCGGAGCAAAAAGCCCCGCCTGTCTTGCGGATTGTTTCATAAAAGCGGCGCTTCGCTCAACTTGCGAAACGGCGGTCATTCCTATTCAGGATTGGCTCAAAAAAGGTGAGGAAGGACGAATGAACACTCCGTCAACGGTCAAGAATAATTGGGAATTCAGGGTCAGGCAAGAGGAGCTTTCTCTTGAGCTTAGCCGAAAGATCCTTTATTACACAACGCTTTTTTGCAGAAAGCATAACCAGGAGGAACCAAAATGAAAAAAGTCATTTCTCTTTTTCTCTCGCTTGCGCTTCTTTTTTCGCTTGCCGCCTGCGGCGAAAATGATGACGGCAAGTTGACAACAAGCGGCGCTTCGAACGAAAACAAGCCTGCCGCCGCGACGGAAATCTATTTCCTGAACTTCAAACCCGAAAGCGCCGAAGTTTACGAAAAAATCGCAAAGACCTATGAGGAAGATACCGGCGTGAAAGTTAAGGTTGTTACCGCCGCTTCGAACGGTTACGAACAGACTCTCACCTCGGAAATCGCAAAAAGCGACCCGCCGACAATTTTTCAAATCAACGGTCCCGTGGGTTATCGAACGTGGGCCGATTATTGCGCCGACCTTCGCGATACCGCGCTTTATTCCTTCCTTTCCGACAAGTCGCTCGCAATTAAAAGCGGCGATGCGGTCTATGGCATACCCTATGTCGTTGAAGGTTACGGAATTATTTATAACGAAGAGATCACCGACAAATATTTCGCCCTTTCGGACAAGGGAACGTCCTTTTCTTCGATGGATGAAGTCAACTCGTTCTCCAAGCTGAAAGACCTTGTTGAAGATATGCAAAGCAAAAAAAGCGAGCTTGGCATTGAGGGCGTTTTCGCTTCAACCTCTTTTTCGAGCGGAAATTCATGGCGTTGGGACAGCCATCTTGCGAATGTCCCTCTTTATTACGAGTTTTCCGAAAACACCGCCTTTGACGACCCGACGCTTGCCGGTCTCGGCTCTTCCGAAATCGGGTTCGATTACAGCGATAACTTTAAAAATCTTTTTGACCTTTATATCAATAACTCGGGAACGGATCGAAAACTTATCGGCAGCAAGAGCGTCAACGACTCGCTTGCGGAGTTCGCCCTCGGAAAGGTCGCCATGCTCCAAAACGGAAACTGGGCGTATAAGCAGCTCTCCGAGGTCAACGGAAACACGGTGAAAAAAGACAAAATAAAAATGCTGCCTCTTTACACCGGAGCCGAAGGCGAAGAAAAACAGGGACTTTGCGTCGGAACGGAGAACTATCTTGCAATTAATTCAAAAGTCTCCGCCGAAAAGCAAAAAGCTTCTGCCGATTTTCTTGAGTGGCTCTTTTCTTCGGAAAAGGGGAAAGCCTATGTGACGAAAGAGCTCGGCTTCATTTCGCCGTTCAATACCTTTGACGAAGACGAACGCCCCGAGGACCCTCTCGCCAATGAAATTCTTGACTGGATGGAAAAGAAGGACGTAACCTCCGTTCCGTGGGTGTTCGCTTCTTTCCCGAGCGAAACCTTCAAACAGGATTTTTCCGGCTCGCTTTTGCAATACGCGCAGGGCTCTCTTGAATGGGACGATGTTGTTTCTGCGGTCAAAAAATCGTGGAAGAATGAATATCAGGCGCCGTGATTGCGCCAAAGGACTGATCGTTAGATGAGAAAAAACCTGAAAAAATATTATCCCGTATTTGTGTTGCCGACGCTCGCGGCGTTCGTTGTTGCGTTTGTTTTTCCTTTCCTTTCGGGGATAGTGCTTTCGTTCACAAACTTCACAACGGTGACAAACGCGAGGTGGGTGGGGCTTGAAAACTATATCAAGGCTTTTTCAAACGCCGATTTTTTGAACGCGCTTTGGTTCACGGTGAAGTTTACTCTGGTTTCCGTTGTCACGGTGAACATTGTTGCCTTCGCGTTGGCGTTGCTTTTGACGCGCTCAATAAAGGGAACAAATCTTTTCAGAACGGTGTTCTTCATGCCGAATCTCATCGGCGGCATTGTGCTCGGTTATATCTGGCTTTTGATAATCAACGGAGTTTTGCAACTTTTCGGTGTCACAATAACCTATGACGCGAGCTACGGCTTCTGGGGTCTTGTTGTTCTCACAAACTGGCAGCTTATCGGTTATATGATGATCATCTATATCGCCGGGATACAGAACATCCCGACCGACCTTGTTGACGCCGCCAAAGTAGACGGAGCCGGCTTTTTCGGAATACTTCGTCACGTTATTATACCGATGGTCATGCCGTCGGTAACGATATGTCTGTTTTTAACGATAACCAATTCTTTCAAGCTTTTCGACTCCAATCTCGCTTTGACCGACGGTGCGCCCGGGCGCGAAACGACGATGCTTGCGCTCGATATTTACAAAACCTTTTACGCAAGGAGCGGCTGGCAGGGCGTCGGTCAGGCAAAAGCGGTGATTTTCTTTGTTCTTCTTGCGGCGATCGCTCTTGTTCAACTTGCAATAACGCGAAAGAAGGAGGTTGAAGCATGAGGGAAAAAAGGAAAAAGCTTTCGACCGTTTTGGTTTATGTCGTTCTCGTGGCAATGTCGGTTGTTTTTCTCGCGCCGATATTCATCGTGCTTTTAAACTCTTTCAAGTCAAGATTCTTCATTGCGAGCGAACCTTTTTCTTTGCCGAACTCAGACACGTTCGCCGGGCTCGAAAACTATACGTCCGGGCTTGAAAAAACAGATTTCTTTTCGGCGTTCGGTTGGTCGCTTTTTATAACGGTCTGCTCCGTTGCGGTGATCGTTCTTTTTTCTTCAATGACCGCCTGGTATATAACCAGAGTGAAAAACCGTTTCACAAAGTTTTTGTATTACGCCTTTGTCTTTTCAATGATCGTTCCGTTTCAAATGGTAATGTTCACCATGGTGAAAACGGCGAACACGCTGAATCTGGATAATCCGCTCGGAATTATTTTTATCTATCTCGGTTTCGGCGCCGGGCTTTCTGTTTTCATGTTCAGCGGCTTCATCAAAGGCGTTCCGAGGGAAATCGAAGAAGCGGCGATGATAGACGGTTGCGGTCCTTTGAGAACGTTTTTTCTCGTCGTTTTTCCGATAATGAAGCCGACCGCGATAACCGTTGCAATTCTTAACACGATGTGGATATGGAACGATTATCTCTTGCCCTATCTTTTGATAGGTACCGATTATAAAACGATACCGATAGCTATTCAATATCTTCGCGGAGGTTACGGTTCCATTGACATGGGCGCAATGATGGCGATGCTTGTTCTTGCGATAGTGCCGATAGTTATCTTCTATCTTTTTTGCCAAAAATATATAATCAAGGGCGTTGTGGCGGGCGCGGTGAAAGGTTGAAAAACAGCAGAAAGGGCTTTTTCTATGGCGAGTATTACACTGAAAAATATTTATAAGACCTATCCTGACGGCTTTACCGCTGTTAACGATCTTGACCTTGAAATAAAGGACCGCGAATTTGTTGTTCTCGTCGGTCCCTCCGGTTGCGGAAAATCCACAACTCTCAGAATGATAGCCGGGCTTGAAGAGATAACTTCGGGCGAGCTTTATATCGGCGAGCGGCTCGTTAACGGCGTTGCCCCGAAAGACAGAGATATCGCAATGGTTTTTCAAAGTTACGCGCTTTATCCGGACAAAACCGTTTATAAAAACATTGCCTTCGGTCTCGAACGCAGAAAAACGCCGAAAGAAGAAATAAAGCGCCGCGTTGAAGAGGTCGCGAAAACGCTTGATATTGAGCATCTGCTTTCAAGAAAGCCGCGCGCTCTTTCGGGCGGTCAGCGTCAGCGTGTCGCTTTGGGGAGGGCGATAGTTCGTTCGCCGTCGGTCTTTCTTTTTGACGAACCGCTTTCAAACCTGGACGCGAAGCTTCGAACGGCGATGCGCTCCGAAATCAGCCGCTTGCATAAGAATCTCGACGCAACGTTTGTCTATGTAACTCACGACCAGACAGAAGCCATGACAATGGGAGACAGGATAGTTGTAATGCGCGACGGCGTGGTTCAACAGGTCGCTTCTCCGCAGGTGCTTTATGAAGAGCCGTGCAACGTTTTTGTTGCCGGTTTCATAGGTTCACCGCAGATGAACTTTATTGAAGGAACGATAAATTCCGACGTCAACGGAACCTTCGTTTTGCTCAAGGAGAGCAAGATTCCGCTCAAAGGCAAAAAAAACACGCTGCCGGAAGGCAAGCGTGTTAAACTCGGTGTCAGACCGGAAAACGTTGTCACCGACCCGAAACGCTTTCGGGAGGGCGAACCGATTCTTGAAGGGAAGGTTACAATCTGCGAGATGATGGGCAGCGAAGTCATACTTTATATTGAGTATGAGAACAGCACGATAATTGCCAAAGCGCCGTCTTACAGCGCGTTTGGAATGGACGAAACCGTTTTTTTTCAACTTGACTGCGAAAAGCTTCATCTCTTTGATGCGAAAACCGAGACGCGGCTTAATGAGCTGCTTCGGTGACGCTCAACAGCTCGCAGCCGTAATTTGTTCCGTCGCAAAGATAGACCCTGTCATATTTCTTTTTCAAAGCCTCAAAGCATTGCTCGGCGTTCTCGCTGCTTTCGAAAATTCCGAAAACGCTCGGCCCGCTGCCGCTCATGCAACAGCAGCTTGCCCCGAATGAGCGCATGACCGCTTTGATTTCAACGCGCTCGGGAACATCAATAAACTGTTCGAAAACGTTTTCAACGCGGCTGTAAACGCCGTTCATGTCGCCGCGCATCACCGCGTCGAGCATTCCCGCCCGGTCAAGGTGGCGAACCTTTTCCGCGCTGTCAAAAGCGCTGTAGGCGGCACCGGTGGAAACCGACATTTCGGGCTTCACGATGATGATTTTTCCGACGGAAAGTTGCGGAAGATAGGAAAGAGCCGTCCCTGTGTATTGGGCAAGCATTGCGCCGCCGAGGGCGCAAAAAGGCACGTCTGACCCGATTTCGCAGCAAAGAGACCAAACTTCACGGTCGCTCATTTCCGGCTTGAAAAGTGTCTTCAGGGCGATGACTGTGCCCGCTGCGTCGGCGCTTCCGCCTGCGAGCCCGGCGGCGTGGGGAATGCGCTTTTGAATATATATCGAAACACCCGGGTTTTTGATTTTTGTTTTTTCAAAAAAGACGGTTGCCGCTTTGTGAGCGATGTTGCTTTCGCCGGTTGGGATCTCGGGATCGTCGCACGATATTTCCGTTTTTTCGGTTGCGGTCGTTTCAACCGTTACCGTGTCGAAAAGGTTGACCGATTGCATAAGCATAAACAGCTCGTGAAAACCGTTCGGCAATGTTCGCAGTATATCGAGCATAAGGTTGATTTTTGCAAAGGCTTTAACAGAAGCTTTCATTGAGACTCCTTTCGTTTCAAAAAAGGGAAGCCATGACCCTCTAACAGTCTTTTTCGATTGCCGCGTGGTCATGGCTTTTATTGTTTTGCCCGGACAGAGAAAAGACCGAAGCGATGCTTGTCGCGTTTGGTGCCGAACCTCAGTCCGTTCTTTCTTCGCGACCGTTAATTCAAAGTCACGAAAAAAGGGAGTTATTCCGAAACCTCTGCGTTTTGCGAAGAAGCCTGTCTTCTTTCAATGAGGGCAGCGAGAATTTTCTTGTGGTCGCTGTTGGAAAGGGGATATTTCTTCATCGGGATGATTGAAAGAAGAAGTCCGATCGCCGGCGGAATTGAGCAAAGGAAGAACATTGCCATTGCGTATTCCGGGAAATCGTCTTTGAACGAAGCGCCCGCTGCGAGAGCGGCGTTGCATTCCGCAACCTTGTCGCCCGAAAAACCGATTATCGCGAAGGCGATACCCTGAATGATCGAAGCGATTCCCGAGGAAAGCTTGGTTGCGAACGACTGACCGGAGAAGAAAACGCCGTCCGGACGAATGTTGTGGTGGTATTCTTCGTAGTCAACAGCGTCCGCAATGAGAATGGACTGCATAACGTTGAGCGCGCCCATTCCCGCGCCTGCGCCGCCGAAGAGAATGAAGTTGACAACGACCCAAATCGGTTTGTCAAGGTCTGCCGGAGCAATGAGATAAACAACGAAGATGAGTGCGAAGGCAACGGCGCCGACTGCGGTCGAAACGTTGTATACGGTTTTCTTTTCGAATTTTTCGCAAAGCTTCGGAGCGAGGGCGCTCATCGCAAACTGAGCGATGAAGATTGCGCCGCCGAGAATGATGAGGTAAATGGTGTAATCCTTCATGCCGAAGTTTCCGAAGTAATAGTTGAGGAGCGTCATCGCAACGCTCAAAAGGAGCATGATCGGGCTTCTGATAACGCTGGAAATGATGACCTTTCTGAACGGTTCGTTGCTCCACATGAGCTTGAAGTTGTCCATAATGGAGTTCTTCTGTTCGGTTTGGGCGACGCGCTCTCTTGTGAATATGCCGACGAGCTGGAACAAAGCGCAGCCAACGAACGACATTATAACAGCGACGATAATAAAGCCGTATTGCATTGAGGCTTCTGCGTTGCCGACCGAAGCTTCAAGCTTGTGACCGAGAGACTGCGAAACCTGGATGATGGTAAGAAGAACGATTCCGCCGCCGATTCCGCCTGCGATTCGGGCGAGAGCGAGAATGTTTGAGCGGTCCTTTTCGTCGTCCGTCATGAGCGAGGTGATTCCCCAAAGCGGAATGTCACCGACGGTGTAGCTCATTCCCCAAAGAATATAGGAAACGGCGGCCCAGAGGATGATAAGAACGTTCGTTACGGTTGAGTTTGATTCCGAATATCTTCCGTTAACAAAGCAAAGCGACGTAACAACAAAGATGATGGCGGGACTGATAAGAAGATACGGTCTGCACTTGCCCCATTTGGTTTTTGTTCTGTCAACAAAAGTACCCATCATCGGGTCGTTGATGGCGTCCCAAACTCTTGCAATCGCCATGAAAATACTAATGGCTATCGCGGGGAGGAAGATTACGCTTTGATAGTAGAAATAAAGACCGGTGCCTACGATGTTGTAGATCATGTTCTGACCGAGCATACCGAGCAGGTACATATTTCTCTCTTTTGGTGTGTAGGTGTTCTTGTAAACAAGGGTTGACATTTGATCACTCCTGACCCGGTTTGACCTTATATTTTTTTAAGTTGAGGAGAGCCTGACACAATGCGCCCGAAAAATCCGATTCTCCGCACGCTGCGCTGTTTTTTGTTTCACCATACGACACATTGCGGGAATTTTCAACGCAGTACCGGCGAAAATACACCTTAAAAACCGTATGGGTTCGGCTCTCATCAGCTTAACCAAACCGATAATTATTACAATTATATCCTTAATTTGAACCACCGTCAACCCGAACGGATTTTTTTGTGAGATGTTACAAAAATCGCCCCTCTTTTTTGTGAGGGACGATATAAAACTTAATATTTGAAAAACTCAGCCGCAGGAAGAAAAACCGCCGTCAACAACAATCGAGGTTCCCGTGACATAGTCGGAAAGCCCGCTCGAAAGGAAGAGCACCGATCCGGTCACATCCTCCGGTTTCGCGAGCCTTCTTTGCGGAATGCGAATTTTCATGTATGACATCCAGCGTTCGTCTTTGAGTTGCGCGTCTATCAGCGGCGTTTCAACAAACCCGGGGCAAACACAGTTGACCTGAACGCCGAAGCGCGCCCATTCTCCCGCGAGTGATTTTGTCAATTGCAAAACGGCACCCTTGCTTGCGCTGTAGGCGGCAGCGGCGGGAACGGCGATGAATGCACTGAGCGAAGCCATGAAAATCACCTTTCCGCCTCTTTTCTTTGCCCAAAAACGGTTGAAGACCTGTTGGGTAAAGAAGAACTGCGCGTTCAAGTTGATGTCAATGACCTTTCCCCAGTTTTCGCGCGTTTCGTTAACGCTGAAAACATCGTGGGCGACACCGGCGTTGTTGACGAGAATATCAACCGTTCCGAACGCTTTTTCGGCGCTTTCGAGAATGGCTTCAACGTCCTGCGGCTTTGTGATGTCTCCGTTGGCAAAAGCTATTCTTGCGTTCGGAAATTCGTCAAAAAGCTCCTTCGACGCTTTTGAAAGCGCTTCTTCGTTGAGGTCGCAGAGGAAAACGGCGGCGTTGTTTGAAAGGTAGCCTCTTGCGCAATCGAGACCGATTCCGCCGGCGGCTCCGGTGATAAGGGCAACTTTATTTTCAAGGTCAAGCGAATAGTTCATTTTTGTTCTCCTTTTCATTCCTGTGTGTTGTTGTCTGCCGAGTTTTCAAAAGCCTCTTCGGCTTCTTTTTCTTCGTTTTCTTTTTGCGCCGCCTGCGCGCGAAGTCTTGTCGGTGACTTCCAAAGTCTGATTATTCCCTCATCGTTCAAGAGCTTCAGCATTATTATGAGAAGCGGAGTTACGAACATTCCGAGAACACCGAAAACCTTCAAGCCGAAATACAGCGCGGCAATGGTAACGATGGGCGAGAGACCGAGCTGACCGGCGACGAGCTTCGGCTCGATTATCTGGCGAATGACCGTGATAACGGCGTACATAACCAGAAGACCGATGCCCATTGCAATGTTTCCGGTTATGAGGGAGTATAACGCCCAGGGAATAAGAACGGTTCCCGTTCCCAAAACGGGGAGAATATCAACAATGGCAATGACCGCTGCAATGACCATGATGTATGACGAAGAGAAAATCTTTAAAAGCTTGAGCACTGTGAGACCGATTGAAACCTCGATGAAGGTGACAAGGATTATCAGCAGATACGCCTTTCCCATTTTTCCGAGGGAAGAGAAGAGGATGTGCTTTGCGCGGCTGAGGTCGCTTCGTCTGTTCTCCGGAAATTGACAGACGATAAAGTTCTTGATTTCCGAAAACTCCGAAGTCATGAAGCAGCACGCAACGATTGAAATAATGACGGCGATAAGAATGGACGGAAGCTGTTTCGCCGTGGATATAACGCCGGAGATGGGGCCGGTTATCCACGAAAAGCTGAAGTTCTCTCCGATTCCGGAGGAGATCGTGTTTGCTATCTTGTCGTTTTCGCCCGCCATGTATTCGCGAAGGTCGGAGAAAAGATTGGCGGTGTTTTCCTTGAGCGTCTTTCCGATGAATTCCGGAAGGGAGGAGATGACGTTCATCAACCACGATTCAATGTTGTTGACAACGTCGTCAAGGTCTTGAAGCTTTGCAACGATGTAGCCGGAAAAGTCTTTGATCTCTTCGAAAACGCGAACGCCGATGAGCGAAACCAGCGCAAGGATGATAACGATTGCCAAAAGGACGCAGATTCCCGAAGCGGCGCCGTTTTTGAGCGGAGTTTTCCTGACGATGAAGTTTTTCGGCTTTTGCAAAAGAGCGGCAACTATGAATGCTGTCACGAACGGCAGACACACGCCAAGCGCATACCTGACTATCAGCACCATAATGGCGGCTATCATGGCAAAATACAAAACGTTTATTATAGCTTTTTTTCGTTTTTCAACCTCTTGCACGGTCAACACTCCTTGTATGTAAAATTTGCCGTTTGACAAAGTTGTCAATTATTTATATTATATTAACCCAAGAGGGGCATAAAAATCAATGGTTTTTACAAAATCGTTTAAATTTTGAATTTTCTCTTTCACTTAGCGACAAAATATGATATTATATTTACAATTGATTTTTTTGCTGAAAGGTTGAATTTGATGAAAATAGCGATAATGGGCTTTGGTGTTGTCGGTTCGGGCGTCGCGAAGCTTATTAAAAAGAACGCCTGCGTGATTTCGGAAAACACCGGCGCGCAGCTTGAAGTTAAGCGCATACTTGACATTCGCAGCTTTCCCGACAGCGAGTTTTCTTCGCTTCTGACAACGGATTTTTGCGACATTGAAAACGACGATGAAATTGACGTTGTTGTCGAAACCATGGGCGGGCTTGAGCCTGCGTTTGATTTTGTTTCGCGCTGCCTCAAAAAAGGAAAGCACGTTGTTTCGTCAAACAAGGAACTCGTTGCGCAAAAAGGCTGTGAGCTTTTGACTCTTGCGAAAGAGAATAACGTCAATTTTCTTTTTGAAGCGAGCGTCGGCGGCGGAATTCCGATCATTCGCCCGATAAGTCGTTGCCTCGCCGGTAACCGTATTGATTCTCTTGCCGGTATATTAAACGGAACAACAAACTTTATTCTGACTAAAATGATAATGGAAAGCTCCGAATTTTCTCAGGCTCTTTCCCTCGCGCAACAGCTTGGCTATGCGGAAAAAGATCCGACAGCCGACGTTGAAGGTCTGGATGCCTGCCGAAAGATTTGCATTCTTTCATCGCTCGCTTTCGGCAATCATGTTTATCCCGAAGAGGTTCACACCGAAGGAATAACCGAAATCGCTCTCGCGGACGTTTCTTTCGCAAAACGTTTCGGTTATGTTATCAAGCTCATCGCTCAGGCGAAAAAGCTTGACAACGAAAAAATCTATGTCATTGTTTCGCCTGCGCTCGTTCGCAGCGAAAGCATGCTTGCCGGCGTTAACGATGTCTTTAACGCCTGTCTCGTTCGCGGAGATATGACCGGTGATATCCTTCTTTACGGAAAAGGCGCCGGTTCGTTCGCGACTGCTTCCGCCGTCGTCGGTGATATCATCGACTGCGCCGATAATATGGAAAAGCGAAAAGTTTTCGGTTGGAAACCGTCGAAGTCCGGTCTTGTCGAAGATTATCGAAAGGTTCCCGTTTCGCTTTTTGTCAGGCTCAAAAATGACGGCGTAAAGAGTGAAACTCTCGCCTCTGTTTTCAACACCGAAAACATTCTTTTCGACGCCGAAAACGAAGAACTCGCCTTTTTGACCGATGTCGAAGAAGAAGGCGCCTTGCGCGAAAAGCTTTCCTCTTGCGGACTTCAGCCGCTTTCCGTTATAAGAGTTACCGATTATTGATATATTACGGGGAACAGTCCCTTGTTAAAAAAGACCGCCGCTTGCGGTCGATAAGCTTCGCTTCGCCGACAAAGGGCGAAGCGTTCCCTCAGGAGGTTTGAACATGGCACTTATTGTTCAGAAATTCGGCGGTTCTTCCGTTGCGAACGCCGAAAGGGTGATGAATGTTGCCCAAATTGTGACGGACACATATAAAAAAGGAAACAGCGTTGTTGTCGTTGTCTCCGCTCAGGGCGATACCACCGATGAACTTATTGAAAAAGCGAAAGAGATAAATTCGGACGCCTCGAAGCGCGAGATGGATATGCTTCTCACCGCCGGCGAGCAAATGTCAATTGCGTTGCTTGCAATGGCTGTTGAAAAGCTCGGTTGTCCGGTCGTTTCGCTCCTCGGCTGGCAGGCAGGCTTTCAAACGAGCCGAACCTTCGGCTCCGCGAGGATAGAGCGCGTCAAGACCGAACGGCTCCAGTCCGAGCTCGACAAGAGGAAAATAGTTATCGTTGCGGGCTTTCAGGGAATCAACAAGTCAGACGACCTGACAACGCTCGGTCGCGGCGGTTCGGACACGTCCGCCGTTGCAATAGCGGCGGCGCTGCACGCCGATCGCTGTCAGATATTCACCGATGTTACCGGCGTTTTCACCGCCGACCCAAGAAAGGTTTCCGGCGCAAGAAAGCTTAAAGAGATAACCTACGATGAAATGCTGGAGCTTGCAACTCTCGGCGCGCAGGTTTTGAACAATCGTTCGGTTGAAATGGCAAAGAAATACGGCGTAGAGCTTGAAGTTCTTTCAAGCCTTGCGAAAGAAAGCGGAACAATAGTTAAGGAGGCTGTAAAAATGGAGAAGATGCTGATAAGAGGAGTTACAAAGGATACGGACGTTGCGAGAATTTCCGTTGTCGGTATGAAGGATATACCGGGCAACGCGTTCAAGATGTTCTCGCGCCTTGCCGCGAAGCAGATTAACATTGACGTCATTTTGCAGTCTATCGGCCGCGACGGAACGAAGGACATTTCCTTCACCTGCAGCGAAGGACACGCCGCTTTGGCTGTGGAAATACTCGAAGAGCTTTTCTCCGAACAGGGTGCAATCGTCAATTGTGACACTTCGATTGCGAAAGTTTCGATAGTCGGAGCCGGTATGCAGACGCATTCGGGCGCTGCGTCGAAAATGTTCGGTGCGCTTTACGAAAACGGAATAAACATCAGCATGATCTCAACGAGCGAAATCACGATTTCCGTCCTCATCGAGCGTGAACTTGCGGACAAGGCTGTTTCCGCTGTTCACAGAGCTTTCTTTGAGTGAGTGATATGAAAATTTAAAACCGCTCCGCCAAAAGAAGTCTTTTCTTGCGGCGGGGCGGTTTTTCTTGAAAGAGAAACGCTCGTTCATTCGAAAAAAATTCTCCGAAATCACGAGCACCAACATTTCAATTATATTATAATCGCGAGCCTTTGTCAATAATATATACAAAATTAAGCCAATGTTTATAAAATTTTGTATGCTTGCACAATAAACTCTTTTTTTATTCGTTGATTTTGCGAATTGAAAACGACCCGGACTTTTGATATATTATAGACAGAAAGGGTGATACCAATGTACAGGTAAAAACCTAACCGATACAAAGAAAGGAATGATACCGGTGTACAGGTAAAATTGTTCGGTTGCTTTCGGTTTCAGTTTTGATTGACGTCCGAAAAACAAATAAATCATCAAAATTGTAACAACCCGATCCCGATCAACGAAAACAGTCGCAAAGCCGATTATCCGTCTCAAAAAAATTTGTTTAAGTTAAAAGTAATCAGATCCGATCACAATCAAAATTAAAACAAACGAAATACGAAGAAAGTAGATTGATTTTAGAAACACACGGCTTTATAACGACTGAACGAACGATCAACATAGATTTGAAAAAGAAAGCAAAAACTAAACGGTGAAACCCAAAGTAGTTACCGAACACACCTCGAAAAGATGTCACGACCGAAATTCAATTCAGCTAAGGCATTCAGCAAATCTCGCTTAGAGAAAAACAAAAACGAACAATGCAACGAAGCGGAAGACGAGAAGGAACGACATCGAAAATCTGTGGAAAGAGAAGGTATAAAAAAGATGTTAGATACCAAGAATTCACAGAAGTGACCCTTGACTGCAACGAATGCCTGTAAAGAAAGGCAGCAGTCAAGGGTCACTTCGCGTTTTTTGAAAACGGATTCTTTATTTGTGTTGAATTTGTCCGGCCGCAAAATTCATGTGGCTTTATTTTTTTGCCCTTTAAGCTGACGAGAGCCGAAAGCGTTTTTTGAAACAACAAAGCAGCCGCCCGAAAGCGACTGCTTGTTTTTGCTTTTTATCTTTGTCAACGACAAAGTTCGGTTCATTTGCTGAAAAGCTGCTTCAACGGAAGCGTAAGGTTCGCGAGCCAGTCGGCGATGCCCTGGAAGAAAGCGCGAATGCTGTCAAGAAGATTAGCTATAAAATCAATCTTTTCTTCCGAGTCTTTTCCGATTTCAACAAGGTCATCTCCGAAAACATCGGAAACAACGGAGTCAAAGCTCGGCTTGGGGAAGGTAGTGCTCGCGCTCGGTTCAACATAGGAATAGTCCGAAGCGGGTCTCGAACCGGCGCAGTCGGAACAATCGCAACCACTCGGATGAGTCGCGTTTTCCGCCGAACCGACAAGAGCAACCGAACTGAAAAGAACCAAAACGCAAAGGAGCGCGCATAAACTTTTTTTCATGAAAAACCACCCTTATTTAACGAGTTGTGAATTTTATATGAATATTATATCAACAAGAGCAAAACATTGCAACATTTTTCGGCAAGTTTTTCAAATATTTTCCAAAAATTTAAGTAAAATCTCCGAAAGATGCGCTTCGGCGCGGTCGTTCATTTCTCTATAATCTTCAATCGAAGAATCGTCGGCGTCGTCGCTGATTTTTCTGACCGAAAGGAACGGAATTTCGCATTTGTCGCAGACCGCGGCAATGGCGGCTGTTTCCATGTCAAAGGCGCAAATTTCAAATTTTTCCTTGAAGAGAGCTTTCTTTTCGCTGTCGGTCAGGAAAAGGTCGCCGGTTCCGAAGTTTCCGCTTTTGATGCTCGCGTCGCGAAGGAGTTTTTCGAGCAGAGCTTTGTTCGCGCGGTGAAGAGAAATGTCTCCGTCCGGCTTTTTTCCGAGCTCATATCCTATCGCACCGAGGTCAAAGTCACACTCAACGAACGTTTCGCCGGCAACGATGTCGCCTCGCCGAAGTCCGCTGATCGCTCCCGAAAGACCTGCGTTGAGAATGATTTCCGCCTTTTTTTCGAGAATGAGCGCCGCGGTCGCAAGGGCAGCGTTGACTTTTCCGATTCCGCTCTCCGTTGCGGTCACAGTGTTCCCTTTGAAGTCAAAGCTCACGCTGTTGCAGCCGCAGAGCTTTTCTTCTTTTGCGCCGTGTTGCAACGCAATTTCCGAAAACGGCTTGTATTCCATTTCGTCCGCAAAAACAATACCAATTCTTTTTTTCATTGTAACGTCCTCTTTCAAAAAGTTTTATCTGTCGTTTCGCCGCAAAAAGCTTCTTTTGCGCTTTTGCGCAGTCGCATCGGGTTTTTTGAATCGCTGTCAATGAGTGCTTCGCAGCATAAAATGTATTGTACACGCGCTTTTCGATGTTGCGCTTTCGCGGTGGTGAAAGTCGGCGGCAGCTTTGCCCGCGAAGAACCGACACGGCAGCCTTTGTCTGCTGCCACCGCTTGACATATATGCCACGCAAAAAAGCTTTATTAAAGTGCTTTGACAAGTTCTTTAAAAATGTTTCCCCGTTCCTGGTAACAACTGAACATTCCCCAGGAGGCGCAGGCAGGGGAGAGCAGAACGCAGTCGCCGGGCTTTGCGTTTTTCGAACAGAGCGAAACGGCGTCTTTCATGTCTTCGGCAAAGACGTAGTCCTTGAAGCCGATTTTTTCGCAGGCTGCGGCGATGTCCTCTTTTGTTTGACCGATGAGCACAAGCAACCTCACTTTGCCCGGAAAGCGGCTGACCCAGTCGGTGTAGTCGCTTTTTTTGTCGTATCCGCCGCCGATGAGCAACGTTGTTGAAGGCATGGCGTCGATGGCTTTTATCGCGGCGTCGGTATTGGTGCCCTTTGAGTCGTTGAAATATTTTACGCCGTTCTTTGTCGCGACGAATTCTATTCTGTGTTCAACGGCGACGAAGCGCTTCACGACCGTTCTAATGATATCCATCGGAACGCCGAACGAATAAGTTATGGCAATTGCCGCCATGATGTTTTCGAAGTTGTGGACGCCGACAAGGTTAACTTCGTCCGTTCGGCAAAGAACGGTTCTCTTTCCGTCGAGAGCAATGACGAACTCATCGTCTTTGAGATAAACTCCGTTTTCGAGGCAACGCCTACTGCTGAAAAAGATAACCTTTGCCTTGATTTCGTCTGCGTGTTCGCGAAGGTAATCGTCTTCGAAATTGAGAACGCAAAAATCGTTTTCGTCCTGATTTTTTGCGACGGACAATTTCAGCGCAGAGTAGTTTTCCATCGTCTTGTGGCGGTCGAGATGGTCCGGTGTGATGTTGAGAATTGCGGAAACGCACGGCTTTACGGTGCGCATCGTTTCGAGCTGAAACGAGCTTATTTCGGCGACGGTGGCGCCGCCTTCTTTCGAATCGAGGGCAAGCCCGGTATACGGTATCTCGATGTTTCCGACGAGAAGCGTGTCTTTGTTCCATTCCTTGACAATTTCATAAACGAGCGAAGTTGTCGTGGTCTTGCCGTTGGTTCCGGTGATTGCAACGACCCGACCTTTGTCAAAGCGAAAAGCGAGTTCGATTTCGCTCCAAACAGGTATCCCTGCGGCAAAAACAGCCTTCATGATGTCCGTTTCCATTGAAACGCCCGGGCTCACAACGCAAACATCAAACTCAAGAAGAGACTCTTTTTCGATTTTTCCGAGAATGAAAGGAAGCCTTACACCCACTTTTTCGCAAAAGGCGGCTGTGTCAAAATCGGTTTTTCCGTCAAAGACAGTGACCTCTTTTTCGAGTTGAAGAAGCATCTTTGTTGCCGCAACGCCGCTCCTTCCCGCGCCGACAACGAGAAAACGCTGTTCGTTCATATATATCACTCCAATAATTTCTATTCGTTATCTTTTTATTATATCACTCAGTCTTTATCATTTCAACAACAATTACTCCGATGATGCAAAAAAACAGACACTCCGCCGTTTTTTCGGAATGTCTGTTTCTGACTTTCAAAAGGAAAAACGCAACGCTTTAAGCAAAGTGATATTTCTTCCGCTTTGTGAAAAAGAACACGACCGTGACAAGGGTCGAAAGAATCTCTGCCGAAAGCATCGAAAGCCAAACTCCGTTAACATCGAAGAAGATCGGCAAAATGAGAACCGAACCGATTTGAAAAACAAGGGTTCGCAAAAACGAGATTGCCGCGGAGATGCTTCCGCTTCCGAGCGCGGTGAAAAGCGAGGAACCGAAAATGCCGAATCCGGTGAAAACAAACGAAAGCGAAAAAAGATAAAACGCATTCGTTGTCATTTCGCAAAGCGCTTCGTCGTAACCGACAAAGATTTTTGAAACCGTCGGTGCGAGAGCTGCCGCCAAAAGGGTCATCAATACACCGAATATGCCCATGAGAATAAGGCTTTTTTTGAAGATGTTTTTGAGCTCTGAATGATTTTCCGCGCCGTAGTTAAAGCCGATTATCGGAGCCGTTCCGATGGAATATCCGATGAAGATCGCAACATAGATGAAGCAAACATACATCATAACGCCGTATGCCGAAACGCCGTCTTCGCCCGCAAGACGAAGCAGCTGCGCGTTAAAGACCATGCTGACGAGTGAACCTGAAATGTTGCTGACAAATTCCGAAGAACCGTTTGTGCAGGTTTTGAGAAGAACCTTTCCGTAAAAAGAACATTTTCCGAGCTTGAGCAGGCTGCCGTTCTTTTTTGAAAAATAGACAATCGGTATAATCGCGCCGACCAATTGGCTCACCGCGGTGGCAATCGCCGCTCCGGCAACGCCCCATTTGAGTGCGCCGACGGCGACAGCGTCAAGCACAATGTTTGTGCAACCGGCGATCAGGGTAACAACGAAACCGAGGTTCGGCTTTTCTGCCGTTGTGAAAAATGCCTGGAACAGGTTCTGGAGCATATACGCCGGGATCGCCACGATTATTATTCGTGAATACAGCACGCAGATGTCAAACATATCTTCGGTCGCGCCGAGCCATTTCGCAACGTATGGGATGAGTATTTCGCCGAGAATCGCGAGAACAAAACCCGTTATCGTTGTGACATAAACAAGAAAAGAAAAATATCGGTTTGCCTTTTCGTTGTCGCCCTCTCCGAGCGTTTGCGAAACGATCGCCGTTCCTCCGGTTCCGATCATGAAACCGATGGCGCCGAGTATCATCAAAACGGGCATTATAAAATTCACTGCGGCGAAAGCTGTTTTTCCGACATAGTTGGAAATAAAAAAGCCGTCAACAACACCGTAAATAGATGTGAAAATCATCATAAGTATCGTCGGGAAAACAAAGCGCATCAATTTTTTGTAAGAAAAATGGTCTGAAAGACGGATTCTCATTTTTTAGCTTTCCTTTCTTAATATTCCGTTTCTTAACAAAGAACTCTATAGTCCAAAAAAAGCACTTCTTTTCGAAGTGCTTTTTTCTTGGTGAGGACAAGTGGACTTGAACCACCGACCCCTTGCATGTCAAGCAAGTACTCTAACCAACTGAGCTATGCCCTCATGTGTTCGTCCTTTTCGAACGACTGGTATATGATACACTATTTTTTTGCGCTTGTCAATAGTTTTTGCCTGAAAAAAGGGCTGCACCCGAAAAAAGAACAGCCCTTTTTGTTAAGATTACTCCTGTCGGCTTGAGTTTGGCTTTTATTTCAGCGTTACTATAGTCACACCGCTTTCTCCTTCGCCGAAAGTGCCGAGCCTGAAAGACTTAACATACTTGCATTTGCGAAGGTAATCCTGAATGCCGCGACGTAAAACGCCCGTACCTTTGCCGTGAATGACGCTGATTTCGTTGAGACCCAGCCGCATACAGTGGTCAAGATGTCGCTCAAGCTCCATAATGCCTTCTTCAACATTCATTCCGCGAAGGTCACATTCCGTCTTTTCCGCCCCGGCAACCTTGAATTCATGTTGCGTTTTTCTGGGCGCGATCTGCTTTTTTTCCTGCTTGTGATTTTTTGAAAGGCGAAGGTTTTCCTTCGGTGTCCTCATTTTTATTATGCCTGCCAAAACTTCAACCTCGCCCTTTTTGTCTTCGAGGGCTGTTACCGTTGCGCTTTTTCCGATGTCGGCAAGGATGACTTCATCGCCGATTTTTAGCGTTGAAGGAATAACATAGCTGTCGTCGTTTTCTATTCCGCCGGTGACGGGATTGGTGATATCGTCAAATTCACCGAGACTTTTTTTCAAAAGCTGCTTTGCGCGGCGAGCGGCTTCCGTTTTGTCCTTGGCTTTCGCGCTTTCCTTTTTGAGCTGTTCGAGCTCGTCAACGAGAGCGTATGCGCTGCGCTTTGCCTGTTCAACAATGCGTTCCGCCTGTTGTTTCGCTTTTTCAAGCTCGTTGCGGCGAAGCTGTTCAATGCTGTCTTTATATTTTTGCGCTTCGGCTTTGGCTTTCGCCGCTTCAAGACGGATTTGCTCCGCTTCGTCACGGCGCTGCTCAAAGTCCTGGCGGCTTTTTTCGAGTGTTTCGATAACGCCTTCGAAGCTTGCGTTGTCGTTGGATACCAGTTGTTTCGCGCGTTCGATTATTCCGCTTTCGATTCCGAGCCGCGCAGAAATCGCAAAAGCGTTTGACCTGCCGGGAACTCCCGTCAAGAGTCTGTATGTAGGCTTGAGCGAAGCAACGTCAAATTCGCAGCATCCGTTTTCGACGCCGGGTGTTTCGAGAGCATAGACCTTCAACTCGGCGTAATGGGTGGTTGCGGCAAGCTTCGCTCCTTTTTCGTGAATGCGTTCGAGAATTGCCGTTGCGAGAGCCGCGCCTTCAACAGGGTCCGTTCCGGCGCCGAGCTCGTCGATGAGAACGAGCGAATGCTCGTCTGCGCGGTCAATTATTCTCACAATGTTCGTCATGTGTGAAGAAAAGGTTGAAAGCGATTGCTCAATGCTCTGTTCGTCACCGATGTCGGCGAAAACGCCGTCAAACACGGAAATTTCGCTTCTATCGCTGACCGGGAGCATGAGACCGCACATCGCCATCAACGAAAACAGACCGAGCGTTTTTATCGAAACCGTTTTTCCTCCGGTGTTGGGTCCGGTGATGATGAGCGTGTCAAAGTCCGTTCCGAGCCTGATATCCGTCGGAACAACTTTTTTCTGATCAATAAGCGGATGTCGCGCCTTGTTAAGCACGATTCTTCCGCTCGCGTTGAGCGTCGGAGTCATGGCCTTCATGTCGTAAGCAAGCTTCGCTTTCGCAAAGATAACGTCGAGCTCCACGGCGCATTCGTAGCTTGCCTTAATTCCTTCGTAAAAGCTTCCCGCTTCCGTTGAAAGTTCAAAAAGAATTCGGTCAATTTCGTCCTGCTCTTTTCCTTGAAGAACTTTAATCTCGTTGTTCGCTTCAACAACGCCTGCGGGCTCAATGAAAACCGTTGCGCCGCTCGAAGAGGTGTCGTGAACAAGACCGCTGATTTCGCCGCGGTGTTCAATTTTGACGGGAACGACATATCGACCGTTTCGCATTGTGACGATCGCTTCGCGAAGGGCTTTCTGGTATTGCGATGAGCGGATCATTTTGTCAAGTCGGTCGCGAACCTTTGACGAAGCGGCACGAATTTTTCTGCGAATTTCGTAAAGAGTCGGTGAAGCGTTGTCGCTCATCTCGTCTTCGCTGATTATGGCAGACGTTATTTTGTCTTCGAGATACTTGTTCGGCGTCAGCGCGTCAAAATAAACGTCAAGACAGCAGCGAACGCCCTCGTTTTTGCTGCGCCATTGAACGAGGGCGCGAATCGAACGGAGAACTTCGGCAACGTCCAGAAGTTCGCGCATTGAAAGAACGCTGCCCGCGTTGGCTCGTGCGAGCGCGTTGTTGATGTTCTTGAGCCCGCCGAAGGACGGCGAACCGAATCGTGCCATCAGCATATGCGCATCGGTGGTCTGGTTGAGCAGCATTTGAGCCGTGTCAAGGTCGCTTTCGGGCGAAAGCAGAGCGATTTGCGCCTTGCCGTCTTCGCTTGAAACGAATTTTGAAAGCTTTTCAAGAACCTTGTCAAGTTCCAACGCTTTGTGGTCTTTGTTCATGTTTTTTCACTCCTTTTCGTCGGGGGTCGATAAGGTCTCGGTCAGCGGGTCATTTCTTTGTAAAAGTCAAGCGTCTTGTAACCGCGCATGGTGATGTTTTTCAAGTATCGCTCGCTGATGTCGCAAAGCAGTGCGAGTGACGGTTTTGAAAGGCTAAAGGAAAAAACCCGCTTCGCTTCGCTCAAGCAGATGTGACGCATCGCCGTGACAACACCGAGCGGGACTTCGACGGTCTTTTCCTTCGGAAGGCATTCGTCGCAGTAAAGTCGCCCGCTTTGCGGCGAAAAGCGCATATTCTCGCTTTCGAATTTTCCGCAGTCACAGCAGGCAACGATCGACGGCATATAGCCGGAAAGCGAGAGCAGGCGAAGCTCCGTTGTGGCTTTTAAAAGTTCGTTCTCCCTTTTCTTTTGAGAAACGAAGTATATTGCGTTCAAAAGCAGGCTCAAAAATTCATCGGCGTTCTCTTCTCTTGAAGAAAGTTCGCCTGCAAGCTCTGCGAAATATTGCGCGAGAGAAAGCGAAACAATGTCTTCGCGAAGGGCGAAAAAAAGCTCTCGCGCGGTGGCTTCGGTGATTATGTAAACGCCGCTTTTCTTTTTTTCGATAACAAAATCGGAATAGCACAAAAGCCCCGTTGCGGCTGCGTTTTTGCTTTTCGGGCTGCGTGCGCCATTAACAAAAGCCCTGATCACTCCGCTTTCGCGGGTAAGCAGGGTGACGAGCCGGTCTCGTTCGCCGGTGGTTTTTTCTTTAATAACGATTCCGTCTGTTTTAATAGTCATAATCGCAAAAGTCCTCGTAATCGTCCGAGTATTGAGCAGCCGAGCGATTTTCCACGGCGGGGAAGTCGCTGTCAAAATTGTTGATAAATTCCTGAGAAAACTCCTGAGAAAATTCGGCGTCCGGAAAAGCGGCGGTCAGGGTGTTGTCCCTTGCGTTTTTATAGTTGAGATAATCCGAAACCTTTCCGGTTTTCATGAAAATTTTCCAAAGCTCTTTTTTGTTCATAGCAGTCCCTCCGGCAAAGTTGTTATTAATACTTTGCGCCGGAGATCGGCGGTTTAAACAAGGAAAAAATTTCTTTTGTCGTTGTGTGATGGGACAAAAAACGGCGCGTGTGCGGAAAATCAGATTCTTCGCGTAATGTGTTCGACTTTCGTCAGCTTAATCAAGACCGAAATTATGAATGAGTCCTTCTCTGTTTCGCCAGCCCTCTTTGACCTTGACCCAACATTTGAGGTTCACGCGGCAACCGAAAAACTTTTCCATATCCTGCCTTGCATAGGTGGAAATGCGTTTGAGCATTGCGCCGCCTTTTCCGATGATGATTCCCTTGTGGCTTTCTTTTTCGCAGTATATTACCGCTTCGATATCCATAAGGTCGCTGTCGGAGCGCTCGCGCATTTTTTCGATTGAAACGGCAACGCCGTGCGGAATTTCGCGGTCAAGAAGCCGAAGCATTTTTTCGCGAATCATTTCCCCCGCGAGGACTCTCTCCGGTTGGTCGGTCAGGGTGTCGTCGGGAAAAAAGTGTTCCGACGGGAAGGCGAGGGCGCAAAGCTCGTCGCAAAGCGCGTCCATTCCGTCGTTTTTGAGCGCGGAAACGGGAACGACGGCTTCGAAATCATAAAGCGACGAAAGCTCTGTAATGCGTCGCATAAGATCTGTCTTTTGCAAAACGGTGTCAATTTTGTTGATTGCCAAAACGACAGGCATTTTTTGCGCGCGGAATTTTTGAAGCAACTCCCTTTCCGTTTCGCGAAGCTCGCCTTGAGCTTCAACAACAAGAAGGCAGGCGTCAACACCGCCGATGCTGTCGGTGACGGCTTTTATCATTTTTTCGCCAAGTTTGTTTCGCGGACGATGGTAACCGGGTGTGTCCGTAAAAACAAGTTGGGTTTCGCCCTTTGTCAGGACGCCCATAATTCTGGTTCGCGTTGTCTGCGGCTTGTCGGAAACGATGGCAACCTTGGCTTCAAGAAGGCGGTTAAGGATGGAAGATTTTCCGACGTTGGGGCAGCCGACAATAGCGATAAAGGCGGTTTTTGTTTCAGTCATTTCTTTTCCTTTCCGAAGTTGATTTCTCCGATGAGTGTTGAACCGAGAATGAGTGCGGCTCCTGCAATATCAAATATATCAAAGCCTTCCTTCAGCACTGCGGCAGAAAGGAAGATCGCGACAACGGGGTCAATGTAGCAGAAAATCGCGGTTGTCTGTGCCGGCAGCCTGCCAACCGAACCGAAATACAGCGTATACGCGAAACCGGTGTGAAAAACGCCGATGATTAAAAGAAGAATAATTGCAGTGCCGCTGAATTTAAACGAAGCTATGTCTTCTGTCAAAAAGACATACGGTGTTACAACGAGCGAAGCGACAAAGAGCTGAAAAATCGTTTTGTCCGTATCGGTGATGTTTTTGAGCTTTTTGTTGAGGAGCATAACCGCCGAATAAAAAACAGCCGCCCCCGTTCCGAGAAGAATGCCTTTTATCTCGCTTTTTTCAATGGCTCCGCCCTCAAAAACGCCGGAGACGAAGACCATTCCGCAAAGCGCGCCGAACACGCAAAAAAGCTTTTTTGCGGTGAGTCGTTCGCCAAGAACGAGCGGCGAAGCGAGTGTAAAAAATATCGGCGCGAGATAATAGCAAAGCGTTGCCGTTGCAACCGAAGTGTAATTATATGACGAAAAAAGAAGAATCCAGTTTATTCCGATGGCCGCTCCGGAACCGAGCAGAACGAGAAGGTTTTGCTTTATTGCGGAAAAATCGACCCTCTTTTTTCTGAAAAGATTCAAAATCAGCAAAAAGCCCACGCCCAAAAAGCCACGGGTCATTGCAATGAAGCTCGAAGGGAACGGAATGTTGCGAACGAAAACTCCGATCGTTCCGAAAACCGCCATCGAAAAAGCGAGAGTGGCTTTTGAAAAAGCGGCGCTGTCGGCCATTGATTTTTTCATCGCCGTCACCTGATTCGCGTTTTGAGTTTCTTTGAAAGGGGAGCGAGAGCCGCACCGCAAGCAGCGCAGGCAGCGGCTTCAACAACGGCGTTTATGCCGGCAAAAAGCGCGGCGAAGACAATGATGTTCGTTGCGCCGAGCGATTGCGCGAGCGACTGAATGTATTCTGTGTTGTAAAAGAATACCGCAAGCAGCCCGACAAAGCCGACTGTGTTGATTACGGCGGCGGAAAGGAACGAAACGATTCCGCTGACGACGACGCTTATTCGCTTGCTCATGGCTTCGAAAATCCACGCGGAGAAAAAGCCGAGAGCCAGTCGCGGAAGCATACATATCAAGAACGTCTTGACCGGGTCAATGGAAAGCAGCGTTGCGCCGAAAGCACTCGCGCCAAAGCATTGAACGAAGCTCGAAACGCCGAAAGCGCCGCCAAGCAAAAGTCCGCCCCATTTACCGAGCAGAGTTCCGCCGAAGGCAACGGGAATTGCAATCAGCGTAATTTCAATAAGACCGACTTTCAGATACCCGAGCGGGGTGAAGGTCATGATGGCGATTATGGCAATAAAAACAGCGGAAAGCGTAAGGAAAAAAAGGTTGTTTTTGTTTGCGTTACCTGTTTTCATTTTGTTACATCATCCTTTGAATTTTAAAGAAGGGAGAAGCGAAAAACTCCTCCCCTTTGTGAATATTAAAAGTTATCTGCGGTCTCTTCTGTCGTTGTTTCTGCGCGGAGGACGTGAGGACCTTGCGGGTCTTCTATCGCTTTCGCCGTTGTCTTCCGGAGTGAGACCTTCAATTTCAATGAGGGCGTCGCGTCTTGAAAGGTTGAGTCTGCCCTGGTCGTCAATTTCCGTAACCTTAACGATGACTTCGTCTCCGACGGCTACGCAGTCTTCAACGTTTTCAACGCGCTTGACGTCAAGCTTGCTGATGTGAACGAGACCCTCCTTGCCGGGAGCGATTTCAACAAATGCGCCGAAGCTCATGAGGCGCGTAACAACACCGCGGAAGATTGAACCGACCTCCGGGTCGTTGGCGATTGTTTCAATAATGGTGAGCGCGCGCTTCGCGTTGTCAAGATCGAGAGCGGAAACGTATACGGAGCCGTCCTCTTCAACGTCAACCTTGCAGTCACATTCGGCGCAGATCTTCTGAATGACCTTGCCCTGCTTGCCGATAACGTCGCCGATCTTGTCGGGATCGATCTTGGTCATGAGCATCTTCGGAGCATACTTTGAAAGTTCTGCTCTCGGTTCTGCGATGCAGGGAAGCATGACTTCGTCAAGAATCTTGCAGCGTGCGTGATATGTCTTTTCGAGCGCTTCCTTAATAATCGCGGGAGTAAGACCGTGAATTTTAAGGTCCATCTGAATTGCGGTGATACCCTTTTTGGTACCGGCAACCTTAAAGTCCATGTCGCCGAAGAAGTCTTCGAGACCCTGAATGTCAACCATTGTCATGAAACGGTCGCCTTCGGTGATAAGACCGCAGGAGATACCTGCAACCGGAGCCTTGATCGGAACGCCGGCAGCCATGAGCGAAAGGGTTGAACCGCAGACGGAGGCCTGCGAGGTTGAACCGTTCGAAGAAAGAACTTCGGAAACGAGGCGAATGGTGTACGGGAACTCTTCAACCGGGGGGATGACCGGAAGGAGGGCTCTTTCGGCGAGGGCACCGTGACCGATCTCGCGTCTGCCGGGACCTCTGGAAGGTCTGGTTTCTCCGACGGAGTAGGAGGGAAAGTTGTAATGATGGATATATCTCTTGCTGGTTTCGTTGTCAAGACCGTCAAGAAGCTGAGCGTCGCTCATTGTTCCGAGGGTCGTAACGGTGAGAACCTGAGTCTGTCCTCTGGTGAACATACCCGAACCGTGAACGCGCGAAAGAAGGTCAACCTGCGCGTCGAGCGGACGCATATCGTTGATTCCTCTTCCGTCAACGCGCTTTCCTTCGTCAAGAAGCCAGCGGCGAACGACAAATTTCTGGAGCTTGTAAAGGCATTCTTCGAGCTTTTCTTCCTGCTCCGGATATTCTTCGTCAAACTTTGCGTGAACGCTTTCGTATACGGGCTTGAGTCTTTCGTCGCGAACGCGCTTGTCGTCGGTGTCAAGAGCGGCTTTGATGTCGTCAATGGCAAAAGCCTTGACAGCCTCAAACATCTCGGCGGGAACTTCCTGCGATTCAAAGGGAATTTTTTCCTTGCCGACTTTCTTTTGAATCATCTTGATGAATTCAACGATTTCCTGGTTTGCCTTGTGGGCGAACATGATGCCGTCGAACATGGTCTCGTTGTCAACTTCGCTTGCGCCGGCTTCGATCATCGCAACGAGGTCTGCGGTCGAAGCAACGGTAACAGCCATTTCCGATTTTGCTCTTTCCTCTTCGGTCGGGTTGATGACGAACTTGCCGTCAACAAGACCGACGGAAACGCCGGAGATGGGGCCGTCCCAGGGGATTTCCGAAATCGAGATGGCGATTGAAACGCCGATCATTGCGGTGATTTCGGGGAGACAGTCGGGGTCAACCGACATAACGGTCGCAACGACGCCGACGTCGTTTCTCATATCTTTCGGAAAGAGGGGACGAATCGGTCTGTCAATAACTCTTGAGCAAAGGGTGGCTTTTTCACTGGCTCTGCCTTCTCTTCTCTGGAACGAGCCGGGAATTCTGCCAACGGAGTAAAGCTTTTCTTCGAAGTCAACGGAAAGAGGGAAAAAGTCAACTCCCTCTCTGGGCTTTGCCGCCATGGTGGCGGTGCAAAGAATTTCTGTTTCGCCGTAACGGATAAGGCAGGAACCGCCTGCGAGACCGGCCATTTTGCCGGTTTCAACAACGAGAGGTCTGCCTGCGAGAGTTGTTTCAAATTTTCTGAAATCCGGGAACATAGTTTTACCTCACTTATTAAAATATTGTTGTTTCGCGAGGCACGGCTTTAGCAATAAATTCAGCGTCCGAAGCCGGGCGTTCAATTTAGTGCTAATCCGAAATCGCTCACGAAAGAATAACCTTTGATTGTCGGGCGGCGGTCAATCGCCCAAAGAAACGGTCAAACGGCAGGCGCGGCTTTCACCGTGCCTGCCGAAATAGCGCAATTATTTACGAAGTCCGAGTCTTGCAACGATAGAACGATATCTTTCAATGTCGTTCTTCTGGAGATATGCAAGCAGGTTTCTTCTGTGACCTACCATCTTGAGAAGGCCGCGACGTGAATGGTGGTCCTTCTTGTTGGCTTTGAGATGCTCGGTGAGGGTGTTAATTCTGCTGGTAAGGACAGCGATTTGAACTTCCGGAGAACCGGTGTCGCCCTCATGGATTGCATACTCTGCGATGATCTTGCTTTTTTCTTCCTTGGAAATCATAGTTTCACCTCATAAAAAAATTTTTCATGCCTTGCCCTCAGTCATCGGCCGGTGAAGTGCTCTTTGAGCTTAGCCCGAAAACCGGGAAACAGGCATAACACTGAAAGATTATAACACAACGCAAAAAAAATGTAAAGACTTTATTTGAAATATTTTGCTCAAATTGAGTCAAAAAACCGATTTTCTTTTTTCGGAAAGAGTCGAATGTTTTTATCTGCGGCTATTGCTTATCGGGAATTTCTGTGTTATAATTAAACCGACTTTTTAAAGGAGAGGACGCTAAAATGAAAAGAACAGTCAAAACGTTTTTTGTCGCTGTGCTTGCGACTTTTCTGGTTGCTTTGTTCTGTGTCTGCGCGTTTTCCGCGTGGGACGGGGATGAAACCTTCGGCGAGTATTATGAATTTGCCGACACGGAGACCTACTTTCGCTATGTCGTTGACGAAGACGCCAAAAAAGCAAAAGTTATCTATATAGAAGAAGAATGCGAAACGGCGTTTTTGCCGCAAACGGTTCGTCTCTGGGATGATGACTTTGAAGAGAATGTCACTTATACCGTGACTGCGATCGAGCTCATGCCGGAAGATCCTTTTTATTCAATGGTCTTTGTTCCGAAAACCGTGACCGAAATCGAAGGTCTCGGTTATTGGTGGGATTGGGACGGCGAGTTTGAAGAAGAGTGGTATTGGGACGAGGAAGAAGAGGAGTATGTCAGCGTCGATTATCCCGAAGAGCCGACAAGACATAAGATTGACTCCTTTGTTGTCGGTTGCATGAAGGGGAGCTACGCCGAAATTTACGCAAAACAAAACGGCTTTTCAATTAAATATTTTGAAGATATCTCCGCGGCGGATATCAAGCTTTCAAAAACAAGTTTTTATTATACCGATGATTGGATCGAACCGGACGTTACCGTGACTTTTGAAGGGAAAACTCTTGTCCAGAATAAGGATTATTGTCTTACTTACGAGAACAACCGTGAAGTTGGAACCGCAACCGTAAAAATCACAGGTCTCAAGGGGCTTATCGGCGAAACAACGAAAACTTTCAGCATCACCAAAGTTCCGGCTTCCGCCGTTACAGCGGAGCTCTGGTATGATTCTTATGAATATGACGGAGAACGTCACACGCCGTATGTCGATGTTTCATACAAAGATCTCTGGCTCAGCGAGGGCAGGGATTACAGCGTCAGCTACTCAAACAATATCAATCCC
The DNA here is from genome assembly GCA_964403085.1 of uncultured Faecalibacterium sp. Lineage (GTDB taxonomy): Bacteria > Bacillota > Clostridia > Oscillospirales > Acutalibacteraceae > UBA6857. Next base: position 5,600 of record CAYOEN010000007.1, on the reverse strand, counting down.
GGAACGGCAACGGTGAAGCTTTCGTTCTTTGGTGAACATTTTTCCGGAACAAAGACCCTGACTTTTAAAATCGCGATTCCCGCTGTCAGCTATCCCGAAATCGTTGCGAACGATGATTCAACGGTCAGTATCTATTGGAACTGGTACGGCGAATGTACGCCGAAGCAGTTTAATATTTATCGCTATGACGCTTCGCAAAAGAAGTATGTCTATATCGGCAAAAGCAAGAACAGTTACACCGGTTTCAAGGATAAGAATACCACTCAGCTCACCAAATATACTTATCAGGTCAGGGCGATGCTGACCCTGAACGACAAAAAATATTACGGAACGCCTGTTTCGCTCTCTGTCACCTCCGCTTTGAAACAGCCGAAGGTTAGCGGTGTGCTTTACAAAAATTCGATGAAGATAAAGTGGGCGAAAAACTCTGCGGCTGACGGATATATCGTTTATCGCCGTACCGTCAAAAAGAGCAGCCTTTCCGGCGCAAAGAAGCTTGCGACGCTGAATAAAAACGCCTCTTCCTATACCGACAAAACAATCAAAGCGAAGTATAACTACTATTATACCGTAAAAGCGTATAAAAAAATCGGCAACAAGACTTATTACAGCGGCGAAGGTGCTTTTTGCCAAACCGACACGCCCTCAACGATTCTTGCCGGTGCAAAGCTTGAACCGCGAACGAGCTTTAAGGTCTATAACACTCAGGGCAAAAAAACCACATGGTATACTTATAACATTTCAAAAAGGGATCAAAAAGTTTTGAAAAAGTTTGCCGATAAGCATTTCACCAAAAAAATGTCGCGCGAAGAAAAGCTGAGATATACCCTTAACTGGATAAATCAAAATGTTATTTATGCTACCGGTGACAACTGGAACAAAATTTGTAACAAGGGTTATGCGGACGCTGTCTTTACCTATAAGCTCGGCCAGTGCGTTCAATATAACGGCGCTATGGCGGAGATGATGGCATATCTCGGCTATGACGCTTATCTCATTCAGGGCTATCGCGGCAATTACGAAACGGGTAACATCTGGCAACACTTCTGGTGCGAAGTGAAAATTAACGACAGGGTATATCTTATGGAAACAGGAAATTATGACACCGACGGAAGCTGGCATTATTTCCTCACGCCCTACAGTCAGACAAGCGGCTATGTTAAAAACGGAAAGAACCTCGGAAGGGCAATGTGGTCGTAAAAATTGACCCGATGCCTTTGCGTGAATCTCAAACGAAAAGCGGCGAAAACATACTTTGAAAAGCCGAATTTTGTTAAATTAAGAAGCTGCGGAAGATCGCTTTCGAACGATTTTCCGCAGCTTTTTTTCGATTCTTGCGAGCTATGACCTTTGCAATTTGCTTTCCGTGCAATTGCTTGAGAAGTTTTGTTCGGTCGTTTTTCACCGTAAAAAACGCTTGAAATTGTTTATTTATAAGGAATTCGGGCTTTTTCTTTAACTTTCTCAATTCGCCAAAAGCTTTGAAAAAAATTCGTTACTGTGGACGAATTGTGGACAAATGGCGGAGTTATCCGAACTGAGCAAGGTTATTATTGCTGCTCTTTTTCGTTTGCTCAATTATGCCGGTGAGATTGATTTTTTCAACTGCGTTGTGCAAGCTTTGTATGTCCTCATGAGTGTAAATATCATCAGTTACGTTTCCCGATGAGTGACCGAGCAGTCGCTTACGATAGAAGTCGTCCGTTCCGGCGCGCTTTAACAGTGTTGCAAAGGTGTGACGCGTGTTGTGTGGTGTTAAGTCGTTGCCTAAGTTTAAGCGCGTGATCATCGGGTTAAAAAGCGTTCTTCGAAAATAATTTGATGTCATGGGCTCGCCATTGTCCATGCAGAACACGGTTTTTCCGTTGAATGCAAGCTGATCGTTAACAATCGTCTGAACTGACGGATGAACAGGGACACGCCGGTTCTTTCCGGCAGCTGTTTTTTTCCCGCCTGTAAAACAATGTTCCTCCGAATCATAATTGAAACGAGTTAATTCAAGAAGTTCGCCGATTCGCCAGCCGGAAAGAATTAAATACAACGTCCATTTTGCGGCTTTGTCGTCGTTTTGTGCAGCGTCCATAATTTTTTTGAGCTCTAAATCCGTGAACGCTCTTTTTGCTTTTTGTTCGACCTTCGGGAGGACAATAAATTGCGCGTAATTCTTGTTTACGATGTCGTTTTCGATGGCATACGAAAAAAGAACGGAAAAAAACACTTTTTGCTTGCTGATCTTTGAAAAACTTCTTCCGCGTTTTTCGAGGTCGTCAATGCAAGCTTGAAGTTGGGCGGTGCGAATGTTTGCAAAGGTCAGCGAATACAGCAAACCGCAATCTTTGAAAGCGGCGTTGTAAATAGCCTGCTGACTTTTGCCCAATCGCTTGTAACGCGCGGTTTGACAAAAATCATCGAAGATCTCTTTGAAAGTCAGATCGCTCTTTTTTATGTTTGGATTGAGGTAAAACTCCATCCGCCGCTGCTCAGCTTCCTTCTTTGTTTTGAACGAGCCGAGATACGGACGCTTGTAAACGCCGTCAATGAGCGTTCCGGCTCCATAAACGACCCAGGGCTTGCTGCGCCCCGATTTTTTTGACACCGTTCCGGTTCCGTTGGGGTTTCGCATTTTTTAATCACTCCTATTGATTTTTTTCATTAGAAATGATACAATGGCATAGCAAAAAGAGACCATTGGTATCACTGCGGTTTTTGTGGTCTAAGGTTATTTTTGTTTTCATTCTTCGACTGTTGCAGCAGTCGGAGAATTTTTTTGTTTTAAAATTATTTTCTCAGCGGCGCGCCGACATTGTCAACAAAACCGCCGCTTGCAATTTTGATAATATCCGCAATCCAACCGAAAGCGAACAGTCCGCATGTGCAGAAATACAAGAAACCTTTTCCGATTTTCCCGACATAAAACTGATGCAGTCCGAAGAATCCGCCGAAGATACAGAGCAGGAGAGCTGTTTTTCTGCTTTTGTTGCTTGTTAGTGTAACGTAGTTAGCCATTCTGAGTGTCTCCTTTTTTGTAATATTTCAACCGTTTATGAGGGCAATCTTTTGTGATTATGAAACAAAAAACTCTTTATCTTCCTCACGAGATTGTTTTATATATTTAATAACGTAGGGAATCACAGCGATCACAGACTCGAAAGGAGCATCACGCATATGATGTATATCTTTTTCTTCTATGCCGTCTCCTGTGAAATATAGAATACTTCCGATACGTTTGCGCAGATGTATATCGCACATTTGACGACCGTTTAGGGTACATATTCTAATGCAACCGTTGCTTTTGCGTTCTATGGAATATTCAAGGTCGGAAAGGCGATTGTCTTTTATGTGTTTTTCAAAAGCGACAAAGAAAGCGTTTTCAAATTCTGTGATTTTGAATGTCTTGCTACTCGATGAAACGATGGATTTAAGCAACCCGCTTTCTTCTGTTTCACAAGCAGCGTCAAAAACGTCGTTCTTTACATCAAAATCGAGTTCCCATATTCTTTGACTAACTTTGCAAAACATCTCCATATATTCTGGAAGCTCACAAAAATACACCCTTAAATCGCTCAATGTATCTCTTATATTAATATACGCATTGAGTTTTTCGGACGGTGTTTTGTAACTCTCCGCTTTTGAAACGGAGAGAGTTTTATAGCGATCAAGTGCATCGGCTCTAAGTTCATTGCTCGTTTCAAGTGCATTTACGCAAGTTTCGTGTAATTGTTCAATCTGTATATTAGGAATATCTTTTCGTTTAATTTCCAACAGCTTGTGCGCTTTTTCGCAAGCAAGGTCATAGCTTGACGAAAAAACCTTGAGATCATCGGTTCTGCTTGCTATAAAAAAACTTTCTGTCATTATTTCGAGGTCACGCAGAATTTGTCGAGCAAGAAATTCGCCGGCTGAAATTGAGTTGTTTTGAACAGAACCATCATTATCATTTGGCTCGGGAATGTGCTTTTTAAAAAAGTTGCCAATACCCATTTAGACCGTTCCTTTCTTTATTTTACAAATTGGTTATTTGCTGAAAAATCAAACTGTTTCAATCGCCCCATGAGGGCAATTATTTTACGTTCCCCCGTGTCTTACCAAGCTCGTGAACATAATCGCTTTTCCCAAAATTCTCACATTGTTTAATTCATCATAAGAATAAATAATGTCGTCATATAAAGGGTTGCAGGGACGAAGAACTATTTTATTCTTATGCTTATACACTTTTTTTAAAGTTGCTTCTTCGCCTATAAGGACGGCGGCAATATCGCCGTCGTCAACGTCCGACTGTTGGCGAATGTAAACCATGTCGCCGTCAAAGATGCGAGCGTTGATCATGCTGTCGCCCTTGCATCGCAACACAAAATCAACATTGATATCAACGTCCACTTTAATATAATCGGTTACGTTTTCCTCGGCAAGAATAGGTTCGCCGCAAGCGATATTACCGAGTAGCGGCACAGATTTGGTTTTAGGCAACGAAACGACATTGGGAATATCGAAAACAGAGCCGTTAGCTTTGCTGCCTACGAGCATATTAAAATCCACATTAAATATATCTGCAATAGCTTCAATCGTTTCCAAGCCGGGTTCACGCCGACCGTTTTCGTACATGCTCACTGTGCTTTTGGCAACACCGAGCATATCGGCAAGTTGAGTTTGAGTCATGCCGCGGGAAATTCGCAATTCCCTTAAATTCTCAAAAAACATTCTGAATCACCCCACAAACGTATATTATCACGTCTCGTGAAAAAAGTCAATAAAAAATTCACAAAAAGTGTTGACAGGCTTGCAAAAGTGTGCTAATATTAATGTACACAGAACGTGAACGCCAATGAAAGGAGGCGAAAAAACATGATCGATTCGATTAAAGTCGGTAAGCGGTTAAGCGAATTGAGGGGTTCGAAGACGCAAGAAAAGGTTGCAAACGATTGCGGTATAAGCATTTCCGCCATTGCAATGTATGAATCGGGCAAAAGAATGCCGCGAGATGAAATCAAAGTAAAATTAGCTCGATATTACAATACAACGGTTGAAAAGCTTTTTTTTACTCTCTGAGTACACGAAGTGTGTACCGATATTATACAAAACCCGGAGGTAAAACGAATGAACATAAGAAAGCCATGTCCGTATACGGATGATGACATTTTGACCATGCCGAAAATTACGGCGCAGATTGCCGCCAAGTATCTTGGTTGGACGTATGAGCGGCTTTGTTGGATGATGCGCGAAGACGCCGAAAAAGGAACGCGCCGAATTACATTCGGCACGGCGACCAAACGCCGCCAATGGACTTATTACATTGACGGAGAAGCACTCGTAAAATTCAAATATGGCGCCGATCCTGTCAACGAAGGAATGAGAAAGTCCGAAGCTATGAAGCTGTTTGTGCAGCTTGACGAGAACAAGCAAAGTCGTGTCCTCGGCTACATGGAAAGATTGAACGAAGAATCGCACAATCAAAGCGCATGATGCACTCAAAGAAAGGAGCCCCACCATGGAAATCAAAGTAAAATGCCCCGACTGTGGCAAAATGCCCAGAGTAACAGTCGAAACAGATTATTGTCAACTTCACCCCGGAACGTTTTCGACAATTCCGGCAGTCAAGGAGG
>CAYOEN010000006.1:0-55903 GCA_964403085.1 uncultured Faecalibacterium sp. | reverse complement strand
ATCAAAACCACCGGTTGAACCGGTGGTTTTGATATTACGAACAATGAAATTTTGTTATCAAATCGTTGCCACGACTTAGTAAAAACTGAACTTTTACGGCTCTACAACCGTGAAAGTGCCTCTGCGAAATCATTCCCACTCAATTGTTCCGATTGGCTTCGGAGTGAGGTCAAGAAGAACGCGGTTTATGCCTTCGACCTCGTGAGTGATGCGGTCGGTGATGTGGTGAAGAACAGAGTAGGGGACTTCTTCGATGGTTGCGGTCATAGCGTCCGTAGTGTTAACGGCGCGGATGATAGCGGGCCAGCCTTCATAGCGCTTTCCGTCACGAACGCCGACGCTCTTGAAATCGGGAACGGCAATGAAATACTGCCAAACCTTTTCGGCAAGACCGTTTTTGTCAAATTCTTCGCGAAGAATAGCGTCCGCTTCGCGAAGGGCGGAAAGGCGATCTCTTGTGATTGCGCCAAGACAACGAACGCCGAGTCCGGGACCCGGGAACGGCTGGCGATAAACCATGCTGTGCGGCAATCCGAGAGTCTCGCCGACAACACGAACTTCATCTTTGAAAAGAAGTTTAACCGGTTCAACAAGCTCCATGCTCATTTCTTCCGGAAGACCGCCAACGTTGTGGTGCGCTTTTACTCCGTCGGACTCAAGTATGTCGGGATATATCGTTCCCTGAGCCAGGAAGTGGATGTCGTCAAGTTTTCTCGCTTCTTCGTCAAAGACTTTGATGAATTCACCGCCTATGATTTTGCGTTTCTTTTCGGGCTCGCTGACACCTGCAAGGAGATCAAGGAAGCGGTCTGTGGCATCGATATATATCAGGTTGGCATCCATCTGGTTCTTGAAAACCTCAATAACCTGTTCGCTTTCGCCTTTGCGCATAAGACCGTGGTTTACATGGACGCAAACGAGCTGCTTTCCGACGGCTTTGATGAGAAGGGCCGCAACGACGGAAGAGTCCACGCCGCCCGAAAGCGCAAGGAGTACTTTTTTGTCTCCAACCTGTGCGCGAATAGCGGCAACCTGTTCTTCGATAAATGCTTCGGCAAGCTCTTTTGTGTTGATGCGTGCCATTGAATCCGGACGTACATTACTCATGTTTGATTACTCCTTTTTTGATTATTCCCATTCGACGGTCGCCGGGGGCTTGCTCGTAATGTCATAGGCAACACGGTTAACTCCTTTGACCTCGTTTGTAATTCTGTTTGATGCTTTTGCAAGCAGTTCATACGGTATTTGAGCCCAGTCGGCAGTCATGAAATTGTCGGTTGTGACCGCGCGGAGAACAACGAGTCGTTCATATGTTCTGTGGTCACCCATGACGCCAACACTTCTAAGGTCGGTAACGACCGCGAAATACTGCGAAAGGCGGTCGGCATATCCGCCTTTTTCCATCTCTTCCCGAAAAATGAAATCTGCCTGTTGTAAAATGTTGACCTTTTCTTCGGTTATGTCGCCGATGATGCGAACGCCGAGACCGGGTCCCGGAAACGGCTGCCGCCAAACGAGCGGCTTCGGTATTCCGAGCTTTTCACCGACGCGGCGAACTTCGTCTTTGAAAAGGCTTTTGAGCGGTTCGATAATGCCTTCGAAGCTGACATCATCAGGCATTTTAACTTTGTTGTGGTGGGTCTTTATGGTGTCTGCATCGCCCTTGCCCGACTCGATACAATCTGGATATATCGTTCCCTGAGCGAAAAAACTTTCGGTCGCGTTTTTCTTGACTTCGTTCCAGAAGACTTCGTAAAACTCGGTGCCGATGATTCTTCTTTTTTCTTCCGGTTCGGTAACGCCGCGAAGCTTTTCGAAAAAACGTTCCCTGCAATTGACGCGAACGAAGTTCATGTCAAAGAGCTTCACAAAGGTGTTTTCGACTTCATCGCCTTCGTTGAGACGCATGAGACCGTGATCCACGAAAACGCAGGTCAGTTGTTTGCCAACGGCCTTTGAAACGAGCGCCGCGGCAACGGCTGAGTCAACGCCGCCGGACAGTCCGAGAACAACCTTTTTGTTTCCGATTTGTTCTTTCAGCGCGGCGACCGTTGAGTCGATGAAACCTTCCATGACCCAATCACCCTTGCAGGAGCAAACTTCGTAAAGAAAATTGTGCAATATCTGTTTTCCGAATTCGCAGTGCGTCACCTCCGGGTGAAACTGAACGGCATAGATTTTCTTTTCTTTGTTTTGCATGGCGGCGCAGGGGCAATTTGCCGTTTTGGCTGTGACCTTATAACCGGCTGGCGGTTTTGAAATATAGTCGGTGTGACTCATCCAGACAAAGCTTTCGGGGGCAACGTCCTTGAAAAGGTCGCTTTTTGCGTTGGCAAAAAGTTCAATTTTTCCGTATTCGCTGACCGGCGCCGTTGAAACTTCGCCGCCTTCCATGAAAGCGATGAGCTGGCAACCGTAACAAATTCCGAGAACGGGAATGCCGAGCTTTAAAATTTCAGCGGTATAATGCGGCGAAGCGGGGTCATATACGCTGTTGGGACCGCCGGTAAAAATGATTCCTTTGTAATGGTTGTTTTTTATTGTTTCGAGCGATACGGTGTAGGGAAGAATCTCTGCATAGACGCTCTCATCTCTGACTCGGCGGGCAATCAGTTGATTGTATTGACCGCCAAAATCGAGAACAAGAATTTTTTCGTTTGTCATCATTAAGCCCCCATAGCCGATTCGACAATTATTTCTTGATTATTTCTTCTCTCTTCGGTCCGTTGGAAACATAGGAAATCTTTACGCCGATTTCTTTTTCGATAAAGTTGACGTAATCCTGTGCCTGCTTCGGAAGCTTTGAAAATTCACGAATGCCTCTGATGTCGCAATGCCAACCGTCAAGAGTGACAAGAACCGGCTTTGCGCGTTTGAGAAGCGGTGTCACGGGAAAGTCTTTGGTAACAACGCCGTCAATTTCATAGCCGACGCAAAGGCTTATTTTGTCAAGATATGAAAGGCAGTCAAGAGCGGTGAGAACGACCTCCGTTGCGCCCTGAACTTCGCAACCGTAGCGCGTTGCAACGCAGTCGAACCAACCCATTCTGCGCGGTCTTCCGGTTGTTGCGCCGAATTCACCTGCGTCGCCGCCGTGGACGCGCATCTCCTGTGCTTCGTCGCCGAAGATTTCGCTGACGAATTCGCCTGCGCCGACGGCGCTCGAATAAGCCTTGGTGATAACCGTGATGTCACCGATGGCGTAGGGAGGAATACCTGCGCCGACTGCGCCGTAACCGGCGAGGGTGGAAGAGGAGGTTACCATGGGATAAATTCCGAAATCGGGGTCTTTGAGCGAACCGAGCTGACCTTCAAGAAGAATTTTCTTTCCGTCTTTAACGGCTTCGCGAATGAGCTTTCCCGTGTCGCAAACATACGGCGCGATCATATCTCGATATTCTTCGAGGCTGTGAAGAACCTCTTCAACCGAGAGCTCGGGCTTGTGATAAATATTTTTGATAATCAGGTTCTTAACGGAAAGAATTTGAGTGAGCTTTTCTTTGAGGTGCTCTTCGTCAAAAAGTTCGCAGATCTGGAATCCGATCTTTGCGTATTTATCGGAGAAGAAAGGAGCGATGCCGCTTTTGGTCGAACCGAAAGCTTTCTCTGCGAGACGCTCTTCTTCATAGGTGTCAAGCAAAACATGATACGGCATCATGATTTGACATCTTTCGCTGACTTTGAGGTTGATTTCGGGAACACCGCCGTCAAGAACGTGCTGAATTTCTTTCATCAGCTTCGGAATATCAAGCGCAACGCCGTTTGCAATAACGTTTGTTATATGCGGAAAGCAAACACCGCTCGGAAGCTGATGGAGCGCAAACTTTCCATAGTTGTTGATGATGGTGTGACCGGCGTTTGCGCCGCCCTGAAAACGAATGACCATATCGGACTGAGCGGCAAACATATCCGTTATTTTGCCCTTGCCTTCATCGCCCCAGTTCGCGCCGACAATTGCTCTAACCATAATTATTACCTCCGTAAAGTTACAGATTATCTTTTTTCGGCGAAAAACGTAAAAAGATTTTTACAGTCTATTATAATACAGCTTTTTCGATTAGTCAACTTAAAATGTGACGATTAACGAAGCGCAAAGCGCAATATTTCTGTTAAAATAGTCACCGAAAAGTTTCAATATTCGATGTGTTTACCGTCGGGAAAAAACGAAAAAACGCTCCCGACAACTTAGCAGTCGGGAACGCCATATTCATATTCCAAATAATGCTTTTGCGTTTTCGCGGCAGGTGTCAATAAGCTGCTGCGCGTCGCAACCGCGTGTTTCGGCGATTTTTTTCGCCGAATATGCGATCATTCGCGAATCGCAACGACTCCCTCTCAGCGGCACAGGCGCCATGTAGGGACAATCGGTTTCAAGCAAGAGTCGGTCGCTCGGAACGAGCGCGGCAACCTCAAGCGGTTTCTTTGCGTTTTTGAAAGTCACCGCTCCGCCAAGCCCGATGTAAAGCCCGAGCTTTAAAACTTCTTTAGCCATTTCCGCGCTTCCGGAAAAGCAATGAACAACACCTTTCGGTTTGTGCTTTTTCAAAAGCTTCAAGGTGTCCTCGTGAGCTTCTCTGTCGTGAATGATAACAGGCAACGAAAGCTCGTTTGCAAGAATAAGCTGCTTTTCAAAAAACAGAAGCTGGGTCTCGCGCGGCGAAAAATCATAATGATAATCGAGTCCGATTTCACCGACAGCCACAACCTTCTCTTTTGAGTAGAGTGCTTTGAGCTCGGAAAGGTCGCCGTCCGTTGCTTCGGCGGCTTCGTGCGGGTGAACGCCGAGTGCTGCATACACGAAGTCGAATTTTTCGGAAAGCTTTATCGCTTCGAGTGAAGAACTCTTATCACAGCCGCAATCAATGACGCCGACAACTCCTTCGTTTTTCAGCTCGTTCAATATCAAATCGCGGTCGCCGTCAAACTTTTCGTCGTCATAATGAGCGTGTGTGTCGAATATACCCGAATAAATCATCTTATCTTTGCTCCGTTTGGCATGTTGTCAACAAAAACGACCTTGACGTCGTCTTCGCCGCAGTCGCCGGCAAGGATCATTCCTTCGCTTTCAACGCCGCAAAGAACGGCAGGCTTGAGGTTCGAAACGACGATGACCTTTTTGCCAATGAGATCTTCGGGTTTGTACCATTTTGCAATGCCGGAAGCAACGGTGCGGGCTTTGCCCGTTCCGTCGTCAAGGGTGAGCTTCAAAAGCTTTTTCGCGCGTTTGACGGGAACGCAGTCCGTGATTTGCGCAACGCGAAGGTCGACCTTCGAAAAATCGTCAATGGAGATTTGAGCAACGCCTTCGATCTCTTCAATGGTCTTTTCTTTTTTTGCCGCTTCTTCCTGCTTGGCCGCAATTTCGGAAAGCATTTTTTCTGCGTCGATTCTTGCGAAAAGGGGAGTTGGCGTTTTGACCGTTGTGCCCTCTTTGAGTGCGCCGAAAGCCGAAAGGCTGTCGTAGTCCTTGATGTCACACGACATCTGTTCGAAGATGGCGGCGGCGGTGTCGGGCATGAACGGAGAGATGAGCGTCGCTATGAAGCGAATGCTTTCAAGAAGGTTATAAAGAACAGTTCCGAGTCTTTCTTTTCGGCTCTCGTCCTTTGCGAGTGTCCAGGGAGCGGTTTCGTCAATATATTTGTTGCAGCGTTTCGCGAGGCTCATAACGGCGTCAACTGCGTCTGCCATGTGGTAACTGTTGATGTGTTTGTCAACGTTTTCGACTGTTGCAAGCGCGGTGTTTTTGAGCTCTTCGTCGAGCTCTTCGGGGCAGGAGGGAGCGGGAACAACGCCGCCGAAATACTTGTTGGTCATTGCAATCGTTCGGTTAACAAGGTTGCCGAGCGTGTTCGCAAGGTCGGAGTTGTATCTTTCGATTATTGTCTCGTAAGAGATCGAACCGTCGTTCGCGTGCGGCATTTCCGCAAGCAGATAGTATCTGACGGCGTCAACGCCGAGAAGCTTAACGAGGTCGTCTGCATAAATGACGTTTCCCTTGGATTTTGACATTTTGTCGGTGCCGAAAAGGAGCCACGGATGGCCGTAAACCTGCTTCGGCAACGGCTCGCCGAGTGCCATGAGCATGATGGGCCAGTATATCGTGTGGAAGCGAACGATGTCTTTGCCGATGATGTGAACGTCGGCGGGCCAGTATTTTTGATAAAGCTCGCCGCTTCCGTCCGGGTCATAGCCGAGAGCGGTGATGTAGATTGAAAGTGCGTCTATCCAAACATAGATAACGTGCTTGTCGTCAAAGGTTACGGGAACTCCCCATTTGAAAGAGGAACGCGAAACGCAAAGGTCCTGAAGTCCGGGCTTGATGAAGTTGTTGAGCATTTCCTTCTTTCTGCTTTCGGGATAGATGAAGTGTTCGTTTTGCTCAATATATTCTTCAAGCTGCTTTTGATATTTTGAAAGGCGAAGGAAATAAGCTTCCTCGTTGGCTTTTTTAACCTCGCGACCGCAATCGGGACATTTTCCGTCAACAAGCTGCGCCTGGGTCCAAAACGACTCGCAGGGCGTGCAGTAAAGACCTTCATACTCGCTTTTGTAAATATCGCCCTGTTCATAGAGCTTTTTAAAAATCTTCTGAACGCATTTTTCGTGGTAGTCGTCGGTCGTGCGGATGAATTTGTCATAGGTCGTGTTCAACGTGTCACAGATACCTTTGATTTCGCCGGCAACCTTGTCAACATATTCCTTCGGTGTTATTCCGGCAGCTTTTGCGTATTCTTCGATTTTTTGTCCGTGTTCGTCCGTTCCGGTGAGCATAAAGACATCGTAGCCGCAAAGACGTTTATATCTTGCGATTGCGTCGGTCAACACGATTTCATAGCTGTTTCCGATGTGCGGCTTTCGCGAAGTATAGGCGATAGCTGTTGTGATGTAAAACTTTCCCTTGTTCATGGGGTCATCCCTCTTTCTTTACTGGTGAGTTATTTGAGATTTACGGTTATGGACTTGGATGCGGCGGAAAAATAATTGGCGGAGCCGTTTCTCAAAAAAGCCTTAACAATAAGCTTTTCGCTTTTCGCGCCTTTCAAAGCCTTGATTTTGTATGAATTGCCCCTTATGGTTGCAACTTTTGTGTAGCTTCCGCTTTTTTCGTCATATCTGAAAACGCGGTAACCATAAGCGTTTTTAACCTTGTTCCAACTCAGCGTGTAACCGGACGTTGTGATTGCGGTTGCTTTAAGACCGCTGACTTTCGCCGGAGCCGTCGCTGCGGTGTATTCGGGTGAATAAGCACCGTAATAGTTTTTCTTTCCGATTGTAACAAAAGCGCAGACCTTGTATTTTGTCGTTGTTGCTACCTTGAGTCCGGTGAGGGTCAGGCTGTTTGTTTCGCTGTCTGTCAAAAAGACGAATTTCTTTTTCGCTGTGTCATATTTAAATATTCTGTATCCGTCGGCGCCGCTGACCTTCTTCCAAGAGAGGGTATATTTTTTCGCGCCGGTGTTTTTCTGACTGAGCTTTCCGACCGCTGTCGGCAAAGTCGCCGCGGAAAATTCCTGCGACTGCTCGCCGTAAAAGCTGTTCTTTCCCTGAACGGTGAAAGCTTTAACAATATAGATGTCGCGGCTGCCTGCGGTGAGCGGGGAAATCTTGCATGAAGCTTTGCCGACGGTTGAAACGGCTTCAAAACTTCCGCTCGAAGAAGAAAATCTGTAAACGGTGTAGCCGCTTGCGCCGCTGACCTTGCTCCAGGAAAGGGTATAGCTGTTTTCCTTAACGGCGGAAAGCTTGACGTTTTTGACCTTTGCCGGTGCGGTTACAGCGTCGAACGGTGCGGAATACTCGCTTTTTATCTCTCCGCAGTCGGCTTTGATATATGCCTGAATCTTATATTGGTCGCTTTGCGCAGGGGAGAGGGCGAGCAGTTCGCTCTCGGTGGCAGAGGTTGTCTCCGCTTTGGTATATTTGTTGTTTTCCTTGTCGTAGCGATATACGATATATCCGGTTGCGTTTTCGACTTTTTTCCAACTGAGCGTGTAACGATCCGACTCGGTGTTTTTCTGGATGATGTCTGTCGGAGCGGCGGGCTTTGTTGCGGCAACAATACTCTTTGAAAAGCTTTCCGAATATATCACGGTGTTGCCGGTCTTCTTTCTTGCTTTAACGGCGTAGGTTGCAACGGCTTTGTCGGGTGTCACGACGAGGCTCGTTCCGGAAAGCGTTTTAATGGCGACATATTCCTTTTTCGCTTCGTCGTATCTGTAAACAGTATATCCGGTTGCGCCCTCAACCTTGCGCCATGAAAGAGTGAACGACGTCTCGGTTGTGTTGCTTTGAGCGAGGTTCAAAACCGTTCCCGGCGCGCCTGTGTCCGAAACGGCATATTTTGCGACGGAGAATCTGCCGGTCGAGTCATACGCGGCGACTTCTGCGCTGCCTTCCTTCAAAAAGTTTATAATACCGTTTTCGATCGTTGCGACCTGCTCGTCATATGAAATAAGTTTGAGTGTTTTTTTACCGTCCTTTGAGGCGAAGGCGGGCTCGTATGCGCCCGGCGCAACGGTAACAGAGGATGTTATTTCTATGAACGTTTTCGGAACATATCCGGTGTATTGCTTGGAATTATAGTTGAAGCTTATTTTGTACCAGAACGGATAGTTGATAACGTTTGCGTAGTAAGTTGAGTCGGTTTCAACGGTGTCAAGAACGGTGACCTTTGCGTTTGCGGACAGTTGAAAATCAAAACGGTCGTTGTTGGTCGAAGGACCTTTTCGGATGTTGATGCTGCCGCCGGTGCTGTTCTTTCCCGAAAGGCCGCTTGCGTCCGAGAGGGAAACGCTTCCGTCCGTTCCGTTCTTGTCGTCCATGTTTTCGAAAACGGGGATGGAAAACGAAAACTTGCTGTCGAGAAGCTTCGCCGAAGAATAGGAATCATATGAAAAATACGCCTGCGTTGCCGCTGCGCAAACATTTGTCATATACTGGTGGTTATACAGACCGTATTCGCTGTCGGGTTCAACGTTGAATTTTTGGAGGTAAGCGGTGTATTGTCCCTGCGCGATGTATGAGCTTGCAACGTACTGAGCTCCGCCGACTATGGATTTTTTCGGTGTGTTCCACGGTCTGTTGTATGTGGTGCCGCTGCTCGCCCATTTCAGACCGCGTTCAACGGCGCCGGCTCCGTCGGAGGCACCGATGCTGTAAAAATTGAAAATCCCGGGATAAGTCGAATTTTTTCCGTTTGTCGCGGTCGTTCCGCTGCCGACTTCGCTGCGTATTTTCGCCGCGAGATAGCAGGGGTTGACGTTTGCGCTTTTTCCGGCTTCGCAAATCACCGTGGAATATTTTTGCTTTGTTTCAACGAGCTTGCCCTTGGCGTTGTAGTAGGTGATGTTGGTTTTGTACATAAACGTTCCGCGAAGGACATATTCAACTGCGGCCTCGTCGAACATCTCGTTGTAGGAAAGGTCCTCAAACTGAAAAATGTTGTTTTCGTTAAGAAAGTTTCGCGGGTCCATATAGTAGGCAACGGCGAGTCGGTTCGCGGTGACGAACCCGCCGTCTTTTTCAATGTAATATCCGCCGGAATAGCTGTAGTCACCGACGCTGACGCTTTTGAAAACGCTTGAACCGCTTTTCGGAAAAAGGCTTCTTCCTCCGCTGCATTCGTTGTCAACGGCTTCGTTCCAGTCAATTCCGGTCTTGAGCGCCGTAAAGCTCCAGGAAGGGTGTTGCTCGTGAAGCTCGCGCAACGCGGCGCGGTAGCTTTTCGGAAAAGCGGAAAGCGAAGCTTCGAATTCATCCTCTGCCGCCAAAGCGCAAAGCGAGAGGATGGAAAGGGCAATAACAGCGCAAAGCAGCACTGACATCAGTTTTATGGCTTTTTTCATTTCGGGTTTGCACCGCCTTTGATTTTAAAAGTCCCGATGTTTTTTGTGTTGTCGTCAAAAAAGCTGCCGTGAACGACAGCTCTGGCTCATTTGAAAATCTTTTCGGGCAACAGATTGTCAAGCTCCGGCTGCGGAGAAACGTCGTTTCGGTCTTCGATCTTTGCCAAAAGTCCGTCAATAAAAGAGATGATTGATTTCGTGTCCTCGTCCGCGTTTTCGGTCGCTGTCGGCGCCGCCGAAAGCTCTTGTGGGAGCGGTTGGGCAATGGTGACGGCAACGCTGCTTTCCGCAATTCTTTCAACGAAGCCGGTGAGGCTGTCGCAAATTTCGTCCGCAACACGGCGAAGCCTGTCCGTTGCGAGATTGATTTCGCTCAAAGGGTCGTTTTCGGTCAAAGAAGGCTGCGGTGTCGGTGCTGCCTTTTCGGGCGAAGCGGGCTTTTCGGTCGCCTCGGCCGCTTTTTTGTTCGCTTCTGCCAAACGCAGACCGGCGTTTTTGAGCTCGTTTTCGAGCGAAGCCACTTTTTTGTTGAGCTCGTTAACCGTGGTCTCAACCTGAGAACGATAGTCAAAAAACTCGTTTTTCATGTTTTCTATGTAGTCGATGACATCGTCTTTGTTAAATCCGCCAAAGACGTTTTTTCTGAAAAGTCTGTCGCTGCTCATTCAACATTCCTCGATTCCGGGCAGCCGATAAGTGTCGGTACCCTGATTAATCAAATCTATAATATCATAAAACCCCTGTTGATTTCAACCACTCTTGAAAAATTTTATTCTTGTTGCTATAATATGACGGTAACAGATTCAAACATCGAAAGCAGGGAGGGCTTCAAAAATGCAAAAACCGAAAGCCGTTGTTTGCGATGTTATCGAAGCTCTTCAAAGACACGGATTTTCCGCGTTTCTCGTCGGTGGTTCCGTTCGTGACCGTCTGCTTAACAGACCGCTTCACGATATAGATATAGCCACCGATGCGCGTCCGGAACAGGTGGAAGAGGTCTTTAAAAACCGAAAGGTCATCCCCACGGGTATCGCGCACGGAACGGTCACGCTCCTTTTTGAAAAAACCGCCGTGGAAATAACGACCTTCAGAACCGAAAGCACTTATTCCGACAATCGCCACCCGGACAGCGTTTCCTTCACTTCGAGCATTGAAGAAGACCTTGCTCGCCGCGATTTCACAATGAACGCAATCGCCTGTGACGAAAACGGTGTTCTCACTGATCCCTTCGGCGGAGAAAAAGATATTTCCCTCGGGCTGATTCGTGCTGTCGGTGATGCCGAAGAGCGCTTTCGCGAAGATTCGCTTCGCATTCTTCGCGCGCTTCGTTTTTCCGCCGAGCTCGGCTTTGAAATTGAGCCTTTGACGGCGAGAGCCGCTGTTGAATGCAGTCCTCTTTTGAAAAACCTTTCCCCGGAGCGTGTTTCCGCCGAACTTTCGCGCCTTTTGTGTGCGCGCGAAGCGGGGAAGGTACTTCGCGCTTTCCCTTCGGTTTTAGCCGAGGCGATGCCTCTTCTTCGCCCGATGCGGGGTTTTGAACAACATAATGAGCATCACTGCTTTGACGTTTACGAACACACCGTCGTTGCGGTGGAAAACGTTCGTCCGGTGCTTCATATGCGGCTTGCCGCGCTTTTTCATGATTGCGCAAAGCCACTGACCTTTTCTCTTGACGAAAACAAAACGGGACATTTTTATTCCCACGCTCCGCGCGGTGCGGCGCTCGCAGAAGATGAGCTTCGCCGTTTGCGCTTCGACGGCGAGACGATTCAAAAGGTAACAAAGCTCGTAAAAATACATGATTCGCCGATTGATTGCGATGAGGTCGCGGTGAAGAAAAAGCTTCGACGGCTCGGAAGCGAAACTTTTTTCGACCTGGTTGAGCTTCAACGTGCCGACAATCTCGCCCAAAACGAAAATTTCAGGTTTCGTCAGGAAAAATTCAACGAGCTTGAAAAAATCGCCGAACAGGTTCTTTCACAAAACGAATGCTTTTCGCGAAGCTCTCTCGCCGTGAACGGAAACGATATGCTTTCTCTCGGCTTGAGAGGAACGCAAATCGGTTTTGTTCTCGAAAAACTTGTTGACTCGGTGATCGAAGAAAAGCTGTTGAACGAACGCGGCGCTCTTTTGGAGTTTGCGCTTGATATTGCTCGGGAAAAAGGGTATAATCTTTTATCATAAACAAACGGAGGTTTAACGAAAAGTGGCAGTTTTTGACGAAAAGCAGCTAAAAAAGCACATAAGAGAAAAAGAGTTTTTCTCTTTGTATCTTTTTTTCGGCGATGAAAGCTATCTCAAGGCGCATTACGTTGACCTTCTTTCGCAGTCTGTTGTCGATAAGTCCTTTGAATCGCTCAATCTTGACCGCTTTGACGGAAAGAACGCCGAACTTCGCGAGGTGTTTGACCGCGCAATGACGCTTCCGATGCTCAGCGAAAAACGCTGCGTTATTGTTGAAGATTACAAACTTGAATCGCTCGGCGAAAAGGAAGCGAAAACTTTATCTTCCGCTTTTGAATCTTTGCCCGAAAGCACGGTTCTCATCTTCTTCCAGTCCTCGGACTCATTCAACCGAAAGAACGGAAAGAAAGCTCTCTCTCTTTTTGAAAAATTCGGTGCCGTTTGCGAACTCGGAAAACGAAAGGGCAATGACCTTATAAAGCCGCTTATCTCTTCCGCGGCAAAGCAGGGGGTAACTCTTTCGCCCCAAATGGCTCAATATCTCGTTGCTTCGGTCGGTGACGACCTCAACGTTCTTGTCAATGAGCTTTCAAAGGTTTGCAATTATGCCGAGCAGGGCGAAATAACAAAAGCGCATATTGACGCCGTTGCGGTGAAAACCGTCGATGCAAAAGTCAGCTCGTTGACACGCGCTTTGCTTTCCGGAAATTTTGAAAAAGCGTATGATATTCTCGACTCGTTGCTCACGCTGAAAACCGAGCCGAATTATATTCTCGGTTCAATAATCGGAACATATGTCGATATGTATCGGGCGAAGGTCGCGTCTCAGTGCACCGGTACCGTTCAGCCGCTTTCTTCGCTGTTTAACTATAAGGGCAGGGAGTTTGCCCTCGGTTACGCTTCCCGCGATGCCGCAAAGCTCGAAATGCCCGCTTTGCGCGCCTGCCTTGAAGAGCTTGACTCCGCCGACGCGAAGCTGAAATCGTCGCCCGCTTCGCAAACGCTTGTAATAGAACAGCTGATGGTAAAGCTTTTGCTCATCGCGAACGGAGAAAAGGTATGATAAAGCTTGACAGACCGGTTATTGTTGAAGGAAAGTATGACGTTATCAAGCTTTCAAATATCATTGACGCTCTCATAATCAAGACGGACGGTTTCGGAATTTTCAAAGACAAAGAAAAGCAACGACTGCTTCGTCGTCTCGCCGGTGAAAAAGGAATCATTGTTTTAACCGACAGCGACTCCGCCGGTTTTGTTATCAGAAACTTCATTTCTTCAATGATTCCGCCGGAACAAATAACCCATGTCTATATCCCCGACGTTTTCGGAAAGGAAAAAAGAAAGGCGGAACCCTCTGCCGAAGGCAAGCTCGGCGTTGAGGGTGTGGAAGAACGCCTGCTTTTGAACGCTTTTGAAAAAAGCGGTGTCACCGCCTGCCTGACTGACGAAAAAAGAAGGCTTATCACCGGTCTCGACCTTTACGAACATGGTCTTTCCGGAAGAGCGAACAGCGCGGAAAAACGCCGTCTGCTTTTGAAAAAGCTTGCCTTGCCGCAGCATATGTCAACTTCGGCGCTGGTAAAAATTTTGAATACATTTGTAACATATGAAGAATTTGAAAAAGCTGTAAAGGAGCTGTTTTGAATGCGAATCGGTCACGGCTATGATGTCCACAGACTCGTTTCGGGAAGAAAACTTGTTTTGGGCGGAGTGGAAATTGAACACGAAAAGGGGCTTCTCGGTCATTCCGATGCCGATGTGCTGCTTCACGCGGTTTCCGACGCTCTTTTGGGTGCTGCCGCGCTCGGAGACATAGGGCTTCATTTTCCCGACAACGACCCGAAATATTCCGGGGCGAACAGCCTTCTGCTGCTTGAAAAAGTCAGTGAGCTGCTTGCGAAAAACGGATACAGAGTGCTCAACATAGATTCAACCGTTCTTTGCCAGGAACCGAAGCTTCGTCCGTTCATTGACGCAATGAGAGAAAACATTGCCGCCGCCTGCTCGCTTTCTTGCGATAAAGTCAGCGTAAAGGCGACAACGGAAGAAGGGCTCGGCTTCACGGGAAACAAAGAAGGAATAGCCGCTCACGCAGTTTGCCTTATCACAGAGCTTGCTGAATGAGCGTTCGTCAGGAGGCTGCTTAATGACTGATTTTGAAACAAAAAAAGCGCGATGCGTTCAGCTTCGCGAAATAATTGAATATCACAATAAAAAGTATTACGAAAACGACGAGCCCGAAATCGAAGATTTTGAATATGATAAACTGCTTCATGAGCTCATCTCGATAGAAGAGGAATATCCCGAGCTTTCGTCGCCCTCTTCGCCGACGAAGCACGTTGGCGGAAAAGCAAGCTCTCAGTTCGCTCCGGTTGAACACCGCGTGAGGATGGAAAGCCTTCAAGATGGGTTTTCGAAACAGGATGTCCTTGATTTTGACCTTCGCGTTCGCGAAAATGTCAATGACGTAAAATATGTTGTTGAACCCAAGATTGACGGTCTTTCTGTGAGCCTTGAGTATGAAAACGGCGTTTTTGTTCGCGGCTCAACGCGCGGCGACGGTCAAATCGGCGAGGATATTACCCACAACCTTAAAACCGTTTCGTCGATTCCGATGCGTCTTAGCGGTGCTCCGGAGTTTCTTGAAGTTCGCGGTGAAGTCTATATGCCGAAATCGGTCTTTCTCGAACTTGTGAAAAGACAGGAGCTTGACGGCGAAAAACCGTTTAAGAATCCGCGAAACGCCGCTGCCGGTTCTTTGCGCCAAAAAGACCCGCGCGTCACGCGCAGAAGAAAGCTTGATATTTTCATCTTTAACGTTCAGCAAATCAGCGAAAAGACGCTTTCTTCCCACGGCGAATCGCTTGAATATTTAAAGTCGCTCGGTTTTAACACAATTCCCTTTTATAAGGAATGCGAAAATATTGACGAAGCTCTCGCCGAAATTGACCGTATCGGTTCCGTTCGCGGCGAACTCGCTTTCGATATAGACGGCGCTGTTATTAAGGTTGACTCTTTTGAAAGCCGCCGCGCTCTCGGTTCAACTTCAAAGTTTCCGAAATGGGCGCTTGCTTTTAAATATCCGCCCGAAGAGAAACAGACGGTTTTGCTCGGTATAGACATCAACGTCGGAAGAACGGGAGTTCTTACCCCGACCGGAGTTTTCGAACCGACCCTTCTTGCCGGTTCAACGGTCAGCCGTGCAACGCTTCATAATCAGGATTTTATCACCGAAAAGGATATTCGAATAGGTGATACGGTAATAATCCGAAAGGCGGGAGATATTATTCCCGAGGTCGTTTCCGTTGTTGAACACGGCGAAGGCTCGCTGCCGTATATCATGCCGCGGTATTGTCCCTCCTGCGGAGCGAAGACCGTTCGTCAGGAAGATGAAGCTGCGCTTCGCTGTCTTAATCCCGATTGCCCGAGTCAGTTGCTTCGCAACCTCATTCATTTCTGTTCGAGGGACGCCATGGATATCGAAGGGCTCGGAGACGCGGTTTTGTCCGTCCTTGTTGAAAAAAAGCTTATAAACACCGCTGCCGATATTTATAAGCTTGATTTTGATAAAGTCGCGTCAATTGAACGAATGGGAAAGAAGAGCGCCGACAATCTTCGCGCCGCTATTGAAAAGTCAAAGAGCAACGACCTTTATCGTCTGATTTTCGCTCTCGGAATCGGTCATATCGGTCAGAAGGCGGCAAAGCTCCTTGCTTCGCGCTTCGGCTCGATGGACGCCGTGATAGCTGCCGGCAGGGAGGAACTCAATTCGATTGACGGTTTCGGCGACATAATGGCGCAAAGTGTTTTAGACTTTTTCTCGCTCGAAAAAAGCCGTGAGCTCGTGGCTCATCTTAAAGAGTGCGGCGTCAATATGCAAAGCCTTCAAACCGTTGTTGACCGCCGCTTTGAGGGGATGACCTTCGTTTTGACCGGAACCCTTTCAACCTACACGAGAGCGGAAGCCGGACAGATTATTGAATCCTTCTCGGGAAAAACCGCTTCCTCCGTTTCAAAGAAAACGACCTATGTTCTTGCCGGAGAGGACGCCGGAAGCAAATTGACAAAAGCGCAACAGCTTGGAGTCGCCGTAATCTCGGAAGAGGATTTCGCGAAAATGATAAGCTGACTTGTGTGCTTCGGCTCTCGTCGGCTAATATTCGAATTTATTTTTTCGTCACCGGGATACTTATCTCGGTGACGAATTTTTCCGTGTCGTTTGTCATTCCGTAGTCGATTATGGTTATCTCGCGCGAAAAGCCGCAAATCGACAATCCGTTTTGCTCAATATAGCTCGAAAGCTTTTCGTATTGCCGCGGCGCATCGCCGTGGCTGCCGCGAAAGCGCAGCGAAACGCAGCGGCTTTTTTCGAGTTGTTGCGTCTTTCCTTTGAATTCGTCTTCTTCGTCAAGCAAAAGGAACACAACGTCGTATGAGTCAAAGCTTCGGCTTTCAAGGTGCTCTTTTGAAATTCCGACTCCGACCTTGCCGAGAAAAACAACTCCCTGTTCCTGCGACTGTTCGAGTTTTCTTATGGGCGTTTCCATGTCGAAATCCCTGCCGAGTTTCAGCGAGCTTTCGATTATCACCGCGCGGCAGGGCTCGATTTCGGTGACAGTGACCGTGTCGAGTCCGCAGCTCAGTGCATCGTCGAGACGGCGCAAACGATTGTCGATTTTTCGCTCAATGAGCTGAAGCCGCCGTTGTTTTTCAATGACGATTTGCTTTTGACGCTTGAGCTTTTCTTCGATCGTTTCAATGTCGCGGTTTTGAAGAAAGTCCGCAATCTCCGACAGCGGCATATCCAAAGCGCGAAGGTAGCGTATGGTGTTGAGCGGTTCGAACTGGCGCGTGCTGTAATAGCGATAGCCGCTTTGCGGATCAATGTATTCCGGTTCGACGAGTCCGAGCTTTTCGTAATGTCGCAAGCTGCTGACGCTCAGGTTGAAAAGCTTGGAAACATCTCCGATTTGAAAAAGCTTAGGCATACTCATTTTTGCTTTTTCTCCCTTTTTCTTTCTTTTCCAATGCAACGAATGCAATCACGCAGATGACGAACGAAAGCAGCGAGCCGCACGCGGTCGCAATGCCCATCGGGAAGAGCGTGGTTTCAAACATTTTTGACATGAGATAGACTCCGGGTATTCTGACAAGCGATATCGCCGTAATGTTGTGCAAAAACGAAAGTCCCGATTTGCCGCAGGCGCAGAAATAACCGCTGAAGCTGAAATGAAGCCCGGCGAAAAGACAGTCCCAAACGTAGCCGCGCAGGTATTGCCCTCCCGCGGCAATTGTTGCCGCGTCTTTGACAAACAGACCGACTAACGGTTCGGCAACAAATTGCACCGTTGCGGAAACGAGAAGACCGAAGCCGACGGCGATGAAACAGGCGTATTTGAGTGTTTCAACGGCGCGAGAGCGCTTTCCGGCGCCGATGTTTTGCGCGCCGAGAGCGGAAACGGTCGAAAGCAGGGAGGAGGGGACAAGAAAAATGAATCCGATAATTTTTTCAACAACACCGACCGCAGCGGAATCGGTGAGGCCGCGTCCGTTTGCGATTATTGTTATAACGATGAACGCGATTTGTATCAAGCCGTCCTGAAGAGCTATCGGCGCGCCGATTTTGAGAATCGGTGACATGATTTTCTTTTGCGGTTTGAAATCTGCTTTTTCAAGTTTAATTGTCTTTCTCTTCACAATGACGGCGAAAGCGATGACGACACTTATCGCCTGAGCAATCGTTGTTCCGAGAGCCGCTCCGGCGGGACCGAGACCGAGCGCGCCGATAAAAACATAGTCAAGAACGATGTTCGCCACGCACGCAACGGCGATAAAATACATGGGGCTTTTGCTGTCGCCCATGCCGCGAAAAACCGAACTGAGAACGTTGTAAGCGGTGATGAACGGAATGCCCGCGAAGCAGATTTTCAAATATTCGACGGTGCCGTCAACAGCGGCTGAAGGTGTGTTCATCGCGGCTGCGATCGGTTTTACGCAAAGCAGAAGAACGCCTGTGAGAATTAAAGACAGAGCCATAAACAGCGTTGCGGTGTTACCGGTGTCCGTTGCCGCTCGTTTTTTGTCGTTTGCGCCCGTTGCTCGGCCAATGCAAACCGTTGTACCCATGGCAAGACCGACTATCATAACGGTTATCATATGCATAACCTGGCTGCCGATTGAAACGGCGGTCGTCGGGGCAACGCTTTCTTCGAATTGACCGATAATGAAAAGGTCTGCCATGCCGTAAAGCGTTTGTAAAAAATAAGACAGCAGATAGGGGAGCGAAAAACGAAGAATGTTTTTGAGCACGCTTCCGCTTGTCAGGTTGTTTTCCATTGTTGATAACACTTCTCTTTCTTTGATTTGACGCGTTTTTCTTATATGATAAACTCTACAATTATTGTAGAGTCAAGAGAAAAAATAAAAAAAGCTGTCGCATTCGTTTTTTCTGTTTGAATGCGACGGCGAAAGAATTTAGCTGTTCTTTTTTTGAACTTTCTTTTTGTTGCCCTTTTCGTCAACGATATATGTGTTTTCGAGCTGAGAAACGAGGCTTTCTTTGAAAGAGTCAATGTAGATTCGCCTGAGCACCTGTTGCTCCGCTTTTTCTTCTTCGGTCAGCGTTCCGGTTTTTCCTTTTCTTGCGAGTTCGTTTATTCTGTCAATCTGTTCCCGAGTTACCATTTTTATTTCTCCTTTTCTTCCCATTGCTTCCAGACGTCGGGGCAATAGCCGATCGTTGCAAGCTTTCCGTTTCGTACTATCGGTGTTTTAAAAAGCTCTCCGTTTTCAAGAAGTTTTTCTTCTTTCGCTTCCTGCGTTGCAAGATACTTGATAAAGGAAGAGTCAAATTTTTTGCTTTTTTCGTTGATGAGATTGTCAAGATTGCCGCCGGTTGCCTTCAAAACGCTTTTTAACTCGCCGCGGCTCATATTGAATTTTCCGAGGTCGACAAATTGAAATTTAATTCCGCGCTCTTTGAAATAGCGTTGCGCCTTTTTGGTGTCAAAACATTTTGATGTGCCGAATATCTGTATGTTCATGCTGCCATCCTTCTCTTGTGTTTTGAACAGTATATCATTCACCGCGGAAAAAATCAAGCCGCCGCGAGGCTCAAAATATCATTCTTCGGGTCGAAAAACGATTGACAATGAATGGCGGAAAGATTATAATAGTCAGGTACAAATTTAAGTTGGTCGCTGACTGCTTTTGCGGTCACAGAGAGGAGATAACCAAATGAATCAAGATTATTCAGCGCTGCTTACTCCCTGGAAGATCGGTAATGTTGAAATCAAAAACCGTATCGTCCTTTGCCCAATGGGCGGAACCTCGCTTTTCGGTTGGATGGAGCCGAACCATTTTGACAAGGAGTCGGCAAACTTCTTCCTTGAAAGGGCAAAAAACAATGTCGGTCTCATAATCCCCGGCATCGCTCCGCTTAAGGACACCATCGGTAACCGCTGGCTTTATCAGAACAAAAAAATGTTTAAGGAACTCAAGGTCTTTATGGACGAGCTCCATAAGACCGGAGCCAAGCTTTTTGTTCAGCTCACCGCAGGTTTCGGTCGCTCTTTTGCGATCACCGATTCGCTCGCAAAAATGTATAACACTCCGATTCGTCCGCTCATCAAACCGATAGTTGACCTCAGCTATCTTTGCGCAAGCCCCAGTGAGCTTCCCTCGCGTTGGGCGGAAAACATCAATTGCCGCGCTCTTTCGAAGGCGGAAATCAACGAAATGGTCGAAGCTTTTGCGAAAACTGCCGCGCTTTGCAAGGAAGCCGGTGTTGACGGCGTTGAAATTCACGCTGTTCACGAAGGCTACCTTATTGACCAGTTCACCATGAAGTATACAAACAAGCGTACTGACGAATACGGCGGCTCGTTTGAAAATCGCTATCGTTTCCCGGTCGAAATCGTCAAGAGAGTCAAGGCTGTCTGCGGTCAGGATTATCCTGTTTCGCTTCGCTATTCCGTTCTTTCGAAAACGAAGGATTTCTGCTACGGCGCCCTTCCCGGCGAAGAAGGTTATACCGAAGTCGGCCGTGATATGGAAGAAAGCGAAAAAGCCGCAAAGTATCTCCAAGATGCCGGCTACGATATGCTCAACGCTGACAACGGTACATACGATGCGTGGTATTGGGCTCATCCGCCGGCGTATATGCCGCAGAACTGCAACCTTGATGATGTTGCTCATATTCGCAAGTTTGTCGATATCCCTGTCGTTTGCGCCGGAAGAATGGAACCCGACGTTGCCGCAAAGGCAATCGAAGAAGGCAAGATTGACGCAATGGGTGTTGCTCGTCAGTTCCTCGCCGACCCGGAATGGATAACCAAGCTGATGAACGACAAGGCTGAAGATATCCTTCCCTGTATCTGCTGCCACAACGGCTGCTTCAACATGGCTCATTACAAGGGTCACGCGAACAACCAGGATTTCGGCGATTCCGCTCATATGGCGCGTTGCGCCCTTAATCCGCAGACCATGCAAAGCAAAAAGTACAAGATTGTCAAAGCGACGAAGGTCAAGAACATTGCCGTTATCGGCGGTGGAATCGGCGGCATGGAGGCGGCGAGAGTGCTCGCTCTTCGCGGCCATAAGGTAACAATTTACGAAAAGACCGACAAGCTCGGCGGAATTTTCATCGCCGCCGCCGCTCCTTCCTATAAAGAAAAGGACAGAGACCTCATCGAATGGTATAAGCGTGAAATCGAAAGATTGCCGATAACCGTAAAATTTAACACCGAGGTCAAGGACATCAATTCGCTCGGCGCCGATGAAATTATCGTTGCAACCGGCTCGAAGGCTCGCAAAATTCCCGTGAAGGGCGCGGAGCTTGCCATGGACGCAACCGAATTCCTTCTTGGCGAAAAGACTGTCGGTGATACCGTTGTTATCGTTGGCGGCGGACTTACCGGCTGCGAAATCGCGTATGACCTTTATCTGCACGGAAAGAAGCCGATAATCGTTGAAATGAAGGATGACCTCGTTGCCGTTAAGGGCGTTTGCCTCGCGAACTCAAGCTTCCTTCGCGATTTCTTCAAAACGAACAAAGTTCCCGTTCATCTCGAAACCAGCCTCGGCGAAGTCCTTCCCGATGGAATCATAGCCGTTGACAAGAACGGAAAGCATTTCAAGATTGAAGCGGACAGTGTTATTCTTTCGGTCGGTTATGTCCCGACGCCTGTTGCCGCTGCCGGCAAGAACGTCCATGTTATCGGTGATGCCGACAAGATCGGAAACCTCAGAACCGTTATCTGGGGCGCGTGGGACGTTGCGATGAAGCTTTGATGAACAGCATTTGCGAAAAGATTCGTGCTCTGCTTTTTGAAAATCGTGACGAAGAGTATAAGCGTTTCAACGCTTCTCTTATTCCGACCGTTGAAAGCGACCGCGTTATCGGCGTAAGAATGCCGGTTATCAGAAAAATCGCAAAACAGCTTTTTTCCGAAGGCGGTTTTGAAAGCTTTCTCCTTTCGCTTCCGCATGAATATCACGAGGAAAATTTGCTTCACGCCTGTCTCGTTGAACAGATAAAAGATTTTGATCTCTGTTTGAAAGAGACGGAACGATTCCTTTTGTTTGTTGATAACTGGGCGGTCTGTGATTGCTTTTCGCCGCGATGCTTCGGAAAGAACAAAGAAAGGCTGCTTGAAAAGCTTCGTCTCTGGCTTTCCTGCAACCTGACTTATACTGTTCGCTTTGCCATGAATATGCTGATGAAGCACTTTCTTGACGCCGATTTTAAAGAGGAATATCTTTATCTTGTCGGCGATGTTGAAAGCGAAGAGTATTATGTCAGAATGATGCAGGCGTGGTTTTTCGCAACCGCCCTGGCGAAGCAGTATTCTCGAACGCTTCCGTTCATTGAACAAAAGCGGCTTTCGCCTTGGGTACACAACAAAACGATTCAAAAAGCGCGAGAGAGCTTTCGCCTTTCGCGAGAGCAGAAAGAATATCTTAAAACGTTGAAAATTTGATTTAACGATGAGAATTTAAACTCTCTTTGTGAGCTGTGAAAACTCCCGGTTTTCGCAGCTCATTTTTTTCTTCGCGTTCGTGCCGAAAAAAACTGCGCCGAAAACTTTCCGAAAAGGATATTTTTTGTCGAAAAGTCAACAAAAACGCAAAAAGTGTATTGACTTTTTTGTTAAAATAGTGTAAAATATTCTTATAAGCTTTTATACGCTTTTGCGCTTGAAAGCAATTTAATCTGTCCTTGTTCGGATGCGAAAAGGGGTTAATTATGAAGAAGAGAGTTTTGAGCGTTCTGCTCGCAATCGTGATGGTAGTCACCGCTTTGCCGATGGCCGCTTTTGCAAAAGAAGAGGTTTATCCCGTTGTTATTGACGGCGGATATTCTTCCTCCGAAATTTTCCGCTTTGATGAAGACGGAAATATCCTTAACAAGGTCTGGCATTTTGACGTTGCCGGTGACGACAACGGAAAAGGTCTGCTTATGGCTATCTTGGAGGACGTTCCCGAGCTTGCCGGCGGAAATCTTGAATGGGCGTTGAAAAACGACCCCGAAAGACTTCTTAATCAAATAAGCAACGCCGCCCACAATGCCGCTGACCAGATCCTCTGCAATCCCGACGGCACTCCGAAACACAATACCGGACCGTGGCCGACAAAGCCCGAAGAAAGCAACATGAAATATATCTATGATAATATGGAAAGTAATCCGTATCTCGAGGGCACTGTTCACGAAGGCCGCTATGTTCCGGTTCTTTGCGAAAAGCTCGGAGAAGAAAACGTTTTCCAATTTTGCGTTGACTGGCGCCAGGCGATAGTCCTTTGCGCGAAGGATCTCGGACTTTATATCAAGAGCGTCCTTGATTATACCGGCGCGAAGAAGGTCAATATCTTCAGCGAAAGTCACGGCGGCCAGACCACCGGCACATATATTGCCCTTTGCTCAATCGTTGACAAAGGTGGAGAAGCGGCGCAGCAGCTCGCTTCGATTCTCGGCATGAACGCACAGGAGCTCAAAGACTGCTTCAATCTTGACTATGTAAACAACGCCGTTCTCAATTCGCCTGCAATCGGCGGTGTTCAGATGTTCTATGACATCATTTCCGGCGACATCCATTTTGACGCTCCGCGAATTATGGATTTTGTCGAATACGCGAACAATCCGTTTTATGAAACCGTCGGCGGTGACGAGTACATTTGGGAAGCGGAATATGAAATTTTCCTGTCTTTGTTGAAGCTCGATTACGCAAACGGATTTTTCAATATGCTTGTCCAGTATGAGGACCTTATGTATGGAATAATCCTCACTTTCGGAAGCCTTTGGGACTTTATTGATGTTGAACATTATGATTCGTTCAAAGCTTCAAAGCTTGACACTCCCGAAAGACAGGCGGCGTACGCTCCGATAATTAAATATACCGACTACGCTCATTATCAGGTCATGCCGAATCTTGACGAATATCTTTCATACGCAAGAGAAAAGGGTGTCAATGTCAGCATAATCTGCGGAACGGATATCACGCCTGTAAGCGGTTCGTCCGTAAGCAGCGACGGTCTTGTCCTCGTTTCAACCGCTTCCGGCGCGAAAACCTCCGATTACGGCTATCGCTTCAGCAACGGTTATACCACCGATGTTACCGACCCCGACGTTAATTGCACCGATAAGACCCACAACCATGTTTCTCCCGCGATGAACATTGATGCTGCGTACGGTTATCTTCCCGATAACACCTGGTATATCGAAGGTCAATATCACGCTCAGTATGCTTTTGACGATTATGCGCTTGAGCTCACCAATAAGCTCCTGCTCACCGATGACCTCAAGGATGTTTATACGGATCCCGCTTATCCGCAGTTTGAAACCACCTATAACGCAAAAAGCGGAATCCACGCTGCTTTTGATGTTTCCCTGAACGGCAGAGCTTCCGCGTCCGACAGCGCTCTCGTTATAAAGAATATCTCCGAAAAGAGCAATATCGAAATCGTTGCCGTTAACGTTGAAGGCGCCGATGTTTCGTTTGAAGATGCCGTCGGCAAAAAGATTGCGAAAGGCGGAGAGCTTAAGCTTCCGCTTGCCGCGCCGATCAACGAAAAGGGCATGACCAATTTCACGGTCACCGTCTATTTCATCAAGGATAACTCCGCTTTTTCAATCGACTCGAGACGTTTCAACTTCACCGTTGATAACGCGGATTTGGCTGAGTATAATTCCAAAAAGCCGCAAACTGCTGCAAAGATAAGCCCTGTTTACATAACGAGCACGAACATTGTTGAAACGCTTTCAAACTTCTCGCTCGCTCAGCAAATTAAAGCAATGATCATCTCGGCAATTCAGGTTTTGACTGTTGTCATCACCGTTATCAAGAACAATCTTGCAAAATAAAGCCCCGAACGTTTAAGTGAAATAAGAGGAGCTGTAAAAACGTACGTTTTTACAGCTCCCTTTTTCTATGTCGATGCTGTTTCGTTTAATATGATATCTCGATGCTTTTTCATCGCGTCGCGAAGAAGCCGTTCGCAATCATCGGAAAGGCCGCTGAGAGGTAGCCTGCAATTGCCTGTGTCAACGCCTGCAATCCTCATTGCCGCTTTGACCGGTATCGGGTTTACGTCAATGAAAAGGTCCTCAATAAGCTCCATAACGCTTTTTTGCATCTCGGCGCATTTTTTGCTGTCGCCCTCAACTCCGTGCATGGCGAGCCTGTGAGTGTAGTTTGGCATGATATTCGCGAGTACGGAAATGACACCCTTGAAGCCGAACGATGTGCAAACGGAAATGAGGTCATCATTGCCACAGTAAAAATCCAATTTGTCTTCGCAAAGAACGAGCGATTTTATGAGCTTCGGAATGCAGGTGTCGGCTTCCTTGACGGCGATTATGTTGTCGTGCTCGGCGAGCTTTTTGTATGTTTCGGGTTGAATGTTCATTCCCGTTCGCGAAGGAACGTTGTAAACGATGATCGGTTTTCTCAGCCTGTCTGCAAGGAAAAAATAATGTTCAACAAGGCCGCGCTGCGATGTTTTGTTGTAATACGGAGTGACCATAAGGTGCGCGTCAATGTCAAGCTCTTCCGCCTTTTGCGCAACGTCAAGGGTAAAAGAAGTGCTGTTGCTGCCGGTTCCGCAAATCAAAGGCACTCTTTTTTTGATCGTCTCGCTCGCGGCGGCGAATAATTCAAGCCGTTCCTCAATGCCGAGCGTTGAGCCTTCTCCTGTGGTTCCGCAAACAACAACAGCGTCCGTGTGGTTTGCAATTTGGTTTTCGATAAGCTTTTTGAAAAGTTTAAAGTTGATTTTTCCGTCCTTATCAAAAGGTGTTACCAAAGCAACACCGCTGCCGATAAAGAGGGGAGTCATATAAAACCTCCGGTCAGTTAATGTACCCTTCGGCGCAAAGCAGCTCGGCGAGAAGAACACCGCCGCCCGCGGCTCCGCGCAGGGTGTTGTGTGAAAGGCAAACAAATTTGTAATCATATTGGCTGTCTTCGCGAAGTCTGCCGATGGAAATTGCCATTCCGTTTTCCAGTCCGCGTTGAAGTTTGGTCTGCGGAAGGTTGTCTTCTGCAAAATAATGAAGGAACTGCTTCGGTGCGCTCGGCAAAGAGAGCTCCTGAGCTCTGCCGCCGAAGTTCTTCCAACAATCGAGAATTTCTTCGCGGGTGGGCTTTTTGCCTCCTTTGAAGCGCATGAACACCGCTCCCATGTGGCCGTCCGAGACGGGGACGCGAATGCACTGCGCGGTGAAGGCGGGAGAGGTCGCGTTGACGATTTCGCCGTTTTCAACCTTACCCCAGATTTTAAGCGGTTCGCGCTCGCTCTTTTCTTCTTCTCCGCCAATGAAGGGAATGACGTTGTCGAGCATTTCCGGCCAGGTCTTGAAGGTTTTTCCCGCGCCCGATATCGCCTGATATGTGCAAACGAGAACTTCTTCAACGCCGAACGCTTTGTCAAGAGGATAGATGGCGGGGACGTAGCTTTGAAGCGAGCAGTTTGACTTTACGGCGATAAAGCCGCGCTTTGTTCCGAGTCTTTTTCTTTGCGCGTCAATAACTTTGATGTGGTCGGCGTTGATTTCCGGAATGACCATGGGTACATCGGGCGTTGCTCTGTGAGCGCTGTTGTTTGAAATTACCGGGCATTCCGCTTTTGCGTAAGCTTCTTCGAGCGCACGAATTTCTTCCTTTTTCATGTCAACCGCGCAGAACACAAAATCTACCGCGGCGGAAATTTTTTCAATGTCCTGCGTTGCATCCATAACCGTCAACGAAGCGATGCTTTCCGGAATTTCGCAGTCAAAAGCCCATTTTTCTCCGACCGCTTCTTTGTAAAGTTTTCCTGCCGAGCGAGAACTCGCCGCAACGACTTTAACGTTGAACCACGGATGCTCTGCCAGCAGCAAAACGAATCTTTGACCGACCATTCCGGTTGCACCGATAATTCCAACGTTGTATTTTTTCATAATATAAGCACCTCAAAAACAAGTATTTTTACGCAAACTGTTGCTTAATTTGTCAGATTGCACTATAATAGACAAGCTGTTTTATATAATATCACGAATGACGCGCTTCGTCAATCGTTCAAGATTAATTTTGTCATGCATTGAGGTGCTTTTATGAAAACGTCAGATTTTTATTATGACCTGCCAAAGGAGCTTATCGCCCAGCATCCGACCGAAAAGCGCGATGATTCCCGTCTGATGGTTGTCGGTCGCGAAAGCGGAGAACTGCGCCACGAGCATTTTTTTGATATCGTTAACGAGTTGAAAGCCGGAGATTGCCTTGTTCTTAACAACACCAGAGTGCTCCCTGCGCGTCTTTTCGGCGAAAAGGAAGGCACCGGAGCTCACGTTGAATTTTTGCTTCTCGTTAACCGCGGAGACGACCTTTGGGAGGTCATTACCGGCCCCGGAAAGCGCGCAAAGCCAGGAACGCGTTTCAGCTTTGGCGGAGGGCTCCTGAAGTGTGAGGTCATTGATGTTCTTGAAGGCGGAAACAGGCTTGCAAAGTTTTCCTATGACGGCAATTTTTACGCCATTCTCGATGAGATCGGGCAAATGCCGCTGCCTCCGTATATAACCGAAAAGCTCACCGACAATTCGCGCTATCAGACTGTTTACAGCGAAAAGCTCGGTTCCGCCGCCGCGCCGACTGCCGGCTTGCATTTTACCGAGCAGTTGCTTGAAAAAATTCGAGAGAAGGGCGTTCGCATCGGTTATGTAACTCTTCACGTCGGACTCGGAACGTTTCGCCCTGTGAAGGTTTCCGATATCTCAGAGCATACTATGCACAGCGAGCATTATTGGTTACCGCGCGAAACGGCAGAGCTTATCAACGAAACGAAGAAAAACGGCGGCCGTGTAATCGCCGTCGGAACAACGAGTTGCCGCACTCTCGAGTCGGTCGCGACTTTTCGCGGAAAGATCGAAGAAAGCGAAGGCTGGACAAATATTTTCATCTATCCCGGTTATGAGTTCAAGTGCATTGACGGTCTTATCACAAACTTTCATCTTCCGGAAAGCACGCTCATAATGCTTGTCAGCGCTTTTTGCGGCTATGAAAACACGATGAATTCGTATAAAGTCGCCGTTGCTGAAAAATATCGTTTCTTTTCTTTCGGAGATGCAATGCTTATCCTGTGAAAAAATGAACAATTCATGAACAATCTCGAGCGCTGCTTTTTGAAGCTTAAAAAATGATAAAACCACAGCCTTTTCCTTTTCCGACGAACAACATTCTTCTCTTGACGACCCGAATGTTTCTTTGAAAAAAGGGGACAATTTTGGGTGAATTGTACAAATTTGTTGAAATCTTGTCAAGAAAGTTTGAAATGTTCACAGAAAATTTAAAAAAGCTATTGATATATTTGCCTCTTTGTGCTAAAATTACCACAGAATTTTAATGGCGCTTTGTGCTGTTTGAAAATTCCTTTGTGGTAATTTTTTGCTCTTGACTTATTTGTCTTTTTGTTATATAATTAATAGTCAACAAAACATCTTGAATGGACGGTGTTCGTTAGGATGACCGATAAAGATTTAAAGCGCCTCAGCCGACTTGAGCTTGTTGATATAATCTATGAACTGCAAAAGCAGAACGCGGAAAAAGACCGCCAAATTGATTTGCTTAACGCCAGGCTTGATTCGCAAAACGCCGCCAATAAAGGTCTTGAGCCGCTTCTTGCCGCTGCCGAAAAGCTTGAAACTGTTTACGCCGCGGCGCAAAACGCCGCCGACAGGTTCGTTGAGTCAAACGCCTTGCTTTCGGCGGAGATGGAAAAGCAGCGCGAGGTCACCAATGAAAAATGCGAAATGCTTGTCAGTATTTCAAAACAAAAGTCGGTTGAGCTGATCTCCAACGCGCAAAGACAGGCGGCGAAGCTTATTTCCGAAGCCGGGGGCACTGCGAATTTTGAAAAAAGTCCTTTGTTTGCGGAGCTGCGCGAGCTTGTTCATCGCTATGATAACAATGGCAAATAAGCAACTGTTTTTTTTGGAAGGCACGGTCTTTGATGCAAAACATTAAAAAGAGTTCCTCGGTCGCGTTGCCGACCATTGAACAAATTGAAAAAGAGCGAAAGCGCCTGCTTTATCAAAAGCGCTACAAAAAAACGCTGCGCAGCACGATAGCCATTCTTCTTGTTGTTGCCGCGCTCGCGGTTCTGGTCGCCATGTTGTGGATGCCTGTTTTGCGAATTTACGGAAGCTCCATGACACCCACTCTTCAAGACGACCAAATCGTTGTTTCGGTCAAAAGCAAGAGCTTTCAACCCGGAGACATTGTTGCTTTTTATCACGGGAACAAGCTTCTTATCAAGCGCTTCGTTGCCGGACCCGGTCAGTGGGTCGATATTGATAACGAAGGCAACGTTTTTGTGGATGATGAGCCGCTTGACGAACCGTATATAATAGAAAAAGCTTTCGGCGAAACCAACATCGAGCTCCCATATCAGGTGCCGGATAAGCGATATTTCATGATGGGAGACAACCGGGCGGTTTCGGTTGATTCGAGAAACACCACGGTCGGCTGTATCGCCGACGACCAGATTGTCGGCAAGGTCGTCTTTGTGATTTGGCCGCTCAGTGATTTTGGCTTTGTAAAATAAAAGACAGGAGGTGAACGTTGTGCAAAATGATCTTCAATATAAAATGAATGACTATATTTCGACCAATTCAAAAAAGAGCCGTTGGAAAAAAGTTGTCATGATCCTTTCCTGTATTGTTGTTTTTTGCACGACCTACGCTCTCATCCTTCCTGCCATCACAATGACCAAGGAGCCGATTTGCGGTCTCGAGGAGCACGTTCATGACGAAAGCTGCTATTCGCAGCCCACTGAGGGGGGAACTCTCAATTGCTCTTTCGCGGTTCATCAGCATACGGACGAATGCAAAATCGCCGGTGAACTTGTTTGCCAAAATGCGGATTTTGTTTTACATACACATGACGAAAACTGCTTTGACGAAAGCGGAAGTCTGATTTGCGCTCTTGCCGAATGTGAACCGCACGAGCACACCGACTCCTGCTATGAAGAACAGACTGTATACATCTGCGCCCTCGACGAAACCGAGGGTCACCAACATGATAAAAGCTGCTTCGATGAAAGCGGCGAACTTATTTGTACCCTCGATGAATGCGAGGGTCATTCGCATTCTGAGGGCTGTGTAAAAATTGAAAAAAAGCTTGTTTGTCAAAAGAAGGAAGCTGTTTTTCACGAGCATGGCGAGCAGTGCTATACCGACGGAAAACTGACCTGCAAAAAGACTCAGCTTCTTTCTCATCAGCATACAGCTGACTGTTTTGCCCCTTCGGCGGCCGAAAAAGTTCTCGTTTGCGAAAAGGTTGAGCATCAACACGACGAAGTCCTCTGTTACCCCGATGATTCCGAAGAAAGTGAATATACCTGCGGCTACGGCGAGCATTCACACGTTGAAACCTGCTACGACAAAAACGGAAAGCTCGTCTGCAATATCCCCGAACACAGCCATGAGGAATCCTGCCGCGCCGATTTTGTTTGGGAAAAAACGAAACTCACCGAAAAGCTTGGCGATGGCGTAAAGCTCACGGTCGAAGGTCGCTTTGACCCCGAGTCCGTTTTTGAAGCGAAGCCGCTCGCTTCGGAAAAACTCAAAAAGCTGAGAGCTTCGCTTGACACTGCCTATTTGCTTGATTTCGCTTATGAGCTCACGCTCACGAAGGACGGCGAGCCCGTCACCGCAAAGGACGGCTTCACCGTAACTCTTTCCGGCGTCAACCTCGGAAGCAATCCTTCCTGGGTCAAGGGAAAGGCTTATTCCTTCTCGACCGAAAATCTTTCTGCCGCCACCGCGATCGGTGACGTTTCCGCGACCGAAAGCTCGCTTTCCGTTGATACCGATGAGTTCACGTCGCTTTATTTTGCCGTTGAGGTCAAGGCGGATGACGACGAACAGCTCGGCGGCGAATCCGTTCGCGATATCACTGCCTGGCTCAAGCTCGTAAACAGTGATTACTTCGATTATTGGCAAAACGTTATCGACGAGCAAAACAAAAAGTCTGCCGAATCAACTTCAACCGCCACCAAAAACAAAAAGTCGCTTCGAACTTCAAACAGCGACGGCGCCCATATAGGCTCCGCTCCGTCTCAGGTTCAGGTCGTGAGAGAAGGCGGCGAGAACACGAGTGAAGACGGCGTCGTTACCGTTGGAAAAACCATTGAAGGCACCGAGCTTGAAAATGTTTTCGATATCACTCTCTCCGTCAGCACGAAAGAAGAGCTCAAAACCTTTTATCAGGATCCCGATACCGCAATCGTCATCGTTATGGATATTTCAAACACAATGACATATTCTTTCGGTAAAAACGGTAATGACGGTTCGACCACAAGATATCAGGCGGCTATGGAAGCGGCGGAGAATTTCATTGACAAATTTTCTCAGGAGTCCGATAATATCAGCCGTCTCGGTTACGTTGCGTTTAACACAAGCGCCCATAAAATTTTTGACCTTCAGGTCTGTTCCGATACGAGCACGGCGACCTCCCTCAAAAACACCATGAGAACTCAGACCGGAAATATCGTAAATTCCAGCAATTATGACTCGGCTCGTACTCGTTTTACAAATATTCAGGCCGGTTTGAAGATGGGCTATGATATGCTCTCCGGCTGCAAAAACAAATACAAATATATCATCTTCCTTTCCGATGGTTTCCCGACAACATATATTAAAAGCGGCTATGATGGCTATGACCCTTATTGTACGAGCGGCACTAAAGGCGCCGACGGTGTTTTTTACGACTACGTTCAAAAAAAGTATTGTTGGTACGGAACGAGCTACAGTGACAAGGCTGCCATAAGAGCGCGCGAAATGGCTACCACAATCAAAAACGCGGGAATGAGAATTTTCTCAATCGGTATTGATATCGGCGGACAGACCATTCAAACATATTCAAATCAAACGACAAGCAGCAGCTTTTCCGTTGTCGATCGAACGAGCACAACCTACGAAATCGGCAGTGCGTCCAGCTCTTCTGCATACAAAAACTGGCTTAAAGACGGAATCGGTTCGGGTTATTACTACGACAGTACGAACCAGTCCGGTCTTGAATCCGCTTATGAGCAGATATTTGAAGAAATGCGGCGAATTCGCGAAGAAGAGATGGCTTCGCTTTGGGTCACGGTTGACCCCATGCCTGCCCAAATCGACAACGAAGAGGTCGTTGAGTTCATCGACTTCTATGACAAGGACGGAAACCTTGTTAACACTTCGCTTTCGGGAACGAGCGTTGAAGGCGGCGAAAACACCGCTTCTTATACGGGTGAAAAACTCGAAATTAACTGGGACCTTAAACAGTCGGGCTTCACGAGAATCGTTGAAGACGAAAAGATAACCTATAGTTACAAGTTGGTTTATCGAGTGCGACTGGGTAACGAACGCGTCAATTTCTCCGAAGGCGGCGTTTATAACACGAACGACACCACTTATTTGAAATATCAGACTATTGTTGACAACAACGGCGTCAAAAACTTTTCCGATGTTAAGCAGGTCGAATTCCCGATTCCTGCGGTTAAGGGCTACCTTGTGGATTTTGAGTTCCGAAAACTTGACAGCGACCGAAAGCCGTTGCCATCTGCGGTGTTCACTTTGTCACACGACCTTGAAAATTGCAACGTGTGTCACGGCGATGAAACGAGCACTCCGATCGAAGACATAACCGCTTCCCCGGACGCGTCAACAGGTACGGTCTCCTTCAAAAACGTCCCCTCCGGACATATTTATACCTTGAAGGAAACGACGATACCGCAGGGCTATCTCGAAAGCGGCGACAGTTACAGCGTCAAGGTGGCGTATGACGTCCTGACAATAACGGTGACTCACCCGAACGGTTCGAAGGAAGTTTGGAATCTTGACGGGGCGGACGTCGTTACAAACTTGAAAATCGTCTCTCTTCCGAAAACGGGAGGGAACGAGCTCGCCTTGTATATTATGGGCTTTGCGATGATTTTGCTTTCGCTTTGCCTGTGTATAAAACGATATGGCTTGAGGCGTAAAAAGGAAAGGAGGTATGGTTAGCCTCTTTTTCACGGCGAAACTTCGCAACGCCGAAAGCATATCGAATATTAATTCAGTCATTTTAAAAAAATGAAAAACGAAAGGAGTACATTCAAAAATGAAACGTACGAAGTCGATCCTCGCCGTTGTTCTTGCACTTGCTCTTGTGCTTGTTAGCGGCATCGTCGCGTTCGCGGCATCAGATTACAGTATCACTGTAAAAAATTCGAGCGAAAACATCTCCATTGTCGGCAACACTTATAAGGCTTATAAGATCTTTGACGCTGCTTATGCGGAAAGCGGCTCTGTTGCCTACAAAGTAAACAGCGACTTTGAAAACTTTGAGTATGCCGGCAAAAAAGGCGGCGAACTCATTGATTATCTCGCAACGCTTGAAAACAACTCTGCCGAACTCGACGCTTTTGCAAAGGCTGCTTTTGCTTATGCCGAAGTTAATAGCATCGCTCCCGCAGGCACCGTTATTGCCGAAAGCGAAACCGCTGTTATCGAACTTAACTCTGCCGGATATTATCTTGTAACCGGTACTGCGACCGCTCCCGAGTCTCAGACCGTTACGGCTGCCTGCGCTCTTACGACCGCAAAGCCGACTGCAGAAATCAACGTTAAGGCAGACGCTCCGAAAA
The DNA here is from genome assembly GCA_964403085.1 of uncultured Faecalibacterium sp. Taxonomy (GTDB): domain Bacteria; phylum Bacillota; class Clostridia; order Oscillospirales; family Acutalibacteraceae; genus UBA6857. The sequence goes on along the minus strand of CAYOEN010000006.1, from coordinate 22,733 downwards.
TCGAAAAGAAAATCGTTGAAGGCGACCAAAAGGTTGACGTTAACAACGCTTCCATCGGCCAGGTCGTCAATTACGAAATCACCTCAAAGGTTCCCAACATGAACGGATACACCAAGTATTTCTTCGTCATGCAGGATACCCTTTCAAAGGGACTTACTTATAACAATGATATTAAAGTTACCCTTGGCTCAGCTCAGCTCGCAGATGGCACCGATTATGACGTTAACGTAACCGATAACGCCGACGGCACAACTTCAATTGAAATCGTTTTCAAAAACTTTATCCAGTATAAAGCTCAGGCAGGCGCAGATATCGTTGTAACCTATTCCGCAACCGTTAACGAAAAAGCCGAGCTCGACCCCACTGTCGGAAACCCGAACACCATTAAGCTCATCTATTCGAACAACCCGAACGTTGAAGGCGAAGGCGAACCCACAAATCCTGACAAGCCGAAGCCGGGCACTCCGGTTGGCGAAACCCCCGAAGATACCGTTAAGACCTATGTTACCGGCATCAAGGTAATCAAGGTTGACGAAAACGGCAACGCTCTCGTTGGCGCAAAGTTCGAAATCAAGGGCACCGCAATGAAGACCGTTCTTGTTAACAAGGAAATCTTTGTTCCTGCCGAAGACGGAACTTATTATATGCTTAAAGACGGAACCTATACCACCACTGCTCCTCTCACCGATCCCGATGTTGACGGTTACAACGCAGAAAGCTATGATTCCGTAACTCAGAAGTATAACAAGATCACCGTTATTGAACAGTCAACCGTTCCCGAAAACTTCGTAGCTGTCGGTTATGTTAATTCAAACGGCGTTCTCACCTTTGAAGGTCTTGCAGCCGGTACATACACCATCACTGAGCTTGTTGCTCCGACCGGATATAACATCCTTAAAGACCCGATCACCGTTGTTATCACCGCTGATGCTACCCTTGAAAGCTGCACCTGGACTGCAACCGCTGACGGCAATTCTCTCACAATGGGTGCTGACCATCTCTTCGAGATAAAGGTTGAAAACAAAAAGGGTCAGGAACTTCCGACCACCGGCGGCATCGGTACTACAATCTTCTATGTTGTTGGTGCTGTTCTTGTTGCAGCGGCCGGCATACTTCTCATCACCAGAAAGCGCATGAGCAAGGTTGCTGACTGATTTTGCTGAAAATTTTGAAAACTTTTTCCCGGCGGAAAAAGTTTGCCTATGCAGACGGAGAGCTTGCTCTCCGTCTGCTATACAGCAGCAAGGAGAGTTTTGCGAAAAATGAAGAACAAAGCATCATCAATAATATTAGTTGTGATTTTTCTGGCAGGATTGTCCTTGCTTTTGTATCCGAGCCTTAGTAACTATTGGAATTCCTTCCACGCTTCGAAGGCTGTTTCGAATTATGCCGAAGACGTTCAAAAAATTGACCGCACTGAATATAAGGCAATGCTCAAAAGCGCAAGAAAGTATAACCGTTCTCTCCTCGCTCGGAGCACGGGTCTTTACCTCAACGAGTCTCAAAGCGAACAATATGATGAAATTCTGAACGTCGGCGGGAACGGCATAATGGCATATATCGAAATACCGACCATCAATGTTTCCCTGCCGATATATCACGGCACAGAGGATTCCGTTTTGCAAATCGCCGTCGGCCACCTTGAATGGTCGTCGCTCCCCGTTGGCGGAAAGAGCACCCATTGCGTTCTTTCGGGTCATCGCGGATTGCCGAGCGCAAAGCTTTTTTCGAATCTTGACCAGCTCGTTGTCGGCGACGTTTTCGTAATTCGTACCCTTAACGAAGTGCTGACATATGAAGTTGACCGAATACTTATCGTTGAACCTGAGCAAACCGAGTCCCTGATGATTGAAAAGGGGAAGGATCTTTGCACTCTTGTAACCTGTACGCCGTATGGAATCAATTCACACCGTCTGCTTGTTCGCGGTCACAGAGTCGCAAACCGCGAAGAGTCAAATATTCGCGTAACTTCCGACGCCATTAAAATCGAACCGCTGATCGTTGCGCCGATCGTTGCCGTTCCGATCCTCATGGTCTTGATGATTTTGCTGTTTTCGATTAACCCGAAGAAAAAGAAAAAAAGGGGTGAAAAGGATGAAAAGAAAACATAAGCTTCTTCCTTTGGTCTTGTTGCTTGCTTTGACCTTGTTTTTCGTGCTGCCTGCCACTGCGCTTGCCGCCGAAGTTGTTTCAACAAAGAACGATGTCAGCCTCACTCTTGAATATGTCAATGGAAACGAAGCCATCTCCGGCGCGAAGTTTGAGCTTTATAAGCTTGCCGATATCAATTCGAGCGCGAACCTCGTTCCGACCGAAGAGTTTTCTTCCTATCTCGTGAATATTGACGGCACGACCGCCGAAGAGTGGGACGCGCTTTCTCAAACCCTGCTCGCCTATATTCGCCGCGATGCGCTCACTCCTTATGACAGCGGCGTCACCGACAAAGACGGCGTTCTCTGCTTTCCGAATCAACGCTCGTCCCTGAAACCGGGGCTTTATCTTGTTGTCGGAAGTCAGGTCGTGAAAGACGGAAAAACCTATAAATGCTCGCCCTTTATCGTTTCTTTGCCGACTTATGACGAAGAGTTTGAAGATTGGACTTACGATATAGTTGCCGAACCGAAATATGACGTTGAAGAACCCTCGTCCGAAAAGACCGAACGAAAGGTCTTGAAGGTTTGGGAAGGGGACGAAGGAATAAAGCGCCCCTCTTCGATAACCGTTGAATTGCTCAAAGACAGCGAAGTTTTCGAAAAGGTTTTGCTGACCGAAGAAAACGACTGGTCGCATGAATGGACCGAGCTCGACAAGTTCAACGACAACGGAACCGAGATAGAATGGAGCGTTGCCGAAACCGTTCCCGAAGATTACACCGTTCTCGTTGAAAGGGAAAAAACCACCTTCGTTGTGAAAAACACCTATTCGCCGAGCGAACCGCCGAGCGGAATCACCGAACGAACGGTTCAAAAGGTTTGGGACGATGACGGATACGAAAAAAAGCGCCCCAACAAAATCACGGTCTATCTTTTGCGAAACGGCGACGTTTTCGATTCGGTCGTTCTCTCCGAAGAGACCGGCTGGAGCTATACCTGGGGCGAACTTGAAATGTATGACGAAGACGGCGAATACATAACCTGGTCTCTCAGCGAGCAGTCGCTCTCGGCTTATACGGCGAGCGTCACTCTCAACGGTTATACGTTCGTTTTGACCAATAGTTATAAGAAACCGTATTTGCCGCGAACCGGAGTTGTCTGGTGGCCTGTGCCAATGCTGGCGGGCGGTGGTCTTCTGTTTTTGACCGCCGGAGTTCTTGTTAAGAAGAGACGTGAAGATGAAGAATAAGAAAACCAACATTTTTATCGTTTTGGGGCTGCTGCTTATATCGGCAGCTCTGATTTTAACGACCTATAACATTGTTGACAGCGTCCGCGCCGAAAGAGCGGCGCAACAAGCCGCAGACCGCCTTTTGCAAGAGCTTGAATCCGCCGCCGTTAACGGAAACGGTGACGACTTGCCGGATTATCTTTTGAACCCGAAGATGAAAATGCCTGTCAGGGAAATAGACGGACAGGAATATATCGGCGTGCTTCGTGTTCCGGCGTTGTCGCTGAAGCTCCCCGTTTTGAGCGATTGGGATTATGATAAGCTGAAAATTGCGCCTTGCAGATATGTCGGCTCTGTCTATATGAACAATATGATCATCGCCGCCCATAATTATTGGAGTCATTTCGGCGCATTGCGCTCGCTCCAGCCCGGCGACAGGGTAACTTTTACCGACATGAACGGAAATCGCTTCAATTACGAAGTTGCACAAACGCAAACGCTTTTGCCCGATGATGTCAGGGAAATGAAGTCCGGCGATTGGGATCTGACTTTGTTCACCTGTACTTTCGGCGGCGGTTATCGTATAACCGTTCGCTGCAACCTTCTCAGCAGCAAAAGCAACCCAAAAGCGAACTGAAAACCTTTTTTGACCCCGACTGTTATTGCCAGCAGTCGGGGCTTTGTCTTGCCCGGCTTTTGAATAATCAATAGCAAAGAAGAAAAAACATTTTTCTTTTTGTTCAACTATTGACATTGGAAACCGAAAAATGATAAACTTTCAGTTGATGAACGAAAAATCAATCATCAATAAGCTTTAAAAGGAGAACGACTTATGAAAAAACTCTCTCTTTATTTCGGGGTGCTTCTGGCTTTCGCGGCTGTGCTTTTTGCGTTGCCGGTTTCGGCTGCGTCCGAAACTGTCGATGTGACCATATACGGAATGCAGAATTATGACGAAGCCAACAAGGTTTTTGAAATAATCAACAGTTCGCGCGCCGAGGAAGGAAAATCCCCTTTGGTTATGGATCCGGTTTTGACCGAATGTGCCATGCAGCGTGCGGCGGAAAACGCGGTTTATTACAGTCATACCCGTCCGAACGGTCAATCCTGTTTTTCGATTTTAGAGTCCGGTAAGCATGGCTCTGCCGGCGAAAACATTGCCGCCGGATACACTTCGGCTGCGAGTGTAATGAATGGCTGGCTCAATTCGCCCGGACATTACAGAAACATCATGGGTGATTACAAAACGGTCGGTGTGGGTTGTTTTTATCAAAGCGACGGAACGATCTTTTGGGTGCAATTATTCAGCGCTTCCTCCTCGAGCGGAACTTATAACAAATCCGGGGTCGAATACGCGGAAAGTATTCCCATCTCGGTCAGTTATGAGCTCTTTTCCGAAAATTTGACGCTTTATAATATGAGCGGTTGCTCCGCTATGGGTGTGTATCAAGGCGCAAGTGAAGATGTGCGTTTTCAGCTTGAAAACGCCGGTTGGAACTCAGCCAGAAAGGTAACTCTCGACGGTGGATACAAGCTGAGCGTGGCTGATAATACGATTGCAAGAGTCAACGAAGAAGGTAAGCTTTTAGGTGTTGCAACAGGCAAAACAAAGCTGAACGCCAAATTTGGAAACGTGCGCGTTGATATTGACGTCACCGTATGGAAAGCGCCAACTTTCTCTGTGAGCGTGACCGACAACGGTAATCACAAAATCGCCTGGGATGACCAAGGCGGAAAAGCATATCTCTTTGGCAAAAATCAGGGTGATGACTCGTGGTCTTTGCTTGCTTATCCGAGCGAAAACTCTGCTAAACGCACTTATACAAACAGTTATGTCTCTTGCGGTGATAAATGGACGTATGTGTTAAAACTGCCTGATTTCTATGGATATTATGACATCGGAGAGCAACAGGTCGTTTCCGGCGGTAGTCACAGCTACGGCAACTGGAAAACCGTAACGAAAGCGACTTGCACTCAGGACGGCAAAAGAAAGAAAACCTGTTCCGTTTGCGGAGACACCGTCACGGAAAAGATTTCAGCCAAAGGTCACACCGCCCTGACTGTTGCGGCTGTTGCTCCGACTTGCACCGAAAGCGGCTTGACAGCAGGGGAAAAATGTTCCCTTTGCGGCGAAACAATAAAAGCACAAAGCAAAGTCAAAGCGACAGGTCATTCGTACAAAACCACGCTCAAAAAGGCAACACAGAAAGCCAACGGTTCGGCGGTGACAAAGTGCACGACTTGCGGAAAAGTTCAGTCAACCACCGTAATTTCAAAAATAGCGTCAGTCTCCCTTTCAAAAACTTCGTTTGTTTATAACGCAAAAACGAAAAAGCCGACTGTCACCGTTAAGGATTCAAAAGGAAACACTCTCAGAGTCGGAACGGATTACACCGTGGAATATCCGAACGAAAGCAAAAACGTCGGTCAATATACCGTCACCGTTCGCTTCAAAGGAAACTACAGCTCAGCGAAAAAACTCACCTTTAAAATTGTTCCCGCCGGAACAAAAACAACAAAACTCACAGCCGGAAAGAAGAGTTTCGACGCCGCCTGGAAAAAACAGACAACGCAAACTACGGGCTATGAGCTTCAATATTTTGCGGCTTCCGACAAAAAGAACGCAAAGACTGTCACCGTTTCAAAAAATTCGACCGGCTCAAAAACGGTCAAAAACCTGAAGTCGGGAGAAAAGTATTACGTTCGAATAAGAACTTTCAAAACCGTCAAGGTGAACGGAAAGAACGTGAAACTCTATTCCGCGTGGTCAAAAACAAGCAGCGTAAAGATAAAGTGAAAATAACAAAACAATCGCCGGGCAACCTTTTCGGTTGCCCGGCGATTTATGTGCTTTTTATGGTTCTCAGTCGTTTTCGCCGAACGGTCTGAGAGTTTGTTCGTTGAGGTCGGAGACCATGAATCGCGGATATTTTTCGTTTGAACCCGCCTTGAAATCTCCGGTGTTCTTGAGAAGGTAAACAACAAAATCGCTGTAGTCCGTGCCATATGAAGTTGCAACGTGAGGGGCGTATTTTATCATGTATGTATACTCCGGAAGAACAGCGGTTGAAAGATCAACGCAATTGTCGGGAGAAACAAGGCTCGGGTCGGCGGCTTTGTAATCGTCTCCGAGTGTTTCGCCGTATTTCGCGATGGTGGCAAGACCCGATGTGTTGTAAGCTTCGAGCGTTCTGTCGCCTGTGAAGGATGCACTTTCATAAACCGGAATAAGCGGCGAGCCGTAGTTCGAAACGACCGAAACTTTGACTCCGTCGTCAACCATCTTGTTCAAAAGCGCGGTCTTGTCTTTCATCATTTTTTGAAGGGCGTCGATTCTGTTAAGGAACGTTTCGTTGAGATTGTCTCTCGAACCGAAGGTATAATTGATCGCGTCCTCATAAACGTCCTCTGAAACAAGACCCCAAACAGCAGGGGAGTAACCGAATATCGGAATGAGCACGCGCTCATACATATCGCTCTTCTTGTTTTCGAGAATGTAGTCGGTGATCTTTGTGAGAAGACCGAAAACACCGGCTTTGTTCAAAGCTTTTATTGCGAGCTCGCCTGCGGTGTTTCCGGAAACGACCGAAAGGAGATATTCATAAAGTCTTTCGGGTTTTATTTCAACCTTTCCGGTCAGCACGTCGCAAACTATCTGTGAGCCGCAAAATGTTGAAGAAAGGAAGATGCAACGTCCGATGTTGTCGTAACCGTATTTGGTGAGATAGGCAACGGTCATTATTCCGCCCATGCTGGCGCAAACAATGTTGACCTTGCTGTGACCTGTCTTTTCAATTGCGAGCTTTACGGCTGAATCAATTTCGTCGGCGACAATAAACGGGTCAACACGCCAGTCATAGTTGACATAGTAAACGTGCTTCTTTCCGAAGGTTTCAACGAAAGTGTGAACCATTCCGACTTCGTTCTTTGTTTCCTCAAAAAACTGAGGATAATGGTCTGCGCTGAGATCATATTTTATCATTCCGGTGTTATACGCCGGGTCGCCGTTTTCGTCCATCGAGTTGTATTTGAGCATCTCATATGCACAATCAATAACGGTGTCAACGGCGGCGTCCTTTTTTTGAAGAATGAGCCATTGCGAAAGCGCCTTGAACGCCGCCGGAAGAATGGTTCCGACGCTAAAATCGTTGGCGCTGCGTTCGTTTTCCGTTCCGGGGTCAAGCTTAACACCGCCAAAATCCATTCCGCGAACAAGAACAACGGGGTCGTGGTCGGTGAACTCGGCTTTGTTTTCCTCTTCGGTGGCGAATGCGCATACCGAAACCGAGAAAATCATAAGAACAGCGAGAATGAGGCTTAATACTTTTTTCATTTTTTCAGCCTTCCTTTCATGATTACATCTTTGCAAAATCTGCCCAGGAGATAACTATTATACCTTTTTCTTCGGCTCTTTGCAATAGATCGCCGCTTTTTAATATTTCATATTCAAAGACGCGCTTTTTCCAATCGCCGCGAGGGTCGTCCTTCTCGAGGGCAGGGTGAAGAAACATTTCGGTAACGCCGTCAATGCAGTTGTCAACAGCGTCAAGATAATACTTTTTCAAAGCGTCGCAGCTTGGAATGTTCGCTGCGCTCCATGGGTTTGAAACGAGGTCATCAAGGAGCTTGACGCCTCTTTTCGTTCCGTGCGAAGCGATTTTTCTTTGAAGGGCAGCAACGGCAGCGGGCGTGCTTTTGAGACCGATTTGTCGCGCGGCAAAGTCGCCGCCTTTCGGAAACCGATACGGAAGGTTGTGTCGCTTGCAAAAATCATAAGCGTCAAGATAAAACCTGCGTCCGTTGATGCCGTAAAGGGTTGCGCAGTGATTGTCCGCGTGGTCAACCGTAACGCCGCGCGAAACGAGAAAGTTATACTGCGCTTCGAGCTCGGCGGCAACCTCGCTTCGTTTCGCCGAAAAAGTGATTTTTCGCTGGTCGAGCCTCAAGCCGTTTTCGTCGCAGAGCGACGGACTGTTGCTGAGACTTTTCCAAGGGGCGGTGCCGTTGTCGGAGTTTATCGTAAGATGAACTCCGACGGAAAAGCCCTCCTGTTTTGCGATCTCCGCCGCCGTTTCGGAATATGGCGTAACGGAAAGAAAAGACGTTGAAGTGATGAGTCCCTTTTTGAGCAGCTCGCAAATTGCCGTGGTCTGCTGCTCGTTGTAACCGAAATCATCTGCGTTGATGATAAGATACTTACTCATCGCAAGCCACCGTTTCCGCAGCGTCGGAAGAAGCGGCGTTAACTTTTTTCTTCTTGTCGAAGTTTACGAACATGGTGAATACAGTGGCGATAGCCATAGCTATGAACGGGAACAGGCAAAGAAGGAAGCGAGCGGCAGAGTCGGGATTGCTTCCCGGGTCGTTGCCGTCAACGAAGCCGTAAACGCTGTATACAATTTTGAAACCGAGCGAAACATAAAGTCCGTTAAGTCTGTTCAAAACGCCGATAAGGCTTGTGAGCATACCTTCTCTTTTAATTCCGTGGCGGTCATAGTCGTCGTCAATTATCTTGGCAGCGATGCAGTCCATGGTGATGAGGCATCCGGAAACGCCGAAGCCCATGATGCAGGTGATAATGAGAGCCGAAACGAGGTTGGTTGCGAAATAAAGGGGAACGAAGCCGACTGCCATAACGATGAAGCCTGCTCTCCAGACGTTCATGATCTTAACTTTTTTGATAACGTTTGACCATACAACGATACCGATGAGTGCAACTGCAAAAACAACGCCGAGAAGGACAGTCGTCATGGAGTTTTCGAGCTTCAGTGAATATTTGACATAGAAGGGGAGTGCCTGGGAGATGAGTGAAAATGCCGCTGAATACAGGGCGTTGGCGAGACCGAACATCCAGAACTTGCTGTTTGTTACAAGGTCGAAGATGGCTCTGAAAAGACCCGGCTTTTCGCCCTGGGCTTCAAGCTCTGCGTTTTCGGCTGCAATGTCTTCGTGGCAGCCGAAGGTCATATACATGATAACGATGAGTGCGATAATACCGTAAATCAAAGCGGTAAGACCGTAGCCGATCTTTTCGGTAACGATCGGAGTGAGAACGATCGAGATGACCATGGCAACAAGCTGGCAAACCTGTCTGACAGCGTTGGTTTTTGCTCTTTCTTCGTCGGTTTTGAAGAGGGTCGGGAACAATGCGCCGTAGCTTGCGTTCATCAGTGAGTCAAGCGTTCCGGTGAGAATATACATCAAAAGGATGTACATATATGCCTGTCCTTTGTTTGACTGAACGGTTGCGGGCATATTGAAGAAGACAACAAAGCTCAAAATAAGAAGCGGTGTTCCGATGACGAGCCAGGGTCTTCTCTTGCCCCATTTTGTGTTGGTTCTGTCCGAAAGCAGACCATAGATCGGGTTGTCGATGGCGTCAACAAACGTATAAATGAAAAGTATGTCCGCAAACTGCGAGGTCGTGATGAGTCCGAGCTTAAGGACATAGTAAGCCGCCGCGTAAGATTTCAGCATATTGATCGGTATTGATGTACCGAGCATTCCGAAACCGTAGCGGAACGGCGAGGTCTTTCTGACCGGACTGTTTGTTGCCGGTGTGTTATTCTTCATTGTGTATTCCTCCTTGGGTTATTTAAAATACACAGGGTTGGTGATAGCCCTGACATATTCCTTGTTTGCTGCGCGATATACCGCTTTGAGATAAGCAAACGATATATCCGCCGGGAGCGAAAGTCCGGTGTTGACTTCGCCGAAACAGCGTTTAACAGCCGTCTCTTCGCCTTTGTCGGTGACAAGAACAAGGTCTTCGCCTTTGAGGTTTTCCGCCTCAATGGAAAGAAGTCGTTCGTTGCCAATGACCGTGTCGCCCATAATTGCTTCGCCGCAGTTTATCATGAGCTTCACTTTGTCAACGCCGCTTGTGATAAAGCTGTGACCGTGGCTTATGGCGGAAAGGATGTCCTTTTCGCCCCTTGACTCGCTGAGAACCGCCGTAACCGGATTGCCAAGACGAACCGGCATGAACGGCTTGTGGTAATCGCTGCCGCCGACCGCGGGAACGTGGCGACCTTTTTTCAAAAGCTCAGTCCAAAAAGCGATGCCGCGGCTGTTTGTCGGGCGCATCGGGCCGTTCCAGATTTCAACCATATCGAAGTCTTCGCTCTCCCAGAGATAGGGGCAAATTCCGCATTTGGGGTGGTTTACCGAAATTACGGCTCCGAGCGAACGGGCGTGAGCCACGAGTTTTTCCATTTCCTCTTCGTTGTTTGCAATGAACGAATTTTCGAAAGGAACCTTAACTCCGAAAAAGTTCATGTGACCTTTATAGTGCGTCCATTCGACAGCGGGGATAAAGGTGAGGTCGTTTTCGTGAGGCAGGTAAAGGTTTTCGCTGAAATTGTTGTGGTTTGCCAGCGCAATAAAATCGAGCCCGCGTTTTTTTGCAATGGACGCCAGAGTGAGCGAATCATACTTTCCGTCGGAAGCATCCGAATGAATGTGAAGGTCACCGAAAAGAAGGCGACGTTCTTTCTTGATGAATTCAATGTCATATGTAACATCGAGCCCTTCGTCCGCAACGTGGTAAGCACCGACGATTATTTTCCATTCGCCGGGGAGGATTGGCTGAGAAAGATAGCCTTTGGTTGAGCTGAATTCACCGACACTTATCTCGCTGCGTGCGCTTCCCGACCATCCGAGAAAGCAGCCGTTTTGATCCATAAGACCGATGTCTATCGTGTTAACGGGGTGGAGGTCGCCTAAAAGCCCCTTCGTTGCGTTGGGGTAAGAGTATCGAATGTTAATTTTTTCAACGCCTTCTCCGACCGTGAAGGGAACAGTGTAGTAGGTTCCTTCGCGTTCTTTGGGAATTTTGTGTATAATTTTAATTGTTACCACCTCAATTCTGTTTATATTATACTTAAAAAGCGCAGATATTTCTTGCGTTTTTTTAATGCAGATAGGTGATTTTTTTAAGTTTTTTCTTTATTCGTCTTGTATAAGGTGTTAAAATTTGTTATAATCACAAAAAAAGAGTGGAGTGATAAAAACGAAGAACGAACAGGCGCACAATGCGAAGGATATATGTAAGCTTTCAAAAAGCCCGGAGCTCAGCGAAAACGAGGCAACTTTTCACTGGTGGCCGAACGAAGACACTTCGCTGCACTCACATGATTATTATGAGATATTTATTGTCACCGGAAGCCGTGCTCTGCACGAAATAAATTTTAAAAGGCAGGAGCTTCAGCACGGAACGCTGCGGCTGATACGAAAAAACGACTGCCATCGCTTCATAAAGAGCGATGGCTTTTCCTGCTTGCATATGAATTTTTGCGTAACCGAAAAGCGACTTGAAAAAATCTGTTCTGCAATGAAGCTCACGCTCTCTCAGCTTGAAGAGCTTGAAGAACCGCAAATCACTCTTTCAACCGAAGAGCTTGCCTTTTTTACCGAGAATTCGCAGCTTTTGAGCTTTATGGTTGTCTCCGAGCAAAACCTCAATGATATTCTGATTTGCGAATTGATTTCCCGTGCTGTTTCGCTGATTTGTAACGAAAAAATTCTTTATAAAATTAACTATCCGCAATGGTTTGCGCAATTGCTCGAAAGGATACACTCCTCTGAGAATATTGCCGTGAGCGCAAGCGATGTTTATAAAATGGGGGGCTTTTCGCCGCCTGTCATGATTGAGTATTTTAAGAAGTACACAGGAAAAACGGTCAATGCATATCTGCGCGACATGAAATGTGAGCGTGCCTGTGCTCTGCTTGGAACGACGCGGCTTTCGACTCTTGAAATTTCAACGAGTCTCGGTTATGAAAGTCTCAGCCATTTTAATCGGATATTCAGGGACTACGCCGGCGTTTCTCCCGCTGCCTATCGCCACAGAATGATAAGCGGCGCAAAAGAATAAAAAAGTGGAGAATAATCAAATGAAAAGAAAAGCTTTTAAAGCCGCGTTCCCTTACACGCTTCCGATTTTCGCCGGCTTCTGGTTTTTGGGAATAAGCTACGGAGTGTACATGAACGCTTCGGGTTTCAGCTTTCTGTACCCGGCAATAATGAGTACCGTTATTTTCGGCGGCAGTCTTGAATTTGTCGCGGTGAGCATGCTGCGTTCGTCGTTTGCACCGTTGCAGGTTTTTCTGACGGCATTGATGATTCAGGCGCGACATCTTTTTTACGGAATATCCATGTTCGAAAAATATAAGGGTCTCGGCGCGAAAAAGTTCTATGTAATATTCGGAATGTGCGACGAAACTTTCAGCATCAATTGCTCGGTCAATATTCCGCCCGATGTTGACAAAGGCTGGTTTTATTTTTTCGTCACGCTTCTCAATCATTTTTACTGGGCGAGCGGCGCAACGATAGGCGGACTGCTCGGTGAGGTGATCAACTTCAACACCGAAGGGATCGATTTTGTCATGACGGCAATGTTTGTCGTGATTTTTCTCGAACAGTGGCTCGGCGATAAACAACACGCAAGCCAGTGGATCGGGCTCGTTTCGAGTGTCGGCTGCCTGCTCGTTTTCGGTGCCGATAGTTTTCTGATACCGACCATGGTGTGCATAGTCCTTTTGTTCACCACGTTCAGAAAACCTATTGAAGGAAGGCTTGAAAGGAGTGAAAAGAAGTGACGTTGACTCAAAAGATAATAACCATAGTTCTCTGTGTGTTGGCGACCATGTTGATGCGCTTTTTGCCGTTCCTGATTTTTCGCGGAAACCGACCGACTCCGAAGTTTGTTCAATATCTCGGAAAGGTCTTGCCGGGCGCCATTTTTTCGATGCTGATTGTTTATTGCCTCAGAAACGTTGAGTTTCTTTCGAATAGCTATGCCATTCCCGAATTGTTAGCGATAGCGATTACCGTCGCGCTGCACCTTTGGAAAAAGCGGATGCTTCTTTCCGTTGCCGGCGGAACAATATGTTATATGTTGCTGGTTCAGTTTGTTTTTTAGCATTCTGTTGCGAAAAAGTTACCATATCTTTGAGAACTTTTTTGTGCAATTGCACGAATTAAGGAGAAAGGCTTGATTTCTTCGTGTCAAAGCATATATAATTGTATAATTACACGGTCAGCACCGACTTTTTTCTCAGAGAGAAGTCAAAAATTAAAAACAAAGGAATGATATCATGACCAAAAAATTACCGAAAAGCAAGATGGTGCGTTACTGCCTTTCCGACATTTCGAAAGGCCTGTTTAACGGTATGATAGGTAACTACCTTCTTTATTTTCTCCAACCCACCGCAAAAAGCGGAATTCCCAACCTGCTTCCGCAAAACAAGCTTCTGGGCTTTATCACCATCATGGCGTTGCTCACCGGCCTCGGAAAAGTCGTTGACGCCATCACCGATCCGTGGGTAGCGAGCCTTTCCGATAAATGCACCCACAAAGACGGAAGAAGAATGCCGTTTTTGAAGTATTCGGCAGTACCTTACGCCGTCTCCGTTCTTATGATATTCATGGCACCCTTTAAGGAAGGCTCTTTCCTCAACGCTGTTTGGGTCGGCTTTTTCCTCATTGCGTATTACACGGCGTACACCTTCTTCTTCATTCCGCGTAACGCTCTTATTCCTGAAGTCATTCCCGACGCAAAAGACAGAGTAACCTATTACGGAATCAGCACCGCTTTCTTCATGGGTTCGAGCTCTTTCATGTATGCGGCAACGCTCTTTGTTGATATCTTTAAAAAGCTCGGTCTGAGCCCGATTGGCTCCTGGAGACTCGTTTTCACGATTTTTGCCGCCATCGGTCTGGTCTGCGTTCTTCTCGGCGCAACCGCTTTCAAAGAGACAGATTACGTTCAGGGCAACATCAAGCCCCAGCAGTCGTTGATGAGTTCGATAAAGGCGATTTTCAAAAACAAGACCTTCCTGACTTTCTTCGCCGGAGACCTGTTCAGCTATATTTCACTCGCATTCTTTGAAACCGCGATGCTTTATTATATCACGATGCTGCTCAATGTTCCGGAATCGCAGTCCTTCTACGTCATGCTCGTTGCCATAGTCGTTGCGCTTTGCCTCTTCCCGATGATAATCAAACTCAGCAAGAAATACGGCAAGAAGATCATGCTTGTTGTTGCGAGCGTAATTTTCACCGTTGTGTTCGCTTTCATCTTCTTCGGCGACAAGGTTGCCGCTCAGTTCGTCGGTTACGAGCTTCTTGTCGGAATTTTGATGGGTGTCGTTGTTTCGTTCCCGTTCGCCGCTATCAACATTCTTCCGCAGTCGGTAATGTCTGACATCATTCAAAAAGACAGCATCGAAAACGGTGTTAACCGCGAAGGCATTTTCTCGGCGGCGAAAACGTTTATTGAAAAAATTGCGTATTCACTTGCAATGGTCGTTGTTTCGAGTGTTCTTGCAATCGGCGCTCCCGAAGGTGAATCCGTTGGTCTCCTCGGCGTAAAGCTCACCGGTGTTTTCGCCGGCGTATTCAGTTTGGTTTCGCTCATCTGCTTCGCGCTCTATAACGAAAAGAACGTTTCAAACTTCATTGAAGAGCACGCCAAAACAAAATAATATGCCTGCATTTTGAGAAAGGAATGATCAAAAATGAAAAAGGTTGTTTTAAAGCCGGAAAGCGAACGCCTCGGTGCGCCTTCTCCGGAAAGAAACAGAGAGTATATCAATGTACTTTCAAAAATGATCAACTGCAAGACGGTCTGGACTCGCGACGACGAAAACAAAGCCGAGTATGATAAGTTTTACGCCGTTTTGGAAGAATGCTTTCCGAACCTTACAAAAAGAGCGAAGAAGTTGACCTTTGGCGGCGGCTGTTTTGTTTATGTTATTGAAGGCAAAAACGCCAAGAAGAACATCATGCTCATGTCACATCATGACGTTGTGGAAGGCAGCGACGAATGGAAAACCGATCCGTTTTGCGCAACCGAAAAGGACGGATATCTTTACGGTCGCGGAACCATAGATACAAAAACACCGCTTTTTGCCGAGCTTATGGCGTGTGAAGAGCTTCTTTCCGAAGGGCATGAATTTGAAGGAATCAATCTTTACATCGGTTCTTCCAACAACGAAGAAGTCTGCGGCGACGGAATGGTTCTCGCAACGCAGTATTTTAAGGAGAACGGAATTCATTTCGAAGCTGTTCTCGATGAGGGCGGCGCAATCACCGAAGGACAGATCCCCGGCGTGAGCTGCAAGAGCGCCGTTGTTGCCGTTCACGAAAAGAGCAGACATCTTTTCCGCTGCAAGGCGGAGCTTGACACAAAGGGTCACGGCGGCTTTGGCGGCGCAACCGACAGTGCTGTCGAAAGGCTCAGCCGTTTCATAGCGGAAGTCGGAAAAAACAGCAAAAAGATATACAAGGGAAGGTTTTACCCCGAAGTGAGGGCAACGTTTGAACGTCACGTTCCGTATCTTTCTTTCCCTCTCGACTTCCTGTTCGGAAACCTCACGTTGTTCTCTCCGCTTATCAAAAAGATCATGATGGGAATACCCGCGGCGAGTGCAATGCTTTCAACCGGGCTCAGCTTCACAACGCTTAAAGCCGGAAACGAGCTTGACCCTCAAATGCGCGCGAAGACCGCCGAAACCACAATGTTTCTTCGCTGCGTTCGTGAAGATGATCTTTACGTAGGTCTCGAAAAAATCAAAAAGATCGCAGCTAAGTACAAAGTTGAAATCGAAGAAATTGAGCGTGATTACTGCAAGCCGACAGATTTCAACGCAAGACCCTTTAAGGTCGTTGAGCAGGTTCTTCACACTAACTTCCCCGATGTTGCCGTTGCGCCGTTTTTGCTTACTGCCGGAACCGATGCAAGGCGTTTCACCGATGTCGCGGACAGCATCCTTCGCTTCGCACCGATAGACTTGAACAAGGCGCAGTTCGCAACCATTCACGCGGAAGATGAGCATATCGGCATTAAGAATGTCGGTGAATGCGTAAGGTTCTATAAGGACTTTGTCAAAGCAATTGCTGACTGAACAAACGGTCAGTACGATAAATGATTAAAGGAGAACAAAAACATGAGTATTGTTAAAAACGACCCGAAGTACAAGAACGCTCTTCTTCAGGCGATAAGAGCACAGCTTGAACACAGAGCCTTCTGGCTTTATCTTCTTTGCGACGAAGCAAAGAAAAAGGGACTTGACCCGAAAGATTTCGCGAGCGATGCCATAACAAGGTGCGGCCTTTCTCAGGGCTCGGATCTCGTTAAAAAAGGCGGCACCGACAGCCTTATCGGTCTTCGCAAAACTCTTTTCACAAAGCCGGCACAGCTTGTTTTTGAAATGAAGATTCTCGAATCTACCGATGACAAGCTTTCGATCGACTTCCATTATTGCCCGCTTGTTAAAGCGTGGCAGAACGCGGGCTGCACTGACGAAGAAATTGCAACTCTCTGCGATATCGCAATGTGCGGTGACCACGGAATAGGCAAATGCTACGGCGGCGTCCTTGACCTTCCGAAATGCATCGCCAAGGGTGACGATGTTTGCTCGCTTCGTTATCACAAATAAGCTTCAAAACAAAAAACGACCCTTCGACTAAAAAAATCGAGGGGCTCGGAGTGATGAAAAACCCTCGTTTCAGAAATGATTCGAGGGTCATTTTTTTGGATATCAAGCAAAATCGCCAATGCATTATCCACAACACATTGCTGCTTTTTAAAATTTTGTGCAGCTTCCGTAAGCAGGTATCGCTTGGAGAAAACACGTTTTAAAAAACTTTATAGAGCTCTAACATAGACTTTCCCGTTCGTCGCTGCTTTTACCCTCTGTAACACATCTGTTGTAATCCTACAAACAATCTCATCGGTGTATGACGCTTCCTCTTGAAAGTGAGAAAAGTTTGTGATAAAATTAACGAAGTGTATATCAAAGGAGGTATATTTTCAATGATCGGTTTTATAGGAACGGGGAATATGGCAACGGCAATGATAAACGCGCTCGTTTCATCCAAAACGTTGAAAGGGGACGAAATCGGCGTTTATGATATTGATAAAAGCAAAGCGGCTTCGCTCGCCGAAAAACTGAATCTGACGTTGTTCGCCGACGCGGAAACATTGGTAAAAAACTGCGCTCAAATCGTTCTCGCCGTCAAACCGAACGTTTTGCCTTCGGTTCTTCTTGAATTGAAAAATTCGATTTTTTCCTCTGACGTTCTTGTGATTTCAATCGCCGCGGGAAAGTCGCTTGACTTCCTTTCGCAGCGTCTTTTCGATTCTGTTCGCCTGGTTCGCGTAATGCCGAATATTAACGCAACTGTCGGCGAAGCTGTCAGCGCATATTGCGAAAACGAAAACGCAACAGCCGAGGACGTCGCTTTTGTTGAAACGATGTGTAACTCTTTCGGAAAGGCCGTTAAGCTTGACGAAAAAATGTTCCCTCTCTTTGGCGTTATCGGCGGTTCCTCTCCGGCGTTTGCTTATATTTTTATTGACGCCATGGCGAGAGCGGCTGTGAAAAACGGAATGCCGAAAGCCCGGGCACTTGAAATATGCGCCCAGTCCGTTTTGGGTTCGGCTAAAATGATTTTGGAATCTCAACAGCACCCGATGGAGCTCGTTGACAGAGTTTGTTCCCCCGGGGGAACAACAATAGAGGGCGTTCTTTCGCTGCAAAAGGACGGCTTTGAGGCGGCTGTTGCCGCGGCGGTCAACGCTGCTTTTGAAAAGGATAAGCGTCTGTGATCACATCAACGTGAATATCGTAAGCGTTTCTTCGATCCGGCTGTAGATCGAGTCCAGTTCTTCTGCCGGCAGTGGGTTTTCGCCTTTCCCTATTTCAAGGGTGAAGCCGGGTCTGGAAAATTCGCTGATGAACCAGTCTTTGAATCCGCCGTGCGAAGCGAGACCTGAGTTTTCAACGAGCTCGTAAGAGCAGGAATCGGCAAGAATTTTTGCCATCATTCGTGATTGCGAGGGCGTTTCGTCGCCGTATTGCCAGTAAAGCTCTTCTCCCTGCGAATGAACGGCCATTACCTGCCTGAACGGAACGAGACGGCATAGCCTTGTGAGTGCCTTCGTTTCCGCTTCGCTTTCTGCTTTGTAACCGCCAAACTGTCGGGGTGACGGTTTGCTGATGCCTTTTTCTTCTTCCATTTGCCTCAGCGTTTCCCAACCTGCGTTGAAATTGTGGTTGATGTCCACACCCATGGCGTTGGCGTTCCATTTTGAATAATTTTCGCATTTTATTGATTCGACAAAGCGGCGCGCGCTTTTTGCGCCCTGCGCTCCGTGAATGGCA
Organism: uncultured Faecalibacterium sp.; assembly: GCA_964403085.1. GTDB lineage: Bacteria > Bacillota > Clostridia > Oscillospirales > Acutalibacteraceae > UBA6857. Next base: position 4,239 of record CAYOEN010000006.1, on the reverse strand, counting down.
ATTTCCGCTCCGTCGGGATTTACGCATGGGATTATCATTACGCCGAGCTCACCGAACGCTCTTGAAATATCAACAGAACATAGCGGCTCCTTTTCTTCGATGCTTTTGCAAAGTCTTTCGATGAAGCGAAAAAGCACAAGGCTTGTCAACCATTCCGAACCGTGAAAACCGCCTGCGAGCAAAACGCGGTTTTTGTTGCTCCCCAACGAAAAGGCAATGATTCCGCGCCCGAGGCAGGTCCTTCCGACAACCTGTGTGCAAAGAAAAGGATATTCTCTTGAAAGTTTTTCTGTCATGCTTTTGCTTTTTTCGTAGTCAAAGACCGCTTCGGTTGTATCTGTATTCATTAAAACACACTTCCCGTTAAATCTGCATTTGATTTGTCATCATTAATTTATACTTAAACTTTCCGCGCTTTATTCCGCGGAAAAAGGAGGAAGTTATATATGGAACTTTTTGAAAAAACCATGAGCCGCAAGGTTATTTACGAAGGAAAAATAATCAACGTTTATAACGACACGGTCGTTTTGCCTGACGGAAAGACGACTCATCGTGAACTTGTCGAACATCACGGGGGAGTTTGCGTTGCGGCTTTGACGGAAAATAACGGTCTGCTCTTTGTTCGTCAGTTCAGATATCCGTATTCAAAAGTCCTGTTGGAACTTCCTGCCGGCAAACTCGAAAAAGGCGAAGACCCTTTGCAGGCAGGTCTCAGAGAGCTTGAAGAAGAATGCGGCGTTAAGGCCGAAAACGTTGTTTCAATGGGAACAATCTATCCCACCGTTGCTTATTGCAACGAGATAATCCATCTTTATCTCGCAAGGGGGCTCATAAAAGGAAAGCAACATCTTGACGACGGAGAGTTCCTTTTTGTTGAAGAAATTCCGCTTGAAAAAGCCGTTGAACTTGTAATGTCGGGAGAAATCTCGGACAGCAAAACCGTTGCCCTCGTTTTAAAAACGGCAAAATTTCTGGAGAGTGATAAATAATGAAGCGTTTTATACTTGCTTCCGCTTCGCCGCGAAGGCGCGAAATACTCACAAACGCAGGATATGACTTTGAGGTTGTTGCGTCCGACGCCGATGAAAGCCTTTCAACCGCGCTCGGCGCGAGCGAGACCGTGGCGGAGCTTTCAAGGCGAAAAGCCCATTCTGTTTCGGCTTCTTTCCCGGGTGCTGTTGTTTTGGGCTGCGACACAGTCGTTTCTCTCGACGGTGAAATTCTCGGAAAGCCCGAAAACGAAGAGCAGGCTTTTTCAATGCTCGGAAAACTTTCTGGTCGAGTTCATGAAGTATATAGCGGCGTTTGCATTACCGACGGAAAGCAGGATTACAGCTTTGTTTGCTCAACGCAGGTTGAGTTTTATCCGCTTTCAAAAGAGACGGTTCTTTCTTATATAGCCACGGGTGAACCGATGGATAAGGCCGGCGCATACGGAATACAGGGCTATGGCTCGATGCTTGTAAAACGCATTAACGGCGATTACTTTACGGTTATGGGGCTTCCCGTTAATGAATGCGCGAGAGCGCTTGCAAAACTCGGCGTCAACAGCAAGTTGAAAATTTGACACCGACCTTTGTGGGACTGAGAAAGTTTTTTTCGGTCCCTTTTAAATTTTTTTGAATTTTTGTGTCCGATATTGCTTTGCTTTTTCGTATATATGTGTGAAGGAGGGAAAACCCGATGACAGACGAACTCTTGCTTTCCGAAATTAAAGACAATCCGTCAAAGGGTTTTTCGCTTCTTTTGAATGAATATACTCCGCTGGTTTTCAAAATTTGCCATTCCGTTCTCTCATCGGTTGGAAGCGGAGAAGACGCTCGTGAATGTGCTTCGGATGTTTTTGCTTCCTTCTATAAAAACATCGATCGGGTTGACCTTTCAAAAGGCAGCATAAAAGGTCTTCTGGCGTTTTCCGCAAAGACCACCGCAATAGATTATTACCGTCGGTTGAAAAAAGATGCCGCGCGCGTTGTTTCGATTGATGATGTCGGCGATATTCCTTCTGCCTTTCTTGCTTTTGAGCAGAGCGAGAAAAAAGAAAAAAGCCGCCTTGTTGCTCAGGCTGTTCGTTCCCTCGGTGAGCCCGACAGGACGATAATTGTCAGGAAATATTTTTTCGGCGAAACTGCTGCCGAAATCGGCGAACGGCTTTCTCTTTCGGCGGAGGTCGTTCAAAAGCGTTCGCAACGTGCGCTTCAAAAGCTTAAAAAACTGCTTGAAGATATTCCGGGAGGTGTTTTGCTTGACTGAATTTGAAGATATTCTTCTTTCGCTTTCGGCGGAAGATATGGAAACGCTTCTCGAAGACATTGATGTTTCCGTCGGTGAAAAAGACGCCGAACAGGTGAAGCGCCTTTCGTTCAAAAAAACCGGTCTGAAACCCCTTGGCGAAAGAAAAATCGTTTTTCTTCGTGCGGCGGCTCTTGCGGCGTGCTTTTGCGCCGTTGTGATCGGTGCTTTTGTTGCCGCGAACAATTTTCAAAAACCGCAACCGCAGCCCGAAAGCTCGACGTCGTCAACGGCTTCTTCTTCCGGAGAGAAGGCGCTTATGCTTGCAATCTCGAACGGAGACGAAGGTCTTATTGAAACGCTTTTGAAAAGCGGAGTTCTTGCCAGCCGTGATATTCTTGATTATGCAATTGACTGCACATCGTTTTTGTCTTATGACGTGATAAGCGAAATTGCCCAATCGGTTGAAGAAGTCTTCGGTTCGACCGGGCTCGATCCGCTTCTTGAAAGCACGCTGATCGGCAATTCTCAAAAAGCTCTTCAAGAGCTTGAAAACCGCGAAAATATCCTCATGACTCCAACGGAAAAGCTCGCGTTCTTTTTTGCGGTCGCTTTTTGTGACAGCGACGTTGTTGAATCTTTTTGCGAAAAAGGCGCGGATATTTCCGCTACCGATGCGGCGGGCAACAATATTTTCCAAATCGCACAAAAATACGGCAATGACGACAATCTTTCCTTCGCTGCGGAACACGGCGTGAAATGACCGTCGGCGTTTTCGCTTTAAAAATCCGACTCGTGGCTTGCTCCACAAGTTCAAAAATCAATTTCAGAAAGGGCAGATGTTTATTATGAAAAAAAGAACAGCGTTAATAACGGCAATATTTCTTCTTTTGAGCGTTGCCTGCGCGATAGCGGTTTCGGCCGTTGACACTGCTGCGACGCCGACCGTTCCGATCGAAAAGGGCAGGGTATACTATGCTTATTACAATACCGGAAGCGGAAAAGGAGCAATCTCTTTTTGCCTGAACAATAAGTTTACTTCTTTCGGAAAGACCGGTGATAATATTTCCGTTTGCACGGCGAACCCGGACGGCACTTATTCCGTTCTTCATACTGTTGAAAAAAGCGCGGTTGAAGTCTGGTTCTCGGGCACGAGCGAGGTTAAAATTCAAACCGGCGAAAACGTTTCAAACCTTCTCGGCGGTCTCTCCGCTCTCGGTGTCACCGCCGAAAGCGAAAAGACCAATCTCGCTTTGACTCTTACCGGTCAAAGCATTGAAGTCGGAAAAGATTATTACGTTTATATTCCCGCGTATTACTTCCTTGACGAAAACGGAAACGGAAACGACGGCGCGTATATTGCCATTGAAAGCGAAAAAGTCAACGGCTATACCGGCGAGCTGTTTTCCGACCTGCAAAACGTTGCCGATGATGCCTATGATTTTGTTATCAGAGGTTATGAAACCGTTGCGGGTCTCGTCGGAAGATAAATAATCAGCTTTTTTCGTGTTCTCATTTTCATAGCGAAGCTCCGAACAGCTACCTTTGCGCAGCGGTTCGGAGCTTCTCCTTTTCGGCGTTTTCTTGCCGAAATCGTTTTGCGCTTTGAAAGACTTGACAAATTCACCTTCGAATGATAAAATGATGAAAATATTGCGACAAGGGCGTTGCGGACATTTATCGGTGTCTGCAACTTTTTTGTTTTCGTTTTGCGACAAGGACGTTGCGTTGACCCGAATCGGTGCGCCTCTTTGTCGCTTTTTGTTTTTGGAAAGGAAGTAAGGACAGATGAAAAGTGTGACCGAAACATTCGGCTCGATGGTTTTTGACGACTCGACAATGCAATCAAGACTGCCGCAGGAAACCTATGCCGTTTTGCAAAAAACAATTAAAAACGGAAAACACCTTGAAATCGGCGTTGCCAATGTTGTCGCAAACGCCATGAAGGATTGGGCAATCGAAAAGGGCGCAACTCATTACACTCACTGGTTCCAGCCGATGACGGGT
>CAYOEN010000005.1:44970-56501 GCA_964403085.1 uncultured Faecalibacterium sp. | reverse complement strand
TCAACCGCCGTGTGGCAGCGATAGCAGGTTCCGACGTCGTGCTTCGTGGGCTCAATCTTGACCAGAGCGCCCGCTTCTTTGAGGTCTTCAACGATGGCTTTTCTGCATTCCATGAGGCTCATTCCGGCGTATTTTCCGGCGTTCTCGTTCATGAAACCGTCGTCGGTCATGACGTTTATCATCGGCAAATCGCAGCGAAGACCGACTTCAAAGTCGTTCGGGTCGTGACAGGGCGTGATTTTTACCGCGCCGGTACCTTTGTCCATTTTTGCGTATGAATCGGCAACGATTGGAATTTCTCTTCCGATAACGGGGATGATAACGGTTTTGCCGACAAGGTGACGGTAACGTTCGTCGTCCGGGTGAACGGCGATTCCCGTGTCTCCGGGGATAGTCTCCGGTCTTGTTGTTGCAATTTGAATGGAGCCGCTTCCGTCGGCGAAGGGATAGTTGAAGTGCCAGAAATTGCCGTCGTGCTCTTCATATTCAACTTCTGCGTCGGATATCGAAGTTTTGCAATGAGTGCACCAGTTGATTATTCTTTCGCCGCGATAGATGAGACCTTTTTCGTAAAGATTGCAAAATACTTCGCGAACCGCTTTTGAGCAGCCTTCGTCGAGAGTGAAGCGTTCTCTTTCCCAGTCGCAGGAAGAGCCCATTTTTTTGAGCTGTTCGATTATTCTTCCGCCGTATTGCTTTCTCCACTCCCAGGCTCTTTCAAGGAAACCTTCTCTGCCGATATCCTCTTTGCTGATCCCTTCTTCCTTCATGGCGGCAACGATTTTTGCCTCGGTAGCGATGGAAGCGTGGTCGGTTCCGGGCAGCCAGAGTGTGTCATATCCTGCCATTCTGTGATAGCGAACGAGGATATCCTGAAGCGTGTTGTCCAACGCGTGACCCATGTGGAGCTGACCTGTGATGTTCGGCGGGGGGATAACTATAGTGTAGGGCTTCTTTTTTGAATCGCATTCCGCATGGAAGTAATTGCCCTTGAGCCATGACTCATAGATGCGATCTTCGACCTCTTTCGGGTCGTATTGCTTTGCAAGTTCTTTTGCCATTTATTTCTACCTCCGTTTTAAACTGAAAAAAATAAAAAACTCCGCCCTGAAAAACAGGACGGAGTAGACCGCGGTACCACCTGAATTCGCCGCGAACGGCGCACTCTTTAGCTCTTAACGCGAGACACACGTCGGGTTCTACTTGGCGAAAAGAGCCGTTCTTCCCGAAGGCTCGCAAACGACCTTCGCCTTTCTTGCCACGAAAACTCGCACCGACCGTTTTCTCTCTGCGCTTGAAGAAAGGCTACTCCTTTTGCGAATAGCCGAAATATGAATAACGAAGCGATTGTATCACAAAAACGCGAAAAGGTCAAGGGTTTTGTTTCATAATCTCGTGTGTTGGCGGTTCGAGAAAAACGACGCGGACTTTTGAAGTGCGTTGTTGCCTTCGTTGGGGGCTTTGTGTCCCGCCTTTTCTCCCTTTGCGTCTTGACAACTCGCTTTTTCTAAGCTACAATACTTTTCAGTCAGTTCGAAACCTTCCTGACTTGAACCTTTGCGCTCACTAAAAACCAAGGTTCTAAACCAAAACTAAAGGAGCAATTTAATATGAAAACCGATAACCGTAAAGCGTCTTTGTATCTTGCTCAGGCGGCGCTGATAGCGGCAATGTATGCTGTTCTCACTCTCGTCCAACAGCTTATTCTTCCCGGAACTGCCTCTGCGGCGGTTCAATATCGCCTTTCCGAAGCGTTGATGGTGCTCTGTCTTTACACCCCGGCGGCAATACCGGGGCTCACGCTCGGCTGTTTTGCGGCGAATTTTCTTTTCGTGTCGGCTTTGCCTGTGGATATGCTTTTCGGCTCGGTCGCAACTTTTCTCGCCGCCGTGTCAATGAGGGCGCTGCGTCGGATAAAGCTCGGAAGGTTGCCGCTGTTGTCGTTTTTGATGCCGGCTGTTTTCAACGGCGTTATCGTCGGCGCGGAAATTGAGATTTTCTTTGTTGAAGGGAGCTTTCATTTTGAAAGCTTTCTCGTTCAGGGCGGGCTCGTTGCTCTCGGCGAACTTGCGGTCATGTTTACCGCCGGGGCGGTGTTGTATCTGTCCGCGGACAAAAAGCTGAATATTTAAAAAAAGCGGCTGTGAAAGCCGCTTTTATGTTTCTGTTTAAGCTGACAAGAGCCAAACCCCATACGGTTTTTTAAGGTGCATTTTCGCCAATCCTGCGTTGAAAATCCTCGCAATGCGTTAGCATTGCCTGCGGTTTTCGCCTTGTCTTGACAAAAATCTTCTCTTAAAAAACTGCCCGCACCCGAAGGATTTGATTTTTTGTGCAATGCGGTGTTTCTTTGGCGAAAGCATACTGTCGTATGGTGAGACAAAAAACGGTGCAGTATGCGGAAAATCAGATTCTTCGGGCGTATTGTGTTCGACTCTCGTCAGCTTAAGGTTGCTGCTCGGCAGCCTTGTCGGCGCAAAGTCTTAGCAGCGTCTGGTCTATGCCGTATTTTTCGCAAAGAGCGAGAAGGTCGGCAAACTCGGGCGCTTTTTCTTTTTTCAGTTCGCAGCGAAGCATAAGATTTTTCGGTGAGTGTTCAAAGTCCACAAACTCAATTACGTCTGTTTCGTAACCGAAGCGCGAAAGAATTTCCGCTCTCAATGAGTCGGTGAAAAGGGCGGAGAAACGCTCTTTTAACAGTCCGTGAGAAAGAAGCAGGTCAAAGTCGCCGCCGGGCTTGATTTGCGAGTTTACCTCGTGTTGGCAACAGGGGACGGAGAAGATGTTTTTGACCTTGTTCTCGATTGCATAAAACAGCGCGTAGTCGGTCGCGATATCACAGGCGTGAAGAGTTATAACCATGTCCGCCTTTCCGGAAAAAATGCGGTCGCTCGTGACGTCGTTAACGAAAAACTCAAGGTCGTCATAACCGTATTTTTCGGCGATTTTATTGCAATTTTCAACAACGTCCTTTTTCAAATCAAAGCCGACCACCTTCGCTTTGATTTTTTTGACGAACCTGAAGTAGTAATAAACTATAAAAGTCAGATAGCTTTTTCCGCAGCCGAAGTCAAGAATGGTGATTTCTTTAAGGTTGCTTTTTGCGTAGCAATCGTCAATAAGTTCAACGAAGCGATTTATCTGCTTGTATTTGTCATATTTGCTTTTGATGATTTTGAAGTCTTTCGAAAACACGCCGAGGTCAACAAGCGCTAGAATGTTTTCGCCTTCTTTTAATATGTATGACTTTTGGCGATCGTGGGTGAGCTCTTTTGCGCAAAGGTTGTTTCGGCTTTCCTTTCGCTTCGTCTTGTCGGGAAAGATGGTGTAGTGAATGCTCGTTCCCTGAGCGGTGAGCGAAAGCTGACGAAAGCTTTTTTCTCCTGTCTCCTCAATCCAGAGAAGCAATTGTTCGAAGCTGAGATTTTTGTGAAAAACCTGCTTTTGCCTGAACTGCTCAAGCTGCCACCTGGTTTCGCCTTTTGCGGAAAAAGGGTGAACCGAAACGCGGTCAAACTCTGCGTTCTTGTCCTTTTTTTCGCTGAAGACGAGCTTGATTATTTTGCCGTCGAGGGCAATGAGGTCTTTTTTAATGACTTGGTTCATAAGCCGAACTCCTTGTTGTTTGCCTGCAAGCGCAAAGCGGCCTTGCCGAAAAGTCCCGTCCGCAAAAAACGCAGGGGAGACCTTCCGCCAAAACCGCTCAGGTAGCTGCTAATAATTTTTTGATTTTAAGAAACTGAAATTATTCGCGCTCTTCTCTCATTTTTGCAAAGCATTCGCTGCAAAATACGTCTCTGCCTTCGGTGGGTTGGAAGGGAACCTTGGCTTCTCCTCCGCAACGAGCGCAGGTAGCAGTGAACATTTCGCGTTCCGGCTTGGAAGCGTTTTTGCGGGCATTGCGGCAGTCTCTGCAACGCTGCGGCTCATTCTGGAAGCCTTTTTCAGCGTAGAACTCCTGCTCGCCTGCGGTGAAGATAAATTCTTTGCCGCATTCTTTGCATACGATAGTTTTGTCCTGGTACATTGTGTTTACCTCGCTTATAAATATTGTGCCCTTGCCGGAATTGCACCGCCCCTTTGAAATCAACGCTCTTCTTTAAGCTATCGGGCATATATGCCTTGTCAGTTGCCAAGTGCTTTTTTCAGTTTCTTTCGCGCTCTTTGAAGCGCGCCGTCAACCGCTTTTGCGGAAAGTCCCGTTTCTTCACCGATGTCGCGATAGCTTTTTCCTAAAAGGAAAAGGGAAAAGACAGCCTGTTCGTTCTTTGAAAGTTCAGACGAAACGAGCGAAGAAATTCGCGCCTCTTCGTTTTTGGAAACGAGGAGTTCTTCCGGTGAAAGCTCGCTGCCCGTGGCCGCGCTCTCGTCCTCAATCGGAACGAAAAGCGAAGGCGGAATCTGCTTTTGGGCGGAAGACGCCTTCAACGCGCCGAGCATACGGTTTTTGATACAAACGGCGGCATAGGTCGCGAACGAAGCGCTCTTTCCGTTGAAGGAATAGACGGCGGCAATGAAGCCGAGCATACCTTCCTGAACCAGGTCTTCGCGTTCGAGCGTTGAACCGGAAAAAACGGTCGAAATACCTTTTGCGACGCGCAAATAGCGCGAAGCGAGTTCGTTCCAGGCTTTTTCGTCGTCAAGCAGGGCGCAGAGCGAAACAAGCTTTTCGTCTGAGCAAGAGGAACAATCGTTCATCGTTCAAAACCTTTCTGCCTATTATCGGTTCTATGATACGCCAATTTTTACAATTTGTCAACCGAACTTTTAACCAAAAGAAGTCTTCGGTTTTTGGCAAAAAGCAACAGAAAAGGCGCTGCATATCCGCAAATTTTATTCAATTGTTCCGCCTCCGACAACAACGTCTCCGTCGTAAAGAACAACAGCCTGTCCTTTTGCGAAAGCTCTTTGCGGCGAGTCGAACTCAATGTGAAGTCTGTTGTCGGAAGTCTGCTCGGCGGTTGCCCATTGTTCACCTTGCTTGTAGCGGACCTTCGCTTTTACGCGCAGCGGACGGTTGATTTTTTCGGTCGCGATGAGGTTTATGTCGGTTGCGAAAAGCTGCTTTGAAAAAAGATATTCCTCAGGTGCGAGAATCACCCGATTGTTTTTCACGTCCTTTTCAAGAACATAAAGCGGGCTTTTGAGCGAGAGGCCGAGCCCTCTTCGCTGCCCGACGGTATAGCGAATGATGCCTTTGTGGGTTCCGAGCTCGTTGCCGTCGCGGTCAACGAAGCTTCCGCAGGGGAAACTTTTGCCGAGGCTTTTTTCGATGAATGCGGCGTAATCTCCGTCCGGAACGAAGCAGATGTCCTGACTGTCGTGCTTCTTTGCGTTAACAAAGCCCATCTCCTGCGCCACTTCGCGAACTTCGGTTTTTCTCATTTCTCCGAGAGGGAAAAGCGTGTGTGAAAGCTGAAACTGCGTCAGAGTATACAGTACATAGCTTTGATCCTTCGTTTCGTCAACGCCTTTTTTCAAAAGGAAGCGTCCGCTGCTTTTGTCAAATTCGTTTCTGGCATAGTGTCCCGTTGCAACATAGTCATGCTCAAGCTCGAGCGCGCGCGAAAGCAGACGGTCAAATTTCAGGTAACGGTTGCAGTCGATGCAGGGATTGGGCGTTGCTCCGTTTGTATAGGTGCTTATGAATTTGCCGATGACCTTTTCTCTGAAATCATCGGTAAAATTAAAAACATAGAACGGAATACCGAGCCGATACGCAACGCTCCTTGCGTCCTGAGAATCTTCGAGCGAACAGCAGGTTTTTTCCCTGATGAAAGCGTCGTCGTTATCAAAAAAGCGGCAGTTCACGCCTGTAGGTTCCCAACCGTTTTTTAAAAGGAGATATGCGCTGACAGCGCTGTCAACGCCGCCGCTCATGCCGACCATAACTTTTTTGTTCATTAAAACACCCCCGTGGGTAAAGGCGCCGTCTCGAAAAGCTGTCGTTGAAAGCCGCGGGCGCCCGGATTTGCGCTGCGACCATTTTAACATATTTGCTTTTGTCGGTCAAGAAAAAATCAGGACCGCACGTTTTAATGCGATCCTGAAAAACGGTTCTGTTATTGCCCGAGTGCGTTTGCCATGGCTTCGACCTCTTTATAGCAATCGTCGCAATAATCCCAATTGTCGCCGAAAGAGTCGGTGAGCGTGTGCTTTTTGCCCTCGGTTATGGTCTTTCCGCAGTTGTAGCATTCAAACGGTTCGGTTTTTCCGCAACCGGTCAAACACAACAAAAGCGAAAAAGTGAGAATGGCTGCCAAAATAAAACATATTGTTTTTTTCATGATTGTTGTTCTCCTTCTGTTGATTTTGAAGTTTTGTCTAATTTTGTTATGTTGTAATTGTCGCTGTTGATGATTATGCATTTGCTTATGCAGTCCTCCATGCCGCTGCCGGAACCGCTGACCAGAAAGTCAAAGCTGTCCGGTGATCCCGATCCCCATTTGATCGTTCCGTCCGGATATTTAATTATGTTTACGGCGCTGAAACAGCCGTAAAGATTTCCCGGCTCCATCGCTTCGCCTGTAAAGCCGTTGCTGGAAATCTGCTTTGCGCTGTATGTAAAGCTCAGATAATTGTAGTAAGCGTTGTCCGGCTTTTCTTTGTATGCTTTGAGACTTTGAAAATAAATATCTCCGGCTTTGACGTTGCTTATTTCTATCAGATTTACAACATATACACCGAACGGGTAACTTGTCTGTCCGGCTTCTGCTTTGGCGATGTGTGCATCAAGAAAATCGTCCAGTTCCGGCTTCACCTTTGTCAGGTCGATATCATCAACGGATGTAATGTATTCCGGCTGACCCGAAATCGGTATATCCATGCTTGTCTGATCAATAGCATATTCTTGATTGCTGTTGTATCCCGAAAGTTTTGCCGTTAAAACGGCGGTTTCTCCGTTGGCGTAAGAGCTCTTGTCGAGCGAAAAAGAAACATTTTTTTGAACGGTCGGGTCACAATTTTGAATGTTTACCGAAATTGAACAGTTCGGAGATATTCCGCTTATCACATAGTCGATACCCTCGAACGGAGAAAGCATGGTTTTTGTCGGCTCTTGTTGCGAAGTGTTTTCGCTGCTGTTATCATCGTCAAAAAGAGAGCCGACGTTTTGATTGATGCTGTAGTTCTTGCTTTTACTTTTTCCGCAGGCGGAAAAGGAACAGATGATAATCAATGCTAAAGCAACACACAAAAGCTTTTTCATTCAACATCCTCCTTTGAATTGATCACAGCGGTTGCTGTTAAATCGTTTTTCGTTTGCCGCTCAATGCTTTTAAGCTTGCTTGAAAATGCGACTGTGCAAACAAAAGCGGCTATGGTTTCGGCGACGAAAACATATGCCATGAATTGTATGTGCACTTCGCTTGAATACTGGCTGCTTTTGAAAACGACAATCAAAAACAGATAAACGAGTGTTTCCAGTATCGAAGAAAAATAGTTTAGCAGCAAAAACTTTTTGTTGTATTTCTTTCCAAACAGAAAGGGGAGCGCTGTGAGTGCAACCGAAATAATCGTCATTATGTTGCACGCTACAATTATCGGAATGCAATAGTCTGCATCGCTACCGCTGCCGTAATAGTCTTTGATAAGCTGAAAGAATCCGAGGAACGAAGCGCTCTGTGAATAGAAAAGCAGCGACAGTTCGACCATATCCGAAAACGAAAGCAGAAAGTTTAAAAGATAGGCGCAGACAGTTGCAAAAAAGAACGGCTTTGCCTGACCGAGGCTTTCAAATGTTGCTTTTGCTTTGTTGCCGAAATCGAACGATTGAACGTTTTTAATAACGTTTTCCGAAAGTTGTACCGTGCTCCTCTTTACCGAGGAAACGGCGTCTTGAAAAGTGACGCCGTCAACTTTCGTTCCGCAATTCGAGCAAAAGTTTTCCGATGAAGCCAGCTCTTTTCCGCATTTTTTGCAATAGGACATAAGTACCTCCTTAAAACAGTGAAAGATCTTCGAGCATATACCAGTCATTATCCTCTTTTACCATATCAAAAGTGACTTCTTCACAGACATCCTTTGTTCCGTATAGAGCGCTCGATGTAAGAATGGCGGTTACGGTTGCCAAGTCGCTGCTTTTGAAAGTGATGTCTTTGATATCAAAGTGCAATTTTGGATCCTGAGCAGCAACAGCCAAACCAAAAAGATCGTTTATTGCGCTTGAACTGAAATTGAAACCCCATATTCCGGAAATGCCGCTCCCGAGCGAGGCTGCCCCCGCAAGTCCGTTTCGGCTTTTGCTGTCGAAACACTCCAGACAGGTTTGCAAGTCACCGCGAACGTAGGCTGTTTCAAATTTTTCAAGGCACGCACAGATTTTTTCGTCGTCGGTTTTTTGGAAAAACAGACTGTCTGTTTCCGGTGAAAAGTAGTGATAGATACCGCCGGCAGCAACCGCCAATAGCAACACAATGACAACGGCTTTTAAAATGCTTTTAAAAGATTTGCCCATTTATGATCCCCCCAATGGCGTCAAGTCAGGGGATTACCGTTTTCGTCTTCGGTGAACTTTCCGGTCAAAACGCGAATGCCGAAAATCAAATTTATAATCCAGATAATAAGAAATCCGATTGCTCCGATTCCTCCGAATACTGTCAATATCGCCGAGATGATCAATGCAATGATATTGAGCTTGAATTTTTTCTTTGCACCGAAGAGGTAATAATGAATACCGAAATTGGAAACAAACGGAACGCAGGCAAGTACGCCGATGAGGACTTTTGATTTTCCCTCTCCGTTTGCCGAAGTGTTCCCGGTTTTGAGGCTAACGCCGCAGGAAGTGCAAATCACCTGGTTTTCGTTTGTTTCCACTCCGCAATTCGGGCAAAATCTGTTGCCTTTTTTTGGGTCTGCTCCGCAGCTGAGGCAGGCGGCAGCGTTTTCGTTGACTTCTTTTCCGCAGTTTTTGCAATACATAAGTGTTGCTCCTTTCTTTTGACGTGCGACCATATAGTTTTTTGCTCGCGGAAGAATTATACAACTAAAGTTTAAAAATGTCAATAGATTAAAACCATGATTTATTATAATTTCATCCGTTTTTCTATAAAATAAGAGGTAGTGGAGTGATTAACATGAATTACGAAAATGTTTTGCTGGCTCTTGGAAAAAGAATTGCCGCAAGGAGAAAAGATTTGAAAATGACGCAGGAACAGCTCGCCGAAAGCATCGGCTTGAGCTTGCAATCTGTTTCGTGTATAGAACTGGGAAAGAAAGGCGTTCGACCCGAAAATTTGATAAAAATTTGCGAAAGACTCGATATATCATCGGATTACCTTCTCTTCGGAAAGCGCGATCCTGCCGAAATGTCTGACCTGATTTCCAAATTGTCGCGGCTTGAAAAAAGTGATTACGAGTTTATAGAGAAGCTTGTCGAACGATTGAGCGAAGATTGAAAAAACGACTTCCTTCGAAAAATCTTCCCTTTACGTTTTTTAAAATCAAAATCAAAACGAAAAGCGTCTGCTTGAGAAAATCTCAAACAGGCGCTTTTAAAAATGGCGCTCTTTTTTATTTTTCCGTCCAGACCACAAAACCGCTGTAGTTGTCTCCCGAGAAGTTTCCGCGTTTGGGCTGCTTTTCGCTGTGCCAAACGCTGACTGTTTTTCCGTTGCAGTCGAATTTCAGCGGTGAGCTTTTTGTGTGGCTTTCAATGAGTTCGAGGTATTCTTCGAGGCAAAGACCGTTTTGCGTAATGTAATATGCGTGCGGGACACCGACATATCTGAAATGCCACGGTTCATAATTAATGCCGGTGACGCTTTCTTTTTCTTCGGGATAGCGAAGAATAAAGCCGTATTTCCACGCGTTGGCGCCAAACCAGTCGTAAACGCCGCTGCCGTCAAAATCTTCCGTGCTTCCGTCCGAAGCGTTAAAAACCGAAAGGTCAACGCAAAGCCCGGTGTGGTGCTCGCTGTAGCCCGGAGTTTGAACATACTTTTTGGCGTAGGTCTTTCCGTATTTTTTCGCTTTGTTTGAATAGATGTCCTGCTGGTCTTCAACGCTTCTGCGTCCGCTGATGACGTTGATTTTTTTGAGACCGCTGTCGCTTTGAAAATCGCTCAGCATATCGCAAAGCGTTTTCACGCAAAGCGAACTGAGCTCAATTTCGGTTGAGCCGACGAAAAACGAATCGTTCTTGTTTTCGTAAAGATTTATGAACTCTTCTCCCGTGTTGCGATAGCAATGCTCCTTGTTGACGAGAATGAGCGGGCCGCTGTGCTTTTTGTCTGTTGTTATCGTGGTTGAAATCGCAATTTCCGAAAGCTCGTTTATCGCCCACGGAAGCCGATCCGCGACCGCAAAAATCACGATTGCCGCAACGATCACCGCTGTTATTCTTATGAAATGTTTCATTCCTTTTGAACCTCACTTTTGCTTTTCTCTGCAAAAATTATAGTCCGTATAAAAGGAAATTTCTTTAAGTTCGGCTTACACTTTTATTACAAAAATCTTACAAAAAGCAGCAGAAAAAGCTACGGAAGGGTTGACTTTTATTTGCTAAAAGAATATAATATTTTCCGTTACGGCACATGACTTTTCTTTTTTTTGTCACGGTGAATGACAAAAAGCCTTTTGCCGCTTAAACCACACACGAAAGGAAAAAGTAAAAATGAAAAACATTACGAAAAAACTGCTTGCTTTGCTTTTGGTCGCGTTCTCCTTCGCGGCGTTGGCACAGCCTGTTTGCGAAAGCGTTTCGCCGACCTTTTCCGTCTCGGCTGCGTCTGTGAAAGACAGCCTTGCCGTTAAAAAGCTCTCGATAACGACGAACAAAAAGTACGGCACTCTTAAACTCAGCTGGCAAAAGACACCCGGCGCGAAAGGCTATGTTGTTTATCGAAGCAACAGCGGAAAGAAGAACAGCTACAAAAAACTTGCAACTGTCAAAACGAACTCCTATACCGATACCGGTCTCAAAAACTCAACAACCTATTATTACGCTGTCAGAGCGTACAAAAAGGCGAACGGAAAAAATGTTTACGGAAAGTTTGCCTATACCGACCTTTCAACGAGAATCACGAAGAATTTCTGTGTCAACAGGCTTGTAAAGGCGAGTGATACTCTTTGTAGATTAATGAGTGGTTTTGACCATGATTATTCCGATTATGTCGATTTTGGTGAAGGTTGGGGATATTTGAGAGTAAAAAACTTTTCCTCGAAGGCACAAATGATACGCTATTTAAAAAAATATCTTGCAGCCGATTTTTATGAACCGTATCTTGATATGTATAAAGATATTAACGGAAAGCTTTATGTAATCGATGGTGGTCTCGGATTTCTTGGTTATGACGGGTGGAATATCACCGTGAAAAACCTCAGCGACAGATCTTGTACATTCATTTTTAAAGGCGTCAATGCAGAAATAGGCGGTTTAGTGGATGTGATATCATGTAAAATGATTTATAAAAACGGCTACTGGGTCTTTACCGGCGGTGATTTGCCGTCTGGAATAATTAAAAAAGACTACGACCCGACATTTTAAATAGTTTTAACTCGGCTTTGCCGATTAAAAAACAAACGAAAAACTA
>CAYOEN010000005.1:0-44870 GCA_964403085.1 uncultured Faecalibacterium sp. | reverse complement strand
ACATTTTAAATAGTTTTAACTCGGCTTTGCCGATTAAAAAACAAACGAAAAACTACACACGAAAGGAAAAAGTAAAAATGAAAAACATTACGAAAAAACTGCTCGCTTTGCTTTTGGTCGCGTTCTCCTTCGCGGCGTTGGCACAGCCTGTTTGCGAAAGCGTTTCGCCGACCTTTTCCGTCTCGGCTGCGTCTGTGAAAGACAGCCTTGCCGTTAAAAAGCTCTCGATAACGACGAACAAAAAGTACGGCACTCTTAAACTCAGCTGGCAAAAGACACCCGGCGCGAAAGGCTATGTTGTTTATCGAAGCAACAGCGGAAAGAAGAACAGCTACAAAAAACTTGCAACTGTCAAAACGAACTCCTATACCGATACCGGTCTCAAAAACTCAACAACCTATTATTACGCTGTCAGAGCGTACAAAAAGGCGAACGGAAAAAATGTTTACGGAAAGTTTGCCTATACCGACCTTTCAACGAGAATCACGAAGAATTTCTGTGTCAACAGGTTTTTAAAAGCAAATAGCGTTTATGAAAGTTTTCTGAGTGGTTTTGACCAGGATGAGTCAGATATCATTAAACTTGCTGACGGCGCTTATGCAAGAGTGAAGAATTTCTCATCAAAGGCGCAGATGATACGCTACTTAAAAAAATATCTCACTGCGGATGTTTACGAACAGTATCTTGATTATGGATACAAAGATGTTAACGGGAAACTTTATTCGTATTATGGTAAAGGTGATTGGCCCGGCGATTTTGAAAAGTGGAATATAACTGTGAAAAACATCAAAGACAGATCGTGCGTGATTAATTTTAAGTCTGTCAACACATATTTTGATGAATCGGAGTATGTTTCATCATATAAAATGATTTATAAAAACGGCTACTGGGTCTTTACGGGCAAGGCTTTGCCGATCTTTATAGGTAAAGATGGCTACGACCCGAAACTCTAAATAACTTTAATGGGCAGTTCACGGTGAACTGCCCATTTTTGGTTTATTCTTCAAATGTATCAACATCTGCGATTGAAGCGTCGCGATATGGCAACACAACGATAAAATCGGTGTGCTGTGTTGTGCTTTTCGCTTTGATCGTTCCGCCGTGAAGCTCAACGATCTGCTTTGAAATTGCAAGACCGAGCCCCGAGCCGCCGGTTGAAGAGCTGCGCGAAGAATCCATTCTGTAAAACTTTTCAAAAAGTCTGTCAAGGTTTTCTTTCGGAATTTCGTCGCAGCGATTGCGAAATTTGACAATCACATATCCGTTGCGTATTCTTGCGCCGACGACGATCGGAGAGTTGTTATAGCTGTAGCTCACTGCGTTTTTCAGAAGATTGTCGAACACTCTGGCAAGCTTGTCCGCGTCGGCGAACATGACGATTTTTTCATTCACGTCCGTTCGGCAGGAGAGGTTCTTTGCTTTGAACATCGGATAAAACTCTTCCGTCATTTGCGAAAGCATCAAGCCGAGATCAATTCGGTTGTTTTGAAGCTGAATTTCATTGAGGTTAAAGCGGGTTATTTCAAAAAATTCGTTGATAAGCTGCTCGAGCCTATACGCCTTTTCGAGAGCTATTCCGGTATACTTTGCTTTTTGCGCCGTTGGCAATTCCGGGCATTCGTCCAGAAGCGAAAGATAACCGATAACGCTTGTCAGCGGCGTTTTCAAGTCGTGGGCGAGATACATCACGAGGTCGTTCTTTTTTGACTCCGCCTGCGCCGCGAGCTGCTGGTTTTTGAAAACATCGTGTTTAATGTCCTTCAGCGCAATTTCAACGTCGGAAAAGTTTTTTGAAAATTTACGAATTTGAACCTCGTCTGTCGTTATGCCGGAAAGACTGAGCCACGTTTTGTCAAAGTTAATCAGCGTTGAGACCGAATACACAAAGCAACTCAAAAGAAAGAAAATTCCGTAAACCGCGCCTGTCAGCAAGAATGTTTTAAAGACCGGTGAACTGCTGTCGGCGAAAAAATATTCAACGAGCCGAATGACCGCGTTGTAAACCACGGAATATTGACTTGCGGCAAGATACCCGAGAAGATAAAGAAACAAAAGAAGCGCAATGAAAATGAGGTTCGAGCGAAAAAAGTCGCGAAGAATTTTTGTGCTCATTCTTTCGCTTGGAAGCAGGGCGCGCTGCTTCTTGCTTTTTCGGCGAAGCTTTTCTGCCGGCGCGGAAAGATTATTTTTCGATTTTATAACCAACACCCCAAACTGTTTTAATGAATCTCGGGTTTCTCGAAGGTTCGTGAAGCTTTTCGCGAATTCGCCGTATGTGCACCATCACGGTGTTGTTGCAGTCGAGATATTTTTCTCCCCAGACTTTTTCAAAGATTTCTTCTGAAGAAACGACCTTCCCTGCGTTTTCGCAAAGCAGGAGCAAGATTCCGAACTCGGTCGGAGTGAGCGAAAGCTCCTCTTCGAAAAGGTAGCATTTATGGGCGTCACTGTTGATTTTGAGCCCATTGATTTCGATAATGTTTCCGCTTTCCGGTTCGGTGTTATATTGCCTGTAACGCCTGAGCTGCGCCTTGACTCTGGCGGTCAGCTCGAGCGGATTAAAGGGCTTTGTGACGTAATCGTCCGCGCCGAGGGTGAGCCCCGTGATTTTGTCAATATCCTGCGTTCTCGCCGTCAGCATAACAACAGGATAGCGATATCTTCTTCGAATTTCGGCGCAAATCGAAAAGCCGTCCGTGTCCGGAAGCATGAGGTCAAGGATTGCAAGGTCAAATTCGTTTTCGCGAACCGCTCTCAACGCTTCGAAGCCGGAAAAGCACTTCACCGTTTCAAATCCTTCGTTCTTGAGATAGACCTCAATGAGGTCTGCGATTTCCTTTTCGTCGTCAACGATCAATATTTTAATCATCTGAAACTCTCCTGACGTTTTTTGTGCCACGATAAGTATAACATAAAAAGTCGGTTTTGTTTCTTACAATATTCTTAAAATTTCGACTTTTTTTGAAATTCTCGAAAAACGAGAGTTATTTGCGCTTTGCGGCCTTTAATTTTCGGTGACGATATGGTAGAATGTAGCCGCAAAATCAAACAAAGGAGTTTCTGCTATGGAAAAGAAATCTATCGGTGCTTTTATAGCGGTGCTAAGAAAGTCGCAGGGGATGACTCAACGCGAGCTTGCCGAAAAGTTGGGCGTTTCCGACAAAGCCGTTTCGCGCTGGGAAAGGGACAAAACGGCTCCCGATCTTTCGCTCGTTCCCGCCCTTGCCGATGTTTTCGGCGTAACGTGCGACGAAATTCTTCGCGGGGAACGAAGCCGCGCGGCTGTCAAAAGCGAGAAGATTGAAGCTTCGAGCGAAAAACAGCTGAAGCAGCTTGCAAAGCGTGCGCTTGACAAACAAAAGAGGTTCCTGCTGCTTTCGGTCGGGCTCGCTCTCCTCGGTGTTCTGCTCTGCGTCGCGCTGATTTGGCTTTGGGAACCCATTGCGGGGTTCATGGCAGGACTTGTTTTTGACGCGTTGGCGGGAGTGATTCTTGCCTTCTTCTCGTCGGAAACGGCTGCTTCGTGCAACACCGAAGAGCTCAACGGTGAACTGATCCTTTCTTTTAAAAGGACGGTGTATACGCGAACGTTAAAAGCTGCGCTGATAATTGCCGCGATTCTCTGTTTTGAACTTGCGCTCTTTCTTGTGCCAACGTTGACGGGTTTGTATGCGCTCGTCGCGCCTGTGCTTTACGGAATCATCTACGCTGTCAGTATTTTTGCCTTCAACAAAAAATACGGCGAAGCGTTGGCTCTTCCGGTTGCGAAGGTTTATAATGAAAAGCTTCTCGCGAAACTTATAGGCGTTCTGTTTGCCGTTGCCGCCGTTCTTCTTTCCGCTGTTATGGTTGGTTACAATTTGCCGATTGAAGTTTTCGCAAAAGGCGAGACCTTTGAGACCTATGAAGAGTTTCAAACGTTTATGCGAAATTACGGTTATGATGACGTTCTCTGGATTTCCTATGATGGACTTGACCGTAATGTTCCGAATGGCTTTGACGAGCGATATCAAACCTGCGATGAGTCGGAGTTTCTCAACGTGAGAGATGTTGTTTACGAACAAGACGAAAACGGAGAGTATACCGATATATGGCATTACGAAAACGAAGGCGTTGTTGAAATTGAAGGTCGCAGCTACGATTTGCCGATAAAATGCCATACCTCTTCCGATTACATGGCGCGCACCCAAGTTTTGGACAGATTCGTTATAGTTTCAATCGTAATTTACGCTGTCGTGTTTGTTGCTCTTGTTGTTGTGTATTTGAAAAAGCGAAAGAAACGCGCCTGATTTATGTCGTGTTGTTAAAGCGGCTGTGAAAACCACCGGGTTTTTACAGCCGCTTTTTTGCGCTTCGAATCGCGAGAGCGATACTTCTCAAACGGACGCAAAACTATATCTTGTGCTTCGAACGAAAGGCGAGCACAAGACGGAAAAAAGAATGAAAAAATTTTTTCTGTTATTGCTTGACAAAAGCTAATGCAGCAAGTAAAATAGAAATCACAAGTGGGGATTTGTGAACTTTTGGGGCAAATCTGTGGAGAACTTACATTTTTCTTGCGGAAAGAGGTGACAATATGGGCTCGTTTGTCGGCACGTTTGAATATAGTCTTGACTCGAAAAACAGACTTTTTGTTCCGGCGCCTTTTAAGGACATGATCGGAAACACCTTTATTGTCAGAGCGAAACCGGGTAAGTTTTCTCACATAGATTGCTTCTTCACGGAAAAGTTTGAAGAGGTCGTCGCCTCCGAAATAGAAGAATATGTCAAAAACGGACTTTCTGCGGACATGGCTGCCGCCATGGCAAGAACGTGTTCCGCCTCCGTTACCGTCGATGCGCACGGAAGAATCTGCATTCCTTCGAAGCTTCTCGAACGTTCCCATATAACCAAAGAAAGCGTTTTTCAGGGAATGGGCGAGTTCTTCCAGATTTGGGCGGGCGATGTCCATAACGAATATAACGATATGCTCGCCGCCGAAGCGGATAAGCTCTTCGAAGCTCAGATGGCCGAAAACCAGAAACGTTATGAATATATGAGCAACGGTTATATGCTCGAGCTCAAAAACACAGGTGTCAAATAAGCGGAACGGAGCGAAAGAATAATGGAGTTTTCTCACGTCAGCGTTCTGCTCAACGAAGCGGTCGAATCGCTGGATATTAAAAAAGACGGCGTTTATGTTGATTGCACCGCCGGCGGCGGCGGTCACAGCGCCGAAATATTGAAACGTCTTGAAAACGGTCGCCTTTTTGCGCTTGACCGTGACCCCGAAGCGATTGAAGTCCTTCGAGAACGTTTTAAAGACGACAGTCGGGTGACTGTTGTTCGAACGAATTTTGAAAACATAAGAACGGTGCTTTTGCAAAACGGCGTTCCTTTCGCCGACGGCGTTCTTGCGGACCTCGGGGTCAGCTCTCATCAGCTTGACAGCGCCGAAAGAGGTTTCTCTTTCCATAACGACGCTTTTCTCGATATGCGAATGTCGAAAGAGGGTGTCAGCGCCGCCGACCTCGTTGCAACGCTTTCCGAACGCGAGCTCGAAAGAATCATTCGCGTCAACGGCGAAGAAAAGTTTTCTCGAAGCATTGCAAGGGCAATTGTTCGCGAACGTGAAAAAGAACCGATTGACACAACGCTGAAACTCGTTGAAGTGATAAAAAGTGCAATGCCCGAAGCGGCGAAGCGAGCGCAGGGTCATCCCGCAAGAAGAACTTTTCAGGCGCTTCGCATTGAGGTGAACGGCGAACTTGACAAACTTGACAACGCACTCGAAGAAATGTTTGCCTCCCTTGCGGTCGGCGGAAGGCTCTCCGTGATCACCTTTCATTCGCTCGAAGACAGAATAGTCAAGAAAAAATTCGCGTCCTTCTGCGTTGGGTGCACCTGTCCGCCTGAATTTCCAATATGCGTTTGTGGAAAAAAGCCGCGCGGGAAGTTAGCTTTTAAATCCGTTCAACCCTCACAATCGGAGCTTGAAGAAAATCCGCGTTCGCGAAGCGCGAGATTGAGAAGCGTCGAAAAATTACCCGAATAACGAAATAAATCGCAAAACCATCAATACGAAGAAAAGAAAGTTTTTTAAAGGAGGAGAAAAAGTATGGCAGCGGAGTTTGCGCTCGATTATGAATTGGAATACGGCTACTCAAAAACCAACGCCGCGCCCGCTTTGGAGCCGCAGGTCGAAGAGGAAAGCCGCCAAAACCTTCAAAAGCTGAAAAAGCATCGCCCCGGAAAAAGAGAACTTGAGCGCGTGAGCTATGTCAAGGTTGCGAAAGCTTTTGCTTTGATGGCTCTCGCAATAGCGCTTGCCGGTGTTTTTTGCAACAGCCTCGTTGAACGCGACAGAAGCCGAGAAAACCTGAAATCAAGCCGAACGGAACTTGCCATGTATGTTGACGAAAACATCGTTTTGCAAAACAAGCTTTCGAAGCTTGTCACCGCCGAGAACATTGACAAAATTGCGACTCAAAAGCTCGGCCTTGTAAAAATCGCTTCTTCCAACGAAACCTATCTTGACTCCGGAAAGAACAACGAGGTCCTTTTTTCTCAGGGACAGTAAATATTTTCACTCATCGTTGAATATAGCTTAATCGGGATGTTCTCGCGTTGAGAACTTCGGCTGTTGTCTGTCGTTTCAAAAACGCCCGGCAACGAAACAGATCATTATTAAAATTTATGACTCATAACGGGCGGACGTATTATCTCAATTGAAAGATAATGCGATCCGCCAAGTTTGGCATTTCAGGATATTATCAACAGGGAGGTCTATATGCGCTTCTTTAAATGGCTTTTCAGAAAAAATCGAGTCGGAATAAAAAACGATATCTCCTTTAAAAAGAGAGCGAGGAGCATAACCGCGCTTATTCTTGCTCTGCTTTTGTTCGTGAATCTCGGAAGAGTCGGTTGGATAATAGGCGTGCACGGCGATGAATATCGCTCAATTGCGGAAAGAAACCAACTCTATGACACGACAATAAAAGCCGTTCGCGGAACGATATATGACAGCAACATGACTCCGCTCGTCACAAGCTCTTCGGCGTGGATTTTTTGCGCTGCTCCTTCTGCAATCAACGCGAAATTCGAAAACAACCCCGAACATAAGGAACTCACGAAAAAGCTGATTTCCTACCTTTCGAAGAATATCGCCAAAATCCTTTCGCTCAAAAGAAAAGACGTCTCTGCCGATCTCAGTGATTCGGAAAAGAACTATGTCCGTATTTCCACCAAGGTGAACGCCAACGAACGACTGGCGCTCGACGAGTTTTTGGAAAAGAACTATGTTTACGGATATACCGACTCGGGAGAAGAGAAAACGGTCGCCGTGCGCTCGTTCTTCTCTTACGAGAACAGCTCAATTCGTTTTTATCCGGAGAACAACTTCGCTTCGACGATAATAGGCGTCACAGATTCCGACGGAAACGGAATTTCGGGTGTTGAAACCTATTATGACAGCGTCCTCAGCGGCAAGGACGGACGTCAGGTAACCGCCAAAAACTCAATCGGTCAGTCGCTCGACTCGAGCTATGAGTCTGTTTTTGACGCGACGGAAGGCAACGGTGTTGTGCTGACGATTAATTCAAACATTCAGTATTACCTTGAAAACGCTCTCAACAACGCTCTTGAAAGCACAAAGGCGAAAGGCGTTTACGGAATTGTTATGGATGTTGACACGGGAAAGGTTCTCGCGATGAGCAACAAACCCGACTTTGACCTTAATGACCCGCGAACTCTTGTTGATAAGGACGCAAAAAAAGAACTGAAAAAATATGAGGGCAAAAAGAATTATTCCGAAAAGCTTACCGAAAAGCTTTTCGCGCAGTGGAACAGCTATTGTGTTACCAACACCTACGAGCCGGGCTCGACTTTCAAAATCTTTACCGCTGCCGCAGCCCTCGAAGAGGGAGTGGTTGACCTTAATTCAACCTATACCTGCAACGGATATTACACTGTGGCGGGTAACACGACAATTCATTGCGCCAAGGTTGAAGGTCACGGTTATCAGACTTTGACCCAGGGACTCATGAACTCCTGCAACCCGTTCTTCATTGATATCGGTCAAAAGCTCGGAATTGAAACCTTTTATAAGTATTTTGAGGCTTTCGGCTTTTTGGAAAGAACCGGAATTGACCTGACCGGCGAAGCCTATCCGGTCAACCATCTGGTTGAAGAAAGAGGTCTCGTTGAACTTGCGAGTACCTCATACGGTCAGTCTTTCAGAGTCAGCCCGATACAGATGATAACCGCAGCCTGTGCCATCGCCAACGGCGGAAAGCTGATGAAACCCTATGTCGTTGACAGCATTGTTGACACGAACGGAAACATAATTTCAAAAACCGAACCGACCGTAAAACGTCAGGTTGTGTCCGAAGAAACCGCCGCAACGGTCAGAAACATGATGGAAGCCGTTGTTGAAAGCGGAACGGGTAAGAACGCTTACATCGAGGGCTATCGCGTTGCCGGAAAAACGGCAACCAGCGAAAAGCTTGACACCAAGGACCCCGATGATTACATCGCTTCGTTCATCTGTTTCGCTCCGGCGAACGATCCTCAGGTCGCAATTCTTGTCGGTGTCGATGAACCCGCCGGCGAATATCGCGGCGGCGGCGTTCTTGCGGCGCCTATCGCGAAAGAGGTTATGGAATCAACGCTTAAATATCTTAACGTTGAGCCTCAGTATACAAAGGATGAGCTCGAATCAATCAGCCGAACGACTCCCGACCTGACGGGAGAAAGCCTTGCGAACGCAAGGGTCGCGGCGGCGAACAACGGTTTTTCCGTGAGAGTTGTCGGTTCGGGAACCAGCGTCGTTTCTCAGGTTCCGTCTGCGGGTCAATCAATTCCGGAGGGTGGCGTAATCGTTCTTTATACCGAAGCTTCGGACAAAGCGGAGTTTGTCAAAGTTCCGTCGTTTGTCGGACTTTCGGCGTCGCAGGCGAATCAGCTCGCTGTCTCGAGCGGCTTGAACCTCGTTCTTTCCGGACCGTCGCAATCTGCCGGTGCGGTTGTATACAGCCAGAGCGTCGAAAAGAACACCGAGCTCGAAGCCGGCGCTTCGGTCACGGTTTATTTCCGGGCAACGGCAAATATGGACGACTGACTCAGAGAGGAGATTTATGAAGCTTTCAACCTTACTTTATTCAATAGGGATAACCGAAATAAAAAAGGATATTGAAATCAGCTTTATAACCGATAATTCAAAGGAATGTAAAAAAGATACGCTCTTTGTTTGCCATGAAGGCGCGGAAGAATATGTTTTTGAAGCCGTCGAAAACGGTGCCGTTGCGGTGCTTTCCGCTTCGGCGGGTTATGACTATACCTGCCGCGAAACGAGAAAGGCGTTCAGCACTCTTTGTCGCTGCTTTTTCGGCTATCCCGATAAGCGCCTTCGCCTTATCGCCGTCACCGGAACGAACGGAAAAACAACGACCGCGTCAATGCTTTCCTTCGTCCTGACCCTCTCGGGAAAAAAGACCGGGCTCATTTCCGGAGCCGTGAACCGAATTGAAACCGAAAGCAGGGCGTCTCTCACAACTCCCGATTGCTTCAGCATTTCAAAAGCAATGTTTGAGCTTTGCAAGGCGGGAGGCGAGTTTTGTGTGATAGAAGCGTCCTCTCAGGGAATTGCGCAGCAAAGGCTTTATGGTCTTGAATTCGAAGTCGCCATACTCACAAACGTTTCTCAGGATCATCTTGATTATCACAAAACGCGCGAAAATTACATCGCCGCAAAAAAGCAGCTTTTTGCCTTTGCGAAAACCGCGGTTCTCAACTATGATGACCCGTGCTTTGCCGAGTTCGCCGCTTCTTCTTCGGGGAGCGTTTTGAGCTATTCGGTGAAAAGCGATAACGCCGCCTTCACGGCGCGAAACATAACCGTTTCGCCCGAACGCATGGACTATGTTCTCGTTGCCGATTCGGCGATTCAACGTTTCAGACTCAACCTGAGCGGCGATTTTAATATTGAAAACGCTCTTGCGGCAACGGTTGCCGCCGTTAACTGCGGTGTCAGTCTCGAAAACTGCGCCGCCGCATTGAAAAATTTTTCTTCTGTAAAAGGAAGGATGGAAATACTTGACACGGACGTACCCTTTAGGGTTATAATAGACTATGCTCACACGCCGGAGTCGTTGCGTCGGTCATTGCTTTCGCTTCGTCGCTTTTGCGTCGGGAGGCTGCTTCTGGTTTTCGGCTGCGGGGGAGAAAGAGAAAAACAAAAACGTGCCCTGATGGGAACGATAGCGGTGAACAATGCAGACCTTGTTTTCGTCACTACCGATAACCCGCGCGGAGAAAACGCGGCTGATATAATCGACGATATACTTGAAGGTACCGAAAAAAGCAAAACACCGGTTTTCGTTTATGAAAACAGGCGCGAGGCTATTGCCGCCGCGCTCGGGAACGCAAAAAAGGGAGACGTTGTTCTTCTCTCCGGAAAGGGCAATGAGCTGTATCAGCTCGTGGGGCGGGAAAAACTTCCGTTTGACGAACGAAAAATAGTGAAAGAGCTGCTTGAAGCTCGGACACTTTGAATCTGTCGGCTCAAGAATTTTTTTTGTGAAAAAACCACGTTGCGCCAAAGGCGCTTTTGGCGGTCGTTTCGCGACTGCAGAGGAAAGGACTGGTCTTTAAAAATGAATAGCACGCTTTCGGTTTTGATTTCTTTGTTTGTTGCCTTCATTGTTACGGCTTTGTTGGGTATAGTATTAGTACCGGTTTTGCACAAACTGAAGTTCGGGCAAACGATACTGACCGACATCGGTCCGCGTTGGCACGCGAAAAAGCAGGGTACTCCGACAATGGGCGGAATAATGTTCATCGTCGGTATGCTCGTTTCGCTCGCGGTTGTTCTTGTGACGGCGAAAGTTACGGGCTTTTCGCTCTTTTCGGAGTTTGATGTAATCGCGTCTCAGGAAAAAACGAAGCTGCTTGCCGGCTTGATTCTCGCTCTCTTCCTCGCGGCGATCGGTTTCACCGATGATTACATCAAGGTTTCCAAGAAGAGAAATCTCGGTCTTACCGAAATGCAAAAGACCGTTCCCCAACTTATCGTCATTGCCGGCTATCTCACAACGATGGTCGTTTCGAACAACACCTCAATGTTCATTCCGCTCATCGGAAAGATAAGCCTTGACTCCGTGCCGGGCGTGATATTTTTCTATCTTTTCGGTGCCTGCGTAATTTACGGAACGGCGAACGCGGTCAATTTTACCGACGGAATCGACGGTCTTTGCGCCTCGGTTACAATTCCTGTCGGCGTTGCTTTTTGCGTCATTGCGTATCTCGTTTCAAACACGTCCTGTTCTGTTCTCGCCGCCGCGCTTGCCGGCGCCTGCGCGGGATATCTTATCTGGAACCACTACCCGGCGAAGGTCATGATGGGAGACACCGGTTCAATGTTCCTCGGTGGTATAGTTGCCGCCATGGCGTATTCGGTCGATTGTCCGCTTATTCTTCTCCCGGTGGGAATAGTATATGTTATCGAAGCTCTCAGCGATATTCTTCAAATCGGCTCGGTCAAGTTCCGTCATAAGCCGCTGTTCAAAATGGCGCCTGTTCACCATCACCTTGAAATGAGCGGCTGGAGCGAAAAAAAGATCGTCTCCGTTTTCACCGTGCTGAGCTTCGCCGGAGCAATAGTCGGCATCGTGTTCATGTGCTTCACGGTAAAATGATTGTAATTTTGGAAAGAAGGAGAAACGCTCATGTCTGAAAAGTTCAAAAAAACAAGGACAAAAAAACAGGGCTCTCCTTTTTCACGTCTTGTTTCTTCGTTGTTTCATTCGGGCGGGATAGACGTTCCGTTTTGCTGCCTCGTTATGATTCTTTTTGCTTTCGGAATAACGATGATGTATTCCGCGGGGTATGCTTACGCCGCAGCCTATACCGAAAGCCCGAACAGCTTCTTTTTGAAGCAGCTTGTCTTCGGTGTGATCGGCTTTGTTTTGATGTTCGTTATAAGCAAAGTGGATTATCGCGTTTTAAACGGAATTGTCACGCCGATCATTTTTGCCGCCACCGTTTTCCTGCTTCTTTATACCTACGTTTCAAACAGAGGCAGCGATATCAAACGTTGGATATAT
The DNA here is from genome assembly GCA_964403085.1 of uncultured Faecalibacterium sp. Lineage (GTDB taxonomy): Bacteria > Bacillota > Clostridia > Oscillospirales > Acutalibacteraceae > UBA6857. The sequence continues at coordinate 32,790 of CAYOEN010000005.1, read as the reverse complement.
ATAGGCAGCCACCAGTTTCAGCCCTCCGAGATAAGCAAATTTGTCCTTGTTCTCGTCATGGCGTATCTCATCTGTATTTTTTACAGACCGCTCAACGCCGAAAAAGGGACTCGCCTTCGCCCGGCAACAAAAAACCTGACTTCTTTCGAACGCAAGCTTTTTTCGTTTTTTGACACTGACTTCAAGTGCACCGTTGCGCTTGCCGTTGTTGTCTCGATTTTCTGCGGTCTTGTTGCGATAGAAAGCCACCTGTCCTGCACAATCCTTCTTTTCTGCATGGGCGTTTCGATGATGTGGCTTTCCGGTGTTAAGAAAAAATGGTTCGCGCTGCTCGGTGTTTTTCTTTCGCTGACTGTTGTTTATGTAATTTTCATCAATCCCAAGGCTGTTCAGCCGCTCAGCAAATTTGCTTATGAAAGAATAATGACCTGGAAGCTCGGCGAAAGCTACGGAGACACAACTCGATGGCAGACCGAGCAGGGACTTCTTGCAATCGGTTCCGGCGGTCCTCTGGGCGTCGGTTTCGGAAATTCAAAGCAAAAGCAGTTGTATATTCCGGAGCCTCAAAATGACTTCATTTTTGCCGTTGTCTGCGAAGAGCTCGGCTTTGTCGGCGCCGCTGTTGTGATTTTGCTTTTTGCCGCTCTGATTTGCCGCGGCTTTATGCTCGCAACGAAAAGCAAAGACCTTTTCGGTGCTTTGCTGATAGTCGGAATAATGATGCAAATCGGCTTTCAGGTAATAGTCAATATCGCCGTTGTTACCGACACAATTCCGAACACGGGAATCGCCCTTCCGTTTTTCAGCTACGGAGGAACGGCGCTGGTAATTCTGCTTTGCGAAATGGGCGTTGTGCTGTCGGTGTCGCGGCGGTGCAGAATGGAAGATTAACGGAGGTTTCCCATGAGAATAGTTTTTGCTGCCGGAGGAACCGGCGGACACATAAATCCCGCTCTTGCTGCCGCCGGTGAGATCAGGGAAAGATATCCCGATGTGCAGATACTCTTTATCGGAACGAAAGACAAGATGGAGGCGAGACTTGTGCCCGCCGCCGGTTTCGATTTCAAGACGATTGAAATTTCCGGCTTTTATCGTCAGCCTTCTCTTGAAAACATAAAGCGAAATTTTTACACGGCGACGCACCTTCTTTCCTCTTCGAACGAGGCGAAGAAAATACTTTCCGAATTTAAGCCGGACGTTGTTGTCGGTTTTGGCGGATATGTCAGCGGGCCTGTTGTCAGAATGGCCGCGAAGATGGGCATTCATACAGCTATTCATGAGCAGAACGCCTATCCCGGAATAACCAACAAAGCGCTCGCAAAGCGTGTTGACGTTGTCATGTTGGCGGTTGAAAAAGCCTCGCAATATCTCGAAGCGAAGAACGAACCGGTCGTTACCGGTCTGCCCGTTCGCGGCGAACTGCTCAAAGCGAACCGCGAGCTCAGCCGCGCAGAGCTCGGAATCGCACCGGGTCAAAAGCTCGTCCTTTCAATGGGTGGCTCGCTCGGAGCCGAAGCGATAAACAACGCAATGGTCGGTCTTATTGCCGAAAGCTTCGGTGACAAAGAGCTGTATTTTCTTCACGCCATGGGTCAGTTCGGACTTTGGGTGCCGGATAAGCTTCGCAATTTGGGCGTTGACCCGGACAGGGAAAGCAACGTTGAAATTCGCGAATACATAACCGATATGGCGCGCTGCATGAGCGCCGCCGATGTCGTCATCTGCCGCGCCGGCGCGAGCTCGCTTTCGGAGATAGAAGCGTTGGGAAAAGCTTCGATTCTCATTCCGTCTCCAAACGTTGCGGAAAACCACCAGTATCACAACGCGATGGCTCTTGTTGAAAAGAATGCCGCCGTTTTAATTGAAGAAAAAGACCTCACTCACGAGTCGCTCAAAGCCGCCTTTGACTCTCTTGTGAAAGACGGACGCAGACTTGAAGAACTTTCGCAAAACGCGAAAAAGCTTGCAATAACAAACGCAAAGGAAAAAATAGCGGATATCATTGTCTCGCTGGCACAATAATAGCATCCGCCGCATAGGATAGGCTGACGAAAGTCGAACCCCATACGCCTGAAAAATTCGATTTTCCGTACACTGCGCCGTTTTTTGCCTCATCATACAAAATAGTATGCTTTCGTCAAAGAAACACCGCATTGCACCAAAAATCAAACTTTTCAGGTGCTCGCAGTTTTTGAAAAGCAATTTTCGTCAAGCCGAGAAAGCTTTTGGCGCTTTTTCTGTAACCGAACGGCTCCGCCGATGTTTTGTCGGTGTGATTTGCTTTTAAAAACCGCATTGTCTTCGGCTTCCGTCAGCCCGGCTGACGGTTTTTCCGTTGGCGACCGCCGCTTTTTGCGAACGCAAAAAATATTGCGGCGGTTTAACTATCCGGCTTTGTTGCCGAAAAGGTGTGGTGTTTGTGAGCAATATCGTCATTAAAGGCGCGAGAAAGCTTGAAGGCAGGCTGCCGATTCAGGGCTCCAAGAACAGTTCGCTGCCGATTCTTGCTGCGTGTGTTCTGGTCGATGGGGTCAGCGTGCTTCATAATTGTCCCTTCCTTTCCGATGTTGACGCGGCGATAAAGATACTTCGTCATCTCGGTTGTCGGGTCACTCGCGAAGGACACACACTCACTGTTGATTCAAGGAACATAACGTGCTATAATATTCCCGAAGATTTGATGCGCGAAATGCGCTCGTCGATTGTTTTTCTCGGTTCGCTGCTGTCGCGGCTTTCGAAAGCGAGGCTTTTTACCCCCGGCGGCTGCGAAATCGGCTTGAGACCGATAGATCTTCATCTTTCCGCGCTGAAAAGTCTCGGCGTTTCAATCGAAGAAGACGGCGGCGCGTTGAACTTTGAGGTCGGGGAACAGCTTCGCGGAACGACCGTGAGTCTCTCTTTTCCGAGCGTTGGCGCAACGGAAAATATTATCCTCGCCTCGGTTTTTGCCAAAGGAAGAACCACCGTTCTTAACGCTGCGCGGGAGCCTGAAATATTAGATCTTGCCGCTTTTTTGAACAAATGCGGCTGCAAGGTGTCTGTCCTTTCGGGCGGCACTGTCGTAATAGACGGCGTCTCTTCGGCGCACTCATGCGAGCATACCATAATTCCCGACAGGATAGTGGCGCTTACATATATGTCTGCCGTTGCCGCCTGTGGCGGCGATGTGCTCTTCGAACACGTTGACACTTCTCATTTTCTTTCCGTGAACAGCGTCTTTGAAGCCGCCGGTTGCCGCCTTGCAACCGAAAGCGACAGCGTCAGAATCATCTCCGACGGTCGGCTGAAAGCGGTTCGCGATATAAGAACAATGCCGTATCCGGGCTTTCCGACGGATGCTCAGGCGCCTGTTACCGCGATGCTTTGCACCGCCGAGGGCACGGCTGTCATTGTTGAAAATATTTTCGAAAACCGCTTTAATCATGTCGGTGAGCTTGTGCGAATGGGCGCAAGAATAAAGGTTGAAGGTCGCGTTGCGATCATTGACGGAGTGAAAACGCTCCACGGCGCGAACGTCCGTGCGGTCGATCTTCGCGCGGGAAGCGCGCTCGTTGTTGCCGCTCTCGCGGCGAGGGGAAAGAGCGTTATCAGTGATATATGGCATATCGACAGAGGATATGAAAAAATCGAAGAATGTTTAAAAAGTCTCGGTGCCGAGATCGAAAGGAGCGCTGGCGATGGATAGCCAAAACAACAACAATAACGACCGTCCGTTCGGCACGTTCGACTGGTCGGGCACGTTCAGCGGCAATGTCAGCCGCCCCAAAGATATAACGTCGGATATGTGGACGCCGATAAGCGCGGGAAAAACTTTTGAAAAAGCTCCGCCTTCGCGTCTCGATGACCGCGAGAGTCAGGCGTCGCCGTTGCCGCGCCGCCAACCGACGAAGAAAAAACCGTCGTCCGCAAAGAATGCTTCCCCGAAAAAGTCTTCCGGAAAGTCGCAACCCAAAAAGCGCCCTTCGCAAAGCGCGGCGAACTCCGCGTCTCGTCAAGGTGGGGCGCGCTCCGGACAGCGACCGCCCTCCGGTGGGCAGAGCGCGAATAAACGTCCGCCCCAAAACAATCGGGCTCGTCTTTCCGCCGAAAAAAGGCGCCGCCTTGAAAAGGAACGCGAAAGGCGCAATTACGAAAATGACCGCCGCCGCTATGAACGCTCTAGCGAGAGCTTTGACCGCCAGCGCTTTCAGGGCAGCTCGAGGGAAGAAATCAGCCGAAAGCGCGCAAGAAAAAAACGTCGAAGCAAAAGGTTTTACGCTGTTACGATAACGGTCGTCACGCTCTTTGTCGCGCTTGCCGCCATGCTCGTTTATTGCTTTGCGGTCGGTTCGCCCGTTTCGCTTATCGCCGTCAAAGGCGAGAGCGTATATTCTTCCGAACAGATAGTTTCTTCCTGCGGCGTTGCCGTCGGCGACAATATTTTTGTCGTGAGCGAAAAGAAGGTGAATCGTGCTTTGACCGCCGCTTTGCCGTATGTCGGCTCCGTGGAAGTCAAGCGCGAATTTCCGGACAAGCTCACTTTGACCGTTACCGCGACGAGCGAAAAATATCTCATAACAAACAAAACCGGCTATATCTGCCTTGACAAATCGGGAAAGGTACTTTCAACCAAAAAGCAAAAGCTTAAAGCCGGAGTTTTCCGCCTTGACGGCTTCAAGGGACAGACCGTTCAAAACGGAACGGTTTACGAGCCTTGCAAGGAAGACAAAAAGAAATATGAAAAAGCGTGCGAAATAGTTTCCGCCATTGAAAAACTCGGAATCGAAAAAGCGAACGTTTTGAAACTTTCGTCGCTTGACGATGTTATTGTTGTTTATGATAAACGCTTCAATATTTATCTCGGTTCCGCGGATAAGATCGAAAAAAAGCTTGAACTCGCTTCTCAGGTCATCGCCGAAGCGGTCACCGAAACCAACACCGGTTATATTGATGTGAGCTTTGATTCGCGTGCGTATTTCAGTGAAGGAAACATGAATCGGCAATAGTTATAAAAAAAGCCGAAAAATTTGTAAAAGATGTGCAATTTGGTTGTTGTCTTTTTTGAAAAAGCGTGATATAATAACTTGAAATGCCATGCAAGTGGCGTTGCGCCGCTTTTGCGGCTTGATTTGATTTTAAATTTTTTTACTGCGTTTTTCCGTATAAATACAAGACAGGAGGAAGTATAATGGGCTTCGTTATGGACAATGACAACATAGCTTATAACCAAATCAAAGTAGTCGGTGTAGGTGGCGGCGGAGGAAATGCCGTTAACAGCATGGTTGACGCCGGTGTTTTCGGCGTTGAATTTCTCACGGTTAACACCGACAGACAGATTCTTGAAGATTCAAAAGCAACTCATAAAATTCAAATCGGCGAAAAGGTCACCGGTTGCATGGGCGCCGGCGGAGACCCCGCTGTCGGCAAAAAAGCTGCCGAAGAAAGCAGAGACGTTATCGCCGATGCGCTTCGTTCGACCGATATGGTCTTTATCACCGCGGGTATGGGCGGCGGCACCGGAACCGGCGCGGCTCCCGTTGTTGCCGAAGTTGCAAGGGAGCTCGGTGCTCTCACCGTCGGCATCGTAACAAAGCCGTTCAAGTTTGAAGGCAGAAGACGTATGCAGCAGGCGGAGGACGGAATTCGCGAGCTTCAAAAGCACGTTGACAGCCTTATCGTTATCCCGAACGAAAGACTCAAACTTCTCGGTGATAAGTCGCTCAGCATGAAGGACGCTTTCGGAAAAGCCAACGAGGTTCTCTGGCAGGGCGTTAAGAGCATTTCCGACACCATAAAGGTTCCCGGTTATATTAACCTTGACTTCGCCGATATCAAGAGCGTTATGAAGGACGCCGGCCGCGCTCATATGGGAATCGGTCGCGGCAGAGGCGCAAACTGCGCAGAGGACGCAACCAGAGAAGCCATCACAAGTCCGCTTCTTGAAACCGCAATTGACGGTGCGAGCGGCGTTATTATCAACGTTACCTGTTCTTCCGATATGTCTCTTGACATGATCGAGCAGGCGGGCGACCTTATCACTCAGGCGACTCATCCGGACGCAAACATCATCTTCGGTTCTGTCTTTAACGAGGATATGGGCGACGAGATGCTTATCACCGTTATCGCAACGGGCTTCGGCTCTCCCGAAGAGAACGACGCGGAAAAAATGGCGAGACCGGTCGTTAACGCTGCCGCTCCCGCTTCTCAGCCGAACGCTTCGAACACCGGCTTTATCAGCCAGTCAACGAAGCCGAAGAGCGCAGGCACTTCAATTTTCACTTCGATGGACAACGATTCGTCCGAGTTCAAGGCAACCGAATTCGGAAAGAGCTTTGTCGCGGCTTTTGAAAACGCAAAGAACGCCGCTTCCGCAGAAGACTTCGCTCCCATTCCGCAGCCGATGACCGACATCAGCTCCTTCTCTTCTCCGGCGGCGAAAGCCGAAAGTGACGTTCAGTCCTTTGACGTTATCGAAACGCCGAAAAAGAAGTCCGCTTCGATTTTCGACGACCCCGACGAAGACGAAAGTGATGTTCTTCCGATTTTTAAGGGCAGAAACATTTTCTCGAACAACTGATGCTTTTCAAGACGCGGCTCCTGCGTTTTGAAAGGACGAATAACTCATAAACCATAAAGGCTACAGCTTGTCTTTTGCGAACAGGCTGTGGCTTTTTCTTTGCTCTTAACGAGGGGAGTTTTTCCGCCGAAAAGAGCCGGTTTTTCAGCCGTCAAAATGCAATAATCATTATTTCGCTGCGGCAAAATATTTATTGATTTTGAACGTATGATTTTGTGTTTTGTGCTTGAATTATAATTTTTTAGTGCTATAATATTACATCATATGAAGGAGGTGCCGCGAATATGGACGATCTTATAAAAAAACTTATTGAAGTTGATAAGAGCGCAAGAAAAAGTGTTGAAAATGCAGGCGCTTCTCGCGTTGCTGCCGTTCAGGAGCTTGACGAAAGAAAGCAGACGCTTCGCCGCGAAAACGAAAGCGAGTTTCTTTCGCAGTCCGAGAAAATGAAGGAAGAAGCTCAGCTTGAACTTGAAATGGCAGAAAAAGCTGTTGCGGAAAAAGAAAGGGCTGTCGAAGCCGAACTTTCTTCGGTGTATGAAAAAAACTGTGACCGTTGGGTAAAAGAAGCGGTCAGCAGCATTATCAAATGACGCAACCAAAACGCAAACTACGCAGGAGGTGAAGCGTGTGTCAAAAGCTTCAAACGCCGTTTTGGCTCTTTCAAGAGCTTTTTACGGAAAGCGAATATCCACCGAGCAGTACGATGCACTGCTTTCTTGCAAAAACTCGAATGAAATTGCCGCCTGTTTAAAACAGAACACAGAGTATTCCTCTGTTCTGGCTTCTTCAAAGCTGAGCGACTTTCCGCCGCGCACTCTTGAAGACCTGGTTCAAAAGTTCCGCTTTTCGCGTTTCGGTGCGCTTTGCCGTTACGAACTTGCGGTCGGCGATGAATTTTATAAATATTTTATTATTAAAACCGAAATCGAACAGATACTTCGCTGTACCTTGTTGATGTTTTCGAAAAAGACCGAGTCTTATTTGCTTCAGGTGCACCCGTTTATAGACAAACATCTGAGCATAGACCTCTTTGCTTTGGGAAGAGCCGACTCGCTCGAAGAAATCGCCGCCTGCCTTGACAGGACGGAATACGGAAAGCTTTACCGCCGCCTGCTTTCCGACCCGGCGAGGAGCTATCTGAGCTTTGAAACGGCGTTTTACGATTATTTTGAAACGGCTTTCGGAAAACTTGCAAAGCGCTGTGCGGCGAAAGATCGCGAAGCCGTTACTCAGGTCGCGGCGCGAAGCTTTGACTGCCGGCGGCTCGGAAATTACTGGCGCGCCGTCAAGTATTATCCGCAAAGCGCAGAACTTCTCGCTTTGCGTTTCAACTCGCCGAATGTGGTGAGTCTGCTCCCCGAGGGAACGAGAAAAAAACTCGCGCTTTGCAGGAGCGAAGAAGAGTTCTTTTCCGTGCTTTCGAAAACCGTGTATAAAGACGTTATAACAGACGGAAACGATTTTGAAAAAGCGCTTGAAACGTTTCTTCATTTATATTGCAAAAAAGAGATCAGGTTTTCGACCTCTGCGTTTTGTGTAATGCTTTGCTATCTCTTGCTTTCGCAGGACGAGACAACGAACCTTATCCGAATAATAGAAGGCTGCAAATACGGCATCGAAACAAAAGAGATAAGAAAAAACCTGATCGGTATTGAGGACTGAACCCTTTCGGTCGGCTAAGGAGGTAATTTCCATTGGCAATTGAAAAAATGAAGTTTGTCAGAATAAATGCTCCGGCTTCGCAGCTGAATAAGCTCATTTCCGTTTGCTGTTCGGACGGAAACTTTCACCCGGAGTATGCGGGCAACTTTATCTCTCAATCTATGGGCTACGCGCCGCTCAGCGAAGAAAACCCATATTCCCAACTTTTTGCGAACATCAACGAGATAGCCTCTTCTCTCGGCGTCAGTCTTGACGACGCGAAGAAGATAAAGGGCACCGTTGTTGACAATCGTGCAAAAGAATATATCAGCTCCGTCGGCGAAACGCTCAACTCGCTCGGCGAAGAGCTCAAAAATCTTTCGGAACAATACGACCAGTGCGTTGACGGAATTGAAAAGTATTCTCATTTCAAGGGTCTCAACGTCGGTCTTGACGAAATTTTCGAATGCAAGTTCATCTGTCCGCGCTTCGGCTTTTTGCCGAAGGACGGCTATTTGAAGCTTAATCGCGGCTACGGAGAAAATCCCTACATTCTTTTTTGCCCCTGCTCTTCAAACGAAGCCGGTTATTGGGGCGCATATTTTGCGCCGAGAGAGCGCGAAGACGAAATTGACGGAATTTTCGCTTCGTTGCATTTTGAGCGGCTTCACGTTCCCTCCGCGGTCGGAACAGCGGATGATATCATCGAAAGCCTGAACGAAAACATCGAGCTCATTAAACAGCGACAAGAGGAGCTTAACGAAAAGATCAAGTCAATCTGGAACACCGAAGGCGAAAGAATTAAATCGCTTTATCTCAAGCTTAAAGAGCTCAATGCTGTTTTTGAACTTCGAAAGTATGCGGTTCTTCACGAAAAAAGCTGTTTCTTCGTCGGTTGGATACCCGCTTCTGCGGAAAAGAAGTTCAGGGATCGACTTGAAAAATATCCGGAGTTCGTCACCGAAATCGAAGACCCGGAAAAGAATTCTTCGCCGCCGGTAAGGCTCAAAAATATGGTTTTTTCAAGACCGTATACCTACTTTGTCAAGATGTACGGACTTCCGTCTTATCGGGATATGGACATAACGGCGTTCGTTGCAATGACATACACCTTGCTGTTCGGAATAATGTTCGGCGATGTCGGCCAGGGTCTTGTCCTTGCCGTCGGCGGTTTCCTTGCGTGGAAGCTTAAAAAAATCGAGCTCGGAAAGATACTTGTTCCCTGCGGCGTTTCGTCAATGGTTTTCGGCTTTGTTTTCGGTTCGGTCTTCGGGTTCGAAGAACTGCTTGACCCTTTGTATCACGCCATCGGTCTCAAGTCGAAGCCGCTTTCGGTAATGGATTCGATAAACACGGTGCTTCTTTTCGCAATCGGAATCGGTGTTGCGCTTGTGATTCTCGCGATTCTCATAAGTGTGGTCACAAACATTAAAAAGAAAAAAATCGGAACGGCGCTGTTTTCCGAAAACGGTGTTGCCGGGCTTGCGGTTTATATCGGCGGCGCAAATCTTGCGTATTCGTTCATGGCGGGCGAAGGCATCTTTTCGACAAAACTCAGCACGATAATGCTCGCTGTCGGTGTGGTCATTCTGTTTTGTAAAGAGCTGTTGGCACCGATTCTTGACGAGGGAAAGTTCAAAAAGCCCGAAAGCATCGGAGACTTTATTCTTCAAAACCTTTTTGAATGCATCGAATACATTCTTTCCTATTTCAGCAACACGGTCTCCTTCCTTCGTGTCGGCGCGTTCGTTATTGTTCACGCCAGCATGATGATGGTCGTCTTCACTCTTGCCGGTGACACTTCGACGGTCAAGGGCATGATAGTTGTTGTTCTCGGAAACGTTCTGGTAATCGCTCTTGAAGGGCTTCTTACCGGCATTCAGGGGCTCAGGCTCGAATTTTACGAAATGTTCAGTCGCTTCTATGAGGGCGAGGGCAGACCGTTTGAAGCTGCCAAGATTCGCTGAGCTGTGTTTTAAAAACGGGCGGCTTGACACCGCTTTGATAAATCAGGTCTTTACTGAAATTAAAATTTTTGGAGGAAAACAAAATGAATACTCTTCTTTACGCTTTGGCAATTATCGTTCCGGCAGCAGGTCTTATGCTTTCTGCGTTCTTCACCTTTAAAAAGAGGATGGAGGGCAAGTCGGTGAAAAAAGTCATGAGAGTTAATCTTGCAACGTTTCTCGTTCTTATCGTAATGGTCAGCGTCTTTGCTTTTTGCGCTTCGGCTGAAAGCGGAGCTCCGGTCACCGAACCGCAAAGTTCAGCTTCGCAGACGGAACAGACCGCCGAGGAAGAAACAAAGGCTTCCTCTTCGAACGGCCTCGGCCTTCTTGCCGCCGGTCTTGTTACCGGTCTTGCGGGCATAGGCGGCGGTATAGCCGTTGCCGCCGGTGCACCCGCCGCGATCGCTGCCACCAGCGAAGACCCGAAATCGTTCGGTAAGAGCCTTATCTTCGTTGCTCTCGGTGAGTCCATCGCTCTTTACGGTGTTGTTATCTCCATTCTTATCCTCAACAAGGTGTGATATCAAGAAAATGAGAATGTTTCTTTTGAGCAGTGACGATGATACGTTGACCGGCTTTCGCCTTGCGGGCGTTGCCGGCGAACGCATTGACAGCGAAGACAGGCTGATTGAAGCGTTTCAAAGTGTTCGCGAAGACAAAACGATAGGGATAGTTCTTGTAACAAGGTCGCTTTCCGCTTTTTATCCCGACGTTGTTCTTGAACAAAAAAAGCGCACCGGACTTCTGATCACGGAAATACCCGACATGAAGGACCCGACGGCGAAAACCGATTCCATAACAGCCTACGTTCGCGATGCGGTCGGCATCAACGTTTGAACCGACTTTGAAGAATGAAAAGCGAGTGATAATAATTGCTTAATCAAAACGATAAAATTGAGCGCTTTGCCGAGATCATCAACAAGAATGCTCTCGCGCAATGCAAAAAAATTGAAAAGCAAACCGAAAAATTCAGAAAAGAGCAGCTTCGCGAGCTTGAAAACAGCGCAAAAGCAGAGCTTGAAAGTCGCCTTGAATATGAACGTCAAAGAATAGCTACCCAAAAGGGAAGCCGAATATCCGCTCTTAACGCTCAAAGCAAAAAGAACCTTGCAAACAGGCGCGAGCAGATAACCGACGCCGTTTTCGAAAAAGTTCGCCTTCAGCTTGAAGCTTTTTCGGCGAGCGAAGAATACGAAAGCTTTCTTCGCCGAAGCGTCGTCGCTCTCGTTTGTGAGCTTGGCGACGGTGCTGTTATCTATGTTAAAGAGAAGGATCTCCCTTTGTGTCGTGAAAAGCTTTTCGACATTGAGGGCGTGGCGTCTTTTGAAGCGAGCGAAAGGGTCGTGCTTGGCGGCGCAATGGCGTCAAACGCCGAAAAAACCGTTTTCGCCGTTGATACGCTTGAAAGCAGAATGGCGGCGCAAAGAGACCTGTTTTTGTCGCAGTCTTCTCTTTCTATCGAATAATACTTTCGAGGTGAAGCCTTATGGCAGATAATCTTATATACGGTATCAACGGTCCCGTTGTTACGATTAAGGGCAAAACGGATCTCTTGATGATGGAGATGGTCTATGTCGGCTCTTCGCGCCTCGCCGGTGAGGTCATCGGTGTTGACAGCAAAAAAACCACGATTCAGGTTTATGAAGAGACGGACGGTCTTTGCCCGGGCGAAAAAGTGTATTCCACCGGTTCGCAGATGTGTGTCACTCTCGGCCCGGGAATATTGAGCAATATTTTCGACGGCATTGAAAGGCCGTTGCCGGCGCTTGAAAAAATGAGCGGAAGCTTCATTTCAAAAGGAATTTCAACCGCTGTTCTTGACGAAGAAAAGCAGTGGGACGTTCGCCTCACCGTCAAGGTCGGCGACACTCTTTCCGGCGGCGAAGTCTATGCCGAAACTCAGGAGACTCCGGTCATATTGCATCGAATAATGCTGTCTCCGCTGCTTGAAGGAACGATTGTTTCGGTCGAACCCGACGGACTTTATCGCGTTAACGATACCGTTGCCGTTCTCGAAGACCGCGACGGCGTTCGTCATGAGCTGACTCTTTGCCAAAAATGGCCGATCAGACGCCCGAGACCGGTTGCGGAAAGACTTCCTTCCGTTCGTCCGCTTGTGACCGGCCAGCGTGTAATAGACACTCTTTTCCCTGTCGCGAAGGGTGGCGCTGCCGCAATACCCGGCGGTTTCGGAACGGGAAAGACCATGACGCAGCATCAGCTTGCAAAATGGTGCGATGCCGATATCATTATTTATGTTGGCTGCGGAGAGCGCGGTAACGAAATGACCCAGGCGCTCACGGAGTTTTCCGAACTTATTGACCCGAAAAACGGTCGTCCCCTGACCGACAGAACGGTTCTCATTGCGAACACGTCGAATATGCCCGTTGCCGCGAGAGAAGCCTCGATATATACCGGAATAACCCTTGCGGAGTATTATCGCGACATGGGTTATCACACCGCGATAATGGCAGACTCAACTTCGCGTTGGGCGGAGGCGCTTCGCGAAATTTCCGGTCGTCTTGAAGAAATGCCCGCGGACGAAGGTTTCCCCGCTTATCTTCCGTCAAGACTTTCCGAGTTTTACGAGCGCGCCGGATATATGCGCGTTCTCAGCGGAAACGAAGGTTCGGTAACAATTATCGGCGCCGTTTCGCCGCAGGGCTCAGACTTTTCCGAGCCTGTTACCCAAAACACAAAGCGTTTCACCCGCTGCTTCTGGGCGCTAGATAAATCTCTTGCCTACGCGAGACATTACCCGGCAATTAACTGGAACGACAGCTACAGCGAATACGTTCCGGAGCTTGAAGAGTGGTATCACGACAACGTCGGTGCCGACTTCATAAAATATCGCGAAGAGCTTTGCTCAATTCTTTACGAGGAAAATTCACTCATGGAGATTGTGAAGCTCATCGGTGCGGATGTTTTGCCCGATGACCAGAAGCTCACCATTGAAATTGCGCGCGTAATTCGCGTCGGTTTTCTGCAACAAAACGCTTTTCATAAGGACGACACATTCGTTTCCCTTCAAAAGCAGCTGAAAATGATGCACGCTATTTTGCATCTTTACCATAAGTGCCGCCAGATAGTTGCTTTGCAGGTGCCGATGTCAAAACTTTTGGCAACCGGTCTTTTCGACAAGCTCGTAAAGATGAAATACGATGTCCCGAACGATAAAATAGAAATGCTTGACAGCTATATTTCAGAGATAGACAGTACCCTTGCTTCCTATCTCAACAAATAAGGAGGGGACAGCAAATGATCATAGAACACAAAGGTCTCAGCGAAATTGCCGGTTCGCTTGTTATTCTTGAGGGCGTGAAGAAGCCCATGAACGAAGAACTGGTTGAAATTGAACTTGAAGATAAAACCAAACGCACCGGAAGAATCGTTGCGATCGAAGGCGACAAAGCCGCCGTTCAGGTTTTCGAAGGCACTCGCGGAATCTCCCTTGTTAACACAATGACAACTCTCACCGGAAGACCGATGGAAATGAAACTTTCGCCCGAAATACTCGGAAGGGTTTTTGACGGTCTCGGTCGCCCGAAGGATTCGCTCGGCGAGATTTTTCCGAAAAAGAGCATGAACATCAACGGAAAGCCGATCAATCCCGTTTCGCGCGTTTATCCGCAAAACTATATTCAAACCGGAATTTCTTCCATTGATTGCCTGACAACGCTCATCAGAGGTCAAAAGCTTCCGATTTTCAGCGGCTCGGGCATGAGTCACAACGAGCTTGCGGTTCAAATCGTTCGCCAGGCGTCGATTGCCGACAACGACGATTTTGCGATTGTCTTTGCCGCCATGGGCGTAAAAAACGACGTTGCTCAATACTTCCGCTCTTCGTTTGAAAAAGCGAATGTTATGGACAGGGTCGTAATGTTTCTCAATCTTTCGAACGACCCGATAATCGAAAGAATAATAACGCCGCGCTGTGCGCTTACCGCTGCGGAATACCTCGCTTATGAACTCGGAAAGCATATTCTCGTTATCCTTACCGATATGACGTCGTATTGCGAAGCGCTGCGCGAGTTCAGCTCTTCAAAAGGCGAAATTCCCGGAAGAAAGGGATATCCCGGTTATCTTTATTCCGACCTTGCAACGCTTTATGAGCGCGCCGGAATAATAAAAGATTCTCCCGGTTCGGTGACGCAAATACCGATTCTGACAATGCCGAACGATGACATCACTCACCCGATTCCCGACCTTACCGGCTATATAACCGAAGGTCAGATCGTTCTTGACCGCGGTCTTGACACGAGGGGAATCTATCCTCCGGTCAATGTCTTGCCGTCGTTGTCGCGTCTTATGAAGGACGGAATCGGCGCCGGTTACACAAGAGAGGACCACCAGGCGCTCGCCAACCAGCTTTTTGCCTCCTACGCAAAGGTTCAGGACGCAAAGGCTCTCGCTTCCGTTATCGGCGAAGATGAGCTTTCGGAAAATGACAAGCTGCTCATGCGCTTCGGAAAAGAATTCGAGCGCGTCTTTGTCAACCAGGGCGAAAACGAAAACCGAACGATTGAGCAGACCCTTGACCTTGGCTGGAAGCTGCTTTCAATGCTTCCCGACAGCGAGCTCGACCGTGTTGACGAAGCGCTGCTCAATAAGTATCTTAAGAGGTGAACTGAATGCCGCAGGTCTTTCCGACAAAAGCAAATTTAATGAGCACAAAAAAATCGCTTGAGCTTGCCCGTCTCGGCTATGACCTGATGGACAGAAAGCGAAACATTCTCGTTCGCGAAATGATGAGCCTTATCGACGAGGCGAAAAGCATTCAAAACAGTATCGGCGAGGTGTACGAAAAGGCGTATTCCGCGCTGCGAAAGGCGAATCTTGCGCTTGGCGACTGTTCGCGTTTTGCCGCCGCGGTTGAAATAAGCGACGACCTGACAATTGATTATCGAAGCGTTATGGGTGTTGAAATACCTACGGTCGAAATAAAGGAGCAAAGCGTTGACATTCGCTCTTTCGGCTTTTATCAAACCAACTCCGATTTTGACGAAGCGTGTGTCCTTTTCGGAAAGGTGAAGCTTCTCACGGCTCAACTCGCGCAGATTGAAAGTTCGGTCTGTCGCCTTGCCGATGCGGTCAAAAAAACCCAAAAGCGCTCGAATGCACTTTCAAATATCATGATACCACGCCTTGAACAGACGGTTCGCTTCATCACCGACGCTCTGGAAGAAAAAGAGCGCGAAGATTTCTCGCGCCTTAAAATCACCAAAAAAACAAAAGAAGAGCAGTCCTGAGAGCGCAGAAAGGCGTCTCGCTTCGCTCTTCGTTGCCGTTTTGAAAATATCAAGAATAATGAAAAATCCAATCGCCATGCAGAGCCTTTTTTGCATGGCGTTTTTTATAACGAAAAGAGTTTTCGGATGATATTTTCTTTTCAAAGACAAAAAAATACGTTTTTCAAAATGCGAAAAAATTCGTGCTTTTTATAGACAGGCGAGAAATATTATGCTATAATCGCTTCGCAAAAAAGAAAAACAATCCGGAGGAAGATTCATGAAAATCACGAAAAAAGTTTTCTGTGCTTTGCTTGCCGCGGTAATGTTGCTTTGCGCCGCGCCGATCACTGATTTCGGCGGCGTTGACGGTTCTTTCGCTTCGACGGCGAAAGCTGCCGACAGTTACACCGAAGGCGTTCTGACTTATGAAGCGGAAAACGGCGAAGCAACTGTAATCGACTGTGACGAAACCGCAACGGGCAAACTTGTCATTCCGAACTCTCTCGGCGGCTGTCCGGTGACAAAGATCGGAAATCGAGCGTTTAAAAATTGCAGCGCTCTTACCGACGTAACCATACCGAACGGTGTAACGCACATCGGAGCTTATGCTTTTTTTGATTGCGTCGGTCTTACAAGCGTAACCATTCCAAACAGCGTAATACACATCGGACGCCACGCATTTGACTGTTGCGCCTCTCTTACGAGTGTAACCATACCTGACGGCGTAACGAGTATCAGATACGGAGCTTTCGAAGACTGCACCGCTCTTACCGATGTAACCATATCAAACAGTGTAACGAGTATTGAAGATTATGCTTTTTACGGTTGTGGTGCTCTTGCAAACATAACCGTATCCGATAGTGTAACGAGAATCGGAAGCGAGGCGTTTGACGGTACAGCATGGTATGATGCGCAGCCGAACGGAGATGTCTATCTCGGCAGGGTGTATTACAAATATAAAGGAACCATGCCCGAAAACGCGAGCATTGTTATCAGGGACGGAACAAAAGGCATTGCCTCTTTCGCGTTTATGGGTTGTGATAACCTTACGAGTGTAACTATCCCGAACAGCGTGACGAGCATTGGTGAACGTGCCTTTCAAGGTTGCGACGGTCTTAAAAATATAACCATACCCGACAGCGTAACGAAAATCGGAGAGGATGCCTTCTCTTCTTGCCGCAGCTTGACCGACGTAACTATCGGTAATGGCGTGACGAAAATTGAAAGTTATACCTTCAATGGTTGCAGTGCCCTTACGAGCGTAACCATTCCCGCCAATGTAACGCTTATTGACCATTCTGCGTTTCAACAATGCGCCGCTCTTACGAGCATAACCATACCGAAAAGAGTAACGAGAATTGAAAGTTCCGCTTTTGCCGATTGCGATGCTCTTTCGGAGATAACGGTCGAAGAAGGCAATCCGGTGTATCACAGTGACGGAAATTGTCTTATAAATACCGGAGCCAAAGCCCTTGTTTCGGGTTGCAAGAACAGTGTTATTCCGACAGACGGCAGTGTTACGAAGATTGATGAATGGGCTTTTTATAATTGCGACGGTCTCACGGATATAACCATCCCGAACAGCGTAACAAGCATTGGCGATACTGCATTTTTTTCTTGCACCGCATTGACGAACGTAACAATCCCCGATGGCGTGACGAGTATCGGAGACAGTGCTTTTAATTGTTGCAGCGCTCTCGAAAACATAACAATACCCGACAGCGTAACGAGCATCGGAAGAGAGGCGTTTGACGGTACAGCATGGTATGATGCGCAGCCGGACGGAGATGTTTATGCCGGTAAGGTGTATTACAAATATAAAGGAACAATGCCCGAAAACGCGAGCGTTGTTATCAAGGACGGAACAAAAGGCATTGCCTCTTTGGCGTTTGCGGGTTGTGATAAACTTACGAGCGTAACTATCCCGAACAGCGTAACAAATATTGGTGATTATGCGTTTGGTGACTGCACCGCTCTTACGAGCATAAACTTGCCGGACAGCATAACGTGTATAGGCTCGTATGCGTTTGAGGATACTCCCTGGTTCACCGCGCAACCGAACGGAAATCTCTATATCGGTAAGGTGTATTATAAATACAAAGGAACAATGCCCGAAAACACGAGCGTTGTTGTCAAAGACGGAACGACGAGTATTACGGAGCACGCTTTTGCCGGCTGTTCCGGTCTCACAAGCGTAACCATACCGAACAGTGTAACGAGCATTGAAGAGGGCGTTTTTAACAGGTGCAGCGGGCTGACAGGCATAACCATCCCGAACAGCGTAACGAACATTGCTTACGGCGCGTTTACTTATTGCAGCGGTCTGACAAGTATAACAATCCCGAACAGCGTGACGAGCATTGCTTACGGCGCGTTTGCCTGTTGCAACAATCTGATAAGCGTAATCATACCCGACAGCGTGACAAGCATTGAAGAGTATGCCTTCGGCTATGGCGTAGATTATGATGATAGCGATTTTGAAAAAATTGAAAGCTTCACAATTTACGGCCGCAGCAAAACAACTGCCGAATTTTATGCCAACGAAAACGGCTTCGCGTTTGTTTCTCTCATGAAAGACACGACAACGGGCATTGAGCTTTCCTGTTCCGACGGCGTTTTTGACAATGGCGCCGTGCTCAACGTCACCGCTGTAACCGAGGGCGATTTCTTTGAATTGCTCGGCGGCGAAAGTGGCAAATTCGAGCTTTATGATATTACGGTAACAAAGAACGGCGCGCCTGTTCAGCCGAACGGAAGCGTGACTGTAAGCGTTCCGCTCCCCGAAGATTACGATGTAAACAAGACCGTTGTTTATCATATCGCAACCGACGGAACGCGCGAAAAGCTCGACAGCCGCATCGAAAACGGTTATATCATCTTCGAAACGACTCATTTCAGCTATTACGCCGTTGTTGACGAAACCGAGGTTCAGCCCGAACCCGAACCTCAACCCGAGCCTCAGCCGGAGCCTCAACCCGAGCCGAGTGACCCGAGCGCAAACTGCTCCTGCAATTGCCATAAGAGCGGCATAAAGAAATTCTTCTTTAAGCTTGTTCTTGTTTTCCAAAAGATTTTCGGCAAAAACAAAGTTTGCGGCTGCGGTGTATATCACTATTGATTTTTGACAACTGATGGCGAATATGCCGTCCGTGCCTAATGGCGCGGACGGCTTTTTTGATTGCGGAATTGAATTTCCGGCTTTTCAATGATATAATACTCTTATCAACTTGCCCGAAAAACGAAGTTTTTTCGAAAAAAACGTCAAAGTCCCGAAAGGAGAAGGCATATGCTCAATTTTATCATCGGCAGGAAAGGCAGCTCGACAACGCGCTGCGTTCACTCTCTGCTCGGTCAAAGGTGCGAAAGCGGCGAAAGCGTTGTGCTTATCGTTCCAAAGCAGTTTACCTTTGACAGCGATAAAGGCATTCTCGAGCTTCTCGGACCGCGCCTTGCCTCCGAGGTGGAGGTGCTTTCTTTCTCGCGCCTTGCAGACGTTGTGTTCAAGCAGTATCGCGGCGTCGGAAAGCCGATTTTGAAAGACACCGCTTCCGCCGTCATGTTGAGCCTTGCGCTCGATTCGCTGAAAGAAAAGCTTGATGTTTTTTCGCGCCACGCGTCCTCTGTCGCGTTCACGAAAAAAATGCTCTCTCAAATTGCCGCGCTGAAAAAAGAGGCTGTCGAACCGACCGAACTTTTTGAAGCGAGCCGAAAAATGGGAGACTGTCTGCTGAAAAAGAAAACCTATGAGACCGCTCTGATTTATGAAACCTATAACACCCTTTTGAACGAAAGTTTTTTCGATGACCGCGACCTGCTTTCCGCTGTCTGTGATGTTCTTTCGGAGAGCGACTTTTTTGATAACAGGGTCATCGCCTTTGACGGTTTCAGTGCTTTTTCGGGTCAGGAACTTAAGATAATCGAACTTGCAATGAAGCGGGCGAAGGACGTTTATGTTACGCTTTGCTGTGATGACCTTTTTTCGGCGAATTCGCTTTCGCCTTTTTCCTCTGTTCGCCGAACGGCGGCGAGGCTGTCTCGCGCCGCCGCGAAAAACGGCGTTGAAGTCGGAAAAAGCATAACGCTTTCCAACGCCGAAGGCGTCAATGCTTTTCTTTCGCCCGAAATCGGCTATCTTGAAAGTGAGCTTTATAACGTTTTGGCGAAGCCGTATGTCGGCTCGTGTGACGCCGTCAAGGTTGTCAATGCTCCCACTGTCAGGGAAGAATGCGAATTTGTCGCGTCGAAGATTCACAATCTTTTGCGGACGGGCGGCTATCGTTGCCGCGACATAGCCGTTGTTTATCGTGAGGGCGAGACCTATCAAAGAGAGATGCGCCACAGCCTGAAAAAATACGGTGTGCCGATTTTCGAAGATAAACGCGCCGATGTTCAAAACGAACCGCTTTGCGTTTTTGTTCGTGCGCTTTTTGAAATGGTCGCCTGCGGAATAAATACCGAATCGCTTTTGAAATATGCAAAGACAGACCTGAGCGCGCTTTCGCACGACGAGGTCGCCGAAATTGAAAATTATGTGATTCTCTGGGATTTGGATAATGACGCGCTTTGCCGCGAATGGAAGGATAATCCCGACGGTTTCGGCGTTGAATTGAACGAACGGCGAAAGGAAACCCTGCTTTCTTTGAACGAAAGTCGAAAAAAACTTGTGGCTCCGATAGCGGCTCTTCGCGAGAATTGCAGGAATAAATGCGCCGTTGACGTTTTAAAATTCGTGTTTAATTTTCTTTTGGAAACAGGCGTTAACGAGCGCCTTAAAAGCTACGCCGTTTCTCTTGAAGAAAACGGTCAGCTCGGTTCCGCGCTTGAACAAGAGCAGATATGGAATATAATCGTTTCTGTTTTTGACGATATGGCGGCGGTGCTCAAGGACAGCGTCGTTGAACCGAAAAGGCTGCTTAAACTTTTTGAAGCCGCCCTGGAAACACAGACCCTCGGAAAATTGCCCGATGGTTATGATGAGGTCTATATCTGCGACGCCGGGAGAATACAGACAAAAATGGCTGAAGTTGTTTTTGTTGTCGGCGCGAACGAAAATGTTTTCCCCGCCGCAATGAAGAACGGGGGAATCTTTACCGACTCCGAAAACGAAAAGCTTCGTTCGCTTGTTCCCGATTTCGGCGAAAATCCCATTGAGCTCGTTGCAAAGGAGCGCTTTCTGGTTTATTGCAGTCTTTGCAGCGCAAAAAAGCAGCTTTTCGTTTCCTATTCTTTGACTGATCATTCCGGTGCAAAGCTCGCTTCTTCGCAGATAGTTACACTCATTAAAAAGCTTTTCCCCTCTGTGGAAGAGATAAGATATCCGTATCGGGATTTGCGCGATATGCTTGAATGCGAAACGGCGGCGTTTGAACAAATGGCGGAAAACTGGCACAACGACACGGCGGAAGAAAAAACGCTGAAAAAATATTTTCGCTCAAAAGACGAATATCGCGGGAGAGTCGCCGCCATTGAAAGGGCAAACGACAGCAGAGACTTCGCTTTCGATCGTCCCGAAAACGCAAAGCGGCTTTTCGGCGAAACGCTTTATCTTTCCGCTTCGCAGCTTGAAACTTTCGAAAGCTGTCCGTTTCAATATTTTTGCCGTTACGGCATGGGCGCAAAGGAACGAAAGGTTGCAGAACTTGACGCCGCGAATATCGGCACCGTCGTCCATTCGGTGCTCGAACGTCTTCTTTCAAATCACCGCGGAGAAAAAATTTATTCTTTGACTCAAAGCGAGGCGGAGGCGGAAATCCGCCAATATCTAAAGGAATATATGGATAAATTTATGGGCTCTTCGCAAGAGAGAAGCAGCCGTTTTCTTTATCTTTATTCAAGGCTTTACAAGCTTCTTGCCGCCATTGCGGAGCGACTGCTCAGCGAGTTTGACAACAGCAGCTTCTCTCCGGTGGATTTTGAGCTTTCGATAAGTCAAAAGCAGGGGGTTTCTCCTTTGAGAATAAACCTCGAAAGCGGTTTTGTCGAACTTCACGGAGTTGTTGACCGTGTTGATATCATGCAAAAGGACGGAAAAACCTATCTTCGTATTGTTGACTACAAGACCGGAAAGAAGGAGTTTTCGCTTTCGGATGTGCTCTCGGGTCTCGGAATGCAAATGCTTTTGTATCTTGTTTCAATTTGGAAAAACGGCACCGAGCGATACGGCGAGATCGTTCCGAGCGGCGTGTTGTATCTCCCCGCGAGAGTCGAACCGTTCACCGTGGATAACGGTGAAGATCCCGAAATCATCGACAAAAAAAGACTCTCCGGCGGAAAGATGAGCGGAATGCTGCTTAACGACGAAACCGCAATATCGGGCATGGATGAGTCGGAGTCATATCGCTTTATACCCGTAAAATACAGTCACCGTGAATCGCGAATGGTCGGAAACCTCATCTCGTTGCAACAGCTTGAAAATCTCACTGAAAAACTTGAAAGAATCATGGCGAATATGGGTAACGACCTCCACAACGGAAAAATTCCCGCTTTGCCGGCGTACGGAAAGGGACACGCTCAAACCTGCGAATGGTGCAGCTTCGCTTCCGTTTGCCAACGCGAGAAAAACGGAAAAGTGCGCTATATCGAAAAGCTTACTCACGAGGAGTGTCTCAAAATGCTCGGCGCGAAGGAGAAAGAAAAATGAGCGTGAAATGGACAAAACACCAAAAGCAGGCAATTGACGCGCGGCGCGGCAGCGTGCTCGTTACGGCGGCTGCCGGTTCGGGAAAGACCGCTGTTCTTACCCGCCGTGTTATTGAGCGCCTTATTGACCCGACCTCTCCGACAAGCGCCGACAGACTCCTGATCGTTACGTTTACCCGCGCGGCGGCTTTTGAAATGCGAACGAGAATAGCCACGGCGCTCGAAGAACAAATAAAAAAAGACCCGACCAATACTCATCTTGTTAATCAGCAGATGCTTCTGCCTTCTGCGAAAATATGCACGATAGACGCCTTTTGCAGCAGTCTCGTTCGCGAACATTTTGAACAGCTTGAAATTTCGCCCGATATTGAAATTGCGGATGAGGGTGAGCTTTCGATGCTGTCGCAAAAGGCGATGACGCTCACGCTCGAAGAGCTTTATCAAAACGGAGAAAAGGGCTTTCTCGACCTTGTTGAACAATTGATAAGAGGAAGAGATGACTCTTATCTCAGCGATGTTATTCTTGAAATGTATAAGCAAAGCGTCTCCTATCCGTTTCCGAAGAGGTGGCTTTCGCAGATAACGGCCGATTACAAAAACGCGCTCGCACCCGAGAAAAGCGTTTTCGGAGAAATGATATTTGCCTATGCCGAAGAAGCCGTGAGATATTGCCATTTTGTGCTTCGCTCAATAAAAAAGGTCGTGTTTTCGGAGGAAGAAAAGACTCTTGCTTTCGGCGAAGCGATTTCTTCGGATCAACACAACATGGAACTGCTTGAAAAAGCGATCAAAAAAAGAGACTGGAACAAATCTCGAATGTATGCCGTGAATTTTGACTTTGTCCGTCGCGGAACTCTTCCGAAGGAGATGCGAAAAGACGCCGATGTTGTCATGCTTGACGACGGGCGCAATCGCGTCAAGGATGTTGTGCGAAAGCATATTGCGCCGCTGTTTTGTTCGACCGCCGAGCAGTATGCCGAAGATATGCGCCTGCTTTCGCCGACGGTGAGCTCTCTTTGCAGGGCGGTTGAACTTTACAGCCGAAATTTTGCCGAGCTGAAAAGCGAAAAGAATCTTGCCGATTTTAACGATATCACCCATCATGCCCTGTCGCTGCTCGTTCGCGAAACGGAAGACGGCTATGAAAGAACCGAGCTTGCGCGCGAGCTTTCGTCTTTGTTTGATGAAATACTCATTGACGAATATCAGGACACGAACAAAGCGCAGGATATGCTTTTTTGCTCAATTTCAAACAACAATCTTTTCCGAGTCGGCGATGTCAAACAGAGCATTTATCGCTTTCGTCAGGCTATGCCCGAAATTTTTATTGATCTGAAAAACACGCTTTCGCTCTATGACCTGGAGAAGGATAACTATCCGTCGAAGATTGCGCTGAAGAATAACTTCCGTTCGCGAAAAAGCATTGTGGATTGTGTCAATTTTGTTTTTTCTCAGGTGATGAGCGCGAAAACCGGCGGCGTCAGCTATGACTCGGAGGAAGAGCTCGTTTTTTCCGCTCCCTACGGCGAAAAAGAGGACGAAAGTGTGGAACTTCACGTTCTTGACACGGGTGAGCTTGACACCGAGGAGGAGACCTCTGTCGAATATCAGGCAAAGTACACCGCCGGTGTCATAGAAGACCTCGTTAAAAGCGGCTTCACCGTCAAGGGTGAGGACGGAAACGAACGACCGGTGATGTATAAAGACATCTGTATTCTTCTTCGCTCGCTCAGCGCCGGTCGCGGAGAAACCTATGCCGCGGCGCTGAAGGAACGGAAAATACCGTGCTTCACCCAGCTTGAAACGGATTTCTTTTCCGCTCCGGAAGTCAGCCTTGTTTTGAATTTGCTTCGTGTTATAGATAACCCGAAGCAGGACATTGCGCTTTTGAGCGTGCTGCTGTCTCCGCTTTTCGGGTTCAGCGCGGATGAATGCGCCGCTCTTCGCGTCAATTGTCGCGACGGAAACATCTATTCCTGCCTTTTGGCGGCGAGGGAGAGCGGAAACGAAAAAGCGACCGCTTTTCTTGAAAGGATAGAGAAAATGCGCCTTGTTGCCGTTTGCAGCCGCGTCTCCGATTTCATTCGTCTTGTTTATGACGAAACCGGAATAGACTCCGTTGTTCGAAGCCGAAAGGGTTCTTCGGCAAAAAAGGAAAACCTCATGCTCCTTCTTGATTACGCCGATATATACGAAAAGGCGGGCTATCACTCGCTGCCCGGCTTCGTTCGCTTCGTTGACCGCCTTGACCGTTCAAGCGGCGACCTTCCGGGTGCAGTCGGTGTTTCCGCCGGTGCGAATGTTGTCAGGATAATGACGATACACAAATCAAAGGGTCTGGAGTTTCCGGTCTGCATTCTTTCCGGTTGTTCGTCGATTTTTAACAGACGTGACGAAACCGGAAACGCAGTCATCAGTTCGAAAGGCGGTCTCGGTCTGATGCGCCGCGACGAAAAAACCTTTGCCCAATATCCGACAATCTGTCACTGCGCGGTGAAAAATTCCCTTCATATTGACACTGTCTCCGAAGAAATGCGCGTGTTGTATGTTGCAATGACGAGGGCAAAGGAAAAGCTCATCATGATTTCCGCTTTTAAAAACGTCGAAAAAGCCATGCTGAAATACGCTTCGGATATTGTTCCCGAGCTTAAAACGATAACTCCGTTTTCCGCGTCGCTCGCTTCGAGATATTCCGATTGGCTTTTCACGGCGCTGTTGCGACATCCCGACCTTGAACCGCTTCGCGAAGCTGCGGGGCTCGGTTACGACCTGGTTTTGCCCGCCGATTTCAGAATAAAGCTCACCGTTGAACGCGGCCACTGCGCGCCGCAAGAATTGCCGAAGGAGGAAAAAGTCGGTGCCGAAGCTTCGCCCCTTCTTTTGAAAGAGCTTGAAGAACGCTTCTCGTGGAAGTATGAATATGAACCGTTTTCCTATGTGCTCAGCAAGCGGGCGGCGAGCGAGGTTGACAAAAATTTTGTTGACCGTGAATATTTTGCCGCTTCAAGACCGTCTTTCCTTTCAAGAGGACTCAGCGCAGCGCAAAGGGGAATCGCCGTTCATTCGTTTATGCAATATGCCGATTACGAAAACGCAAAGCGCGACCTTGAAGGCGAAATTCACGCTGTCTTTTCGCGCGGGCTCATAACGGAGCGTGAACGCGACGAAATAGATCGAAGACAACTTTCCGCGTTTTTCGAAAGCGAACTTTGCTCTCGAATCCTGAAAAGCAGTCTTGTCATGCGAGAAAAAAAGTTCACCATAAGTGTTCCCGTGGGAGAAATATATCCCGAGCTTTCGCACTTTAACGAAGAGCGGGTCATGATTCAGGGCATTGCGGACTGCGCTTTTCTCGAAGACGGCGAGCTTGTCGTTCTTGACTATAAAACCGACAGGCTCGAAAGCGAAGAAGCCTTTGCGGATAAATATTCAAATCAGGTCAAGACCTACAAAAAAGCGCTCGAACTTTGCACGGGATATAAGGTTCGCCAAACGCTTCTCTATTCGTTCCGCCTTTCAAAGGAGATAGAAATAGAAAGCGAAAAAAATTCTTAAAAAATGTTGATTTTTAAAATAATGTGTGATACAATACTGCGGTAACTTTGAAAATACTATTATTATGTCTTTTCGATTTTGAAAGAGGTGACACAGAATGAAAGAGGGTATTCATCCCAAGTATGAGCAGACTACCGTAAGATGTGCCTGCGGCGCTACTATCGAGACCGGCTCAACCAAAAAGGATCTTCGTGTTGATATTTGCTCAAACTGCCATCCGTATTTCACCGGTAAGCAGAAGCTCGTTGACACCGGCGGACGTGTTGACAGGTTCAACAGGCGTTTCAATCTTGCAAAGAACAAATAATTTTTTTGCATTAAGCTGACGAGAGTCAGCTTAAGTAGATGCCGACCGTCAGGCAGCGCGTTAGCGAGGCTTTTCGGTTGGTGATTACGCAAGTTCAAGGCGGCGCAGTTTTGCACCGCCTTTTTTCGTCAGTAAAGGAGGCGGAACGATGGAAAGCTATAAGACCGTTGAACGGTTTTCGAGCGACGAGTTTGTCGTCAAAAAGTCGCGCTTTATCGGCTATGCCGCTCCGGTGAAGACCAACGATGAAGCGGTCGATTTCATCAATTCGATCAGGGCGAAGCATCGCGACGCCACCCATAATGTTTATGCCTATTGCCTCAGGGACGGTCAAATTCGCCGCTACAGCGACGATGGAGAGCCTCAGGGCACGGCGGGGCTGCCGCTTCTTGACGTTGTCCTTAAAGAGGGTGTCACCGATTGCGCCGTTGTCGCAACGCGCTATTTCGGCGGCGTGCTGCTCGGCGCGAGCGGCCTTGTTCGCGCGTATACGAACACGGCGAAGATTGCCCTTGACAGCGCCGGGATAATCACCATGGCAAGCTGCAAAATCGGACAGATAGTTTGCGACTATAACTTTTACGGAAAGCTGCAAACCATGCTTTCTTCTTTCGGTGTTGTTACGGAAGACACCGAGTTTTCCGAAAGCGTTCGCCTTTCTCTTAAAATACCGTCAGACGTTTTTGAACGCTTTGACAACGAGCTTTTCGACAAAAGCTTCGGAAAACTTCGGACAAAGATAATCGGCGAAAAATTTTCAAAAATTTAGGGGGAAAACAAAGAAAAAGGTGTATATCATAGTAGGTGGTGATCAAAGTGGACGAAATACGGCTCAAAACGCTTGAAAACGAAAAAAAGACTCTTTCTTCCTTCGCCTTCCTTTGCGAAAACACGAAGGGGAGGCAGCGCGAGGAACCCGAGTGCGCGGTCAGAACCGCTTTTCAACGAGACAGGGACAGAATTATCCATTCCAATGCTTTTCGCCGCCTTAAACACAAGACCCAGGTCTTTCTTTCTCCGGACAGCGATCATTACAGAACGCGCCTGACTCACACGCTCGAGGTGGCGCAAATCGCAAGAACCATTGCGTCCGCTCTTTCGCTGAACGAAAATCTTACCGAAGCTGTCGCTCTCGGTCATGATCTCGGTCACACTCCTTTCGGTCACGCCGGTGAGCGCGCGCTTAACGAGATGATGCCCGGCGGCTTTCGCCATTACGAACAAAGCCTTCGTGTTGTCGATGTGATTGAAAAAGGCGGCGCGGGGTTGAACCTTACGTTCGAGGTTCGTGACGGAATACTCTGCCACACGCGCGGAAAAGAAGCGGACACCCTTGAAGGCAGGATAGTTAAACTTGCCGACCGTATAGCATATATCAACCACGATATCGACGACGCCGAAAGGGGCGGCGTTCTCAACGAAGAAAGCCTTCCTCCCGACGTTCGGCGAATATTGGGAAACAGCAAGAGCGAACGAATCAACACTCTCGTCCTTTCGGCAATAAGAAATACCGAAAGTGAGCTTCGTCTTGACAAGGACGTTCAGGCTGCGCTTGATATTTTGCATGAATTTATGTTTGACCGTGTTTACACAAACCCCGTTTGCAAAAGCGAAGAGAGCAAGGCGGTCACCATGCTCCAACAGCTTTTCGATTTCTTTTGCGACCATCCCGACGAGCTTCCGAACGAATATATCTCCATCGCCTGGCGGGAGGGTACTCAAAGGGCGGTCTGTGACTATATAGCCGGAATGACCGACGGCTACGCGGTCAAAACTTTTTCAAAATACTTTATTCCCTCTTCGTGGGAAAAATAATATAAAAACGAGGGCTTTTGACGCTCCGAAAAAGGACGGTGACAAAGAATGCGTTTCAGCGACGATTTCCTGGCTGAACTTCGAATGCGGTGTGACATTGAAGACATCGTTTCCGGTTACGTTCAGCTAAAAAGGCGCGGAAAGAACCTCGTCGGTCTTTGTCCGTTCCATAACGAAAAAACGCCTTCCTTCACCGTTTATCCGGAAAACGGAAGCTTTTATTGCTTCGGTTGTGCCGCCGGCGGCGAAGTCGTGAGCTTCATTCGCCGCGCGGAAAATCTTGATTTCACCGAGGCGGTTCGCTTTCTTTGCGATCGGGTCGGAATGGTCATGCCGAACGACGGCTTCGATGATTCGCTCGCTCAAAAGCGAAAAAAAATATACGAAATGAATCGCGAAGCGGCGAGGTTTTTTCATGAACGCCTGCTTAGCGAAGAGGGCAGGGTGGCGCTTGAATATTTCCTTTCGCGCGGATATACAAGGCGAACCATAACGCGCTTCGGTCTCGGTTACGCGCCGAATGAGTGGCGCGCTCTTCTCACTCACCTTCGCCAAAAGGGTTATTCCTACGAGGATATTTACGAAGCGAACCTCGCTCAAAAAAGCGAAAAAAACTCAAAAACGACCTTTTATGACAATTTCAGGAATCGCGTGATCGTTCCGATAATTGATCCGCGCGGAAACGTTGTCGCCTTTGGCGGTCGCGTTTTGGACGACAGCAAGCCGAAGTATATCAACACCTCCGACACGCCGGTTTACAAAAAAAGCCTTGGCGTTTTCGGTCTTAATTTTGCCAAAAACTCACAGGAAAAATCGCTCATTCTTGTGGAAGGCTATATGGATGCCATCGCTTTGCACCAGGCGGGCTTTACCAATTCAATCGCCTGCCTCGGAACGGCTCTCACCGGCGAAATGGCACACCTGCTTTCGCGTTACGCAGATGAAATACTGCTCGCTTACGACAACGACGAAGCGGGGCGAAAGGCAACGGAACGTGCAATAGCGATTTTCTCTTCAATAGGAATGAAAATTCGCGTAATACGTCTCACGGGCGGAAAAGACCCCGACGAGATTCTCAAAAAGTTCGGGCCGGAAAAAATCAGGAGCCTCATCGAAGGGGCGGAAAACGATATCGAGTTCGCTTTGCTCAAGGCGCGCGAAGGGCTCGACCTCGACTCTTCCGACGGAAAAATAAAATATCTTTCTCTTGCCGCCGAAGTGTTGAGCAACGTCAAAAACTCAATTGCGGTCGAGGTCTATGTTTCGCGCCTTGCGCAGGAGCTTGACGTTGAAAAGGCGGCGATAACCGCACGGATAAACCAGCTTCAACGAAAAAAGGCATACACAAACAAAAAAAATAAATATGAGTCTATTCAGCGAGACTCGATGGCAAAGTTCAGCAAGTTGCGCCTTTCTTCAAACGCTCCGGTTCGGTCGGTGAAAGCGCAGGAGAGAATAATTACGCTGATTTACGAAAACCCGGATTTTTACCCGAAAGTGAAAGAGCGGCTTTCGCAAAACTGCTTCGGAACGCCAACTCTCGGCAGGATATTCTCCGTCCTGTCGCGAAGAATAGAGCAAAACGAAAGTCTCGATCTCACGGCGCTTTCCGGCGAGCTTTCAACCGAAGAAATTGGCGAATTCGTTCGCCTTTCAAAACAGAGCGAAAGCTTCTCCGGAACGAAGAAAGAGCTGCTTGATTGCATAAACGTAATTGAAAGCGAAAGAGAAGAAAAGGAAAAAACCTCCGTTGACCTTTCTTCCCTCAGCGATGAAGAATACAAGGCGCTTTTCAAAAAGAAAAAGTGAAACGAAAGGAAGTCATATTTATGGAAAGTTCTGAAAAAAAAGCATTGGTCAAAGCCCTCATTGATAAAGGCATAGCCACAGGAAAACTCAACTCTACGGATATTGACACCGTTTTGGTGGAAGCCGATGTTGACATTGAAGAGATGGAAAAACTCTATTCCACTCTTGAAAGCCACGGTGTTGAAATCGTTGACGATTTTGGCGATGATATGCTTGACAGTATCTCGATGGATATTGATATTCCCAAAGGATATGAAAATGCGCCGCTGCCGATAGACAGTAAGAACGCCGTGCTTGACGATCCCGTCAAGGTTTATCTCAAAGACATCGGTCGTGTTCCGCTTCTCACTCCCGAGGAGGAAATCGACCTTGCAATCCGCATTGCCGACAACGACCAGGAAGCAAAGGACAGACTGACAAAGGCGAACCTTCGTCTCGTTGTCAGCA
Organism: uncultured Faecalibacterium sp.; assembly: GCA_964403085.1. Taxonomy (GTDB): domain Bacteria; phylum Bacillota; class Clostridia; order Oscillospirales; family Acutalibacteraceae; genus UBA6857. The sequence goes on along the minus strand of CAYOEN010000005.1, from coordinate 2,778 downwards.
TCGCGAAAAGATATGTAGGTCGCGGAATGATGTTCCTTGACCTCATTCAGGAAGGAAATCTCGGACTTATCAAGGCTGTCGATAAATTCGATTACACCAAGGGCTTTAAGTTCTCGACCTATGCTACTTGGTGGATAAGACAGGCGATAACAAGAGCAATCGCCGACCAGGGAAGAACAATTCGTATTCCCGTCCACATGGTTGAAACCATCAATAAAGTTAAAAAGACCAGCAATATGCTCCTTCACCGCGACGGAAAAGACCCTTCGCCCGAAGATATAGCCGAAGAACTCGGTATGCAGGTCGATAAGGTTCGCGATATACTCAGAATTTCTCAGGAACCGGTATCGCTCGAAACGCCGATAGGCGAGGAAGAGGACAGCCATCTCGGCGATTTCATTCCCGATGAAGACGCGCTCTCTCCGGCGGACGCCGCGGCAATGAGCTTTTTGAAGACAAAGGTCAATGAAGTTCTTTCAACGCTCACTCCGCGTGAAGCCGAGGTGCTTCGTTTGCGCTTCGGTTTGAAAGACGGAACGCCGCAAACTCTTGAAGAAGTCGGAAAGGCTTTCAACGTCACCCGCGAGCGTATTCGTCAGATCGAAGCCAAGGCGCTTCGAAAGCTTCGCCACCCCAGCAGAAGCAAACACCTGAAAGATCTGTAATATCAATTTCATCAACAGCTCCGGGCGTTTTCCCGTGCTAAACTTCTGAAATACAAAAAACAAAGCCGCTTTGATTCCGATGAGACTTTTCTCTCAAAAGGAATTTCAAAGCGGCTTTTTTGCTTCTTGGTGCCAAATTGAAAAATACGTCCGAAAAAACGTCAAAAAATTAAAAAAACATTGCAAAAATTAAAACAAATCGCTTGACTTTGCCGAGCGGTTTGTGGTATCATATCAGAACATATTATGCGATAATGCGTCATTATCCCCTTTTTGTCTAAATGAATGATAGCATTAATGCTGAAAAATGTCAATAGTTTTTTACAATTTTCTGTGCGTTCTGCGGTTTCGGTGCTTTGGCGGTTCCTTTGGTTGCCGTTGCCGTGACGCGCAGCGTGTGCCGCGAAAGGCAAATAAAAAACGTGGAGGATAAAGCGAATGGTCAATGTAACCGATGTGAAATTCGGAACCAATGTTCGAAGAAGCTTTGGAAAAATTCAAGAGGTCATGAAAATGCCAAACCTCATCCAGGTTCAAAAGGATTCCTATAAATGGTTCCTTGAAACCGGCTTGAAAGAGGTTCTCAGAGATGTTGAAGACATCACCGACTTCAGCGGCAATCTCAGCCTCAGCTTCGTCGATTACCGTATGGAAAAAAAGGCGAAGTATTCTGTCAGGGAGTGCAAGGAGCGTGACGCTACCTATGCCGCTCCGATGCGCGTGACCGCAAGGCTTTATAACAAGGAGACGGGTGAGGTTAAGGAAAGCGAGGTCTACATGGGCGACTTCCCGCTCATGACCGACAGCGGAACCTTCATCATCAACGGCGCCGAGCGTGTTATCGTTTCTCAGCTCGTTCGTTCGCCGGGTGTTTATTACGGAATGACCCACAACGTCACCGGAAAGAAGCTTTTTACCACAACGGTCATCCCCAACCGCGGTGCGTGGCTTGAATATGAAACCGACCAGAACGACCTTTTCTTCGTTCGTATTGATAAAAACAGAAAAATTCCGATCACCACGTTTATTCGCGCTCTCGGTCTTGGAAGCAACAGCGACATTCGCGACTTCTTCGGCGCGGACGAAAGAATCGAAGCCACCTTCGAAAAAGACCCGACCAGAAATACCGAAGAGGCGCTTATCGAAGTTTACAAAAAGCTGCGTCCCGGTGAACCGCCGACACTTTCCAGCGCGCAATCCCATCTTGAAGGTCTCTTCTTTGACGATCATCGTTACGACCTTTCAAGAGTCGGAAGATACAAATACAACAAAAAGCTTTCTCTCTTTGACCGAATCCGCGGCTTGAGACTCGCTGCTCCGATCGTTAACGAGTATACCGGCGAGATAATCGCCGAAGAGGGCGAGCTCATGACAAAGGAACGCGCCCTTGAGGTTTCGCAGTCCGGCGCAAAGGTCGCCTATGTCCTTGTTGAAGGTCGCGACGAACCGGTGAAGGTCATTTCCAACCAGATGGTTGACATCAAGCCGTTTTTGCCGGAGTTCACAAAAGAAGAACTTTACGACATCGGCGTCAACGAGAACGTTCGTTACACGGTCCTTATGGACATCCTGCCGACTCTTGAAGGCATGGAACACGACGACAAGCTCGCTTTCCTCGAAAGCAGGTCGAGCGACCTCGTTCCGAATCATATTATCATTGACGATATTCTCGCTTCGATCAACTACCTTAACTGCCTCGCCTGCGGCGTAGGTAATGCGGACGATATTGACCACCTCGGAAACAGACGTATCCGTTCAGTCGGCGAGCTTCTTCAAAACCAGTTCCGCGTAGGCTTTTCAAGAATGGAAAGAGTTGTCAAGGAGAGAATGACCCTCCAGGCGCAAGAGCCCGAAAAGGTCACTCCCCAGGCGCTCATCAATACCCGTCCGGTCATTGCCGCGGTTAGAGAGTTCTTCGGTTCTTCTCCGCTTTCGCAATTCATGGACCAGAACAACCCCCTTGCCGAGCTTACTCACAAGCGCCGTCTTTCGGCTCTTGGCCCCGGCGGACTTTCAAGAGACCGCGCCGGATTTGAAGTCCGAGACGTACATTACTCCCATTACGGAAGAATGTGCCCGATCGAGACTCCCGAAGGTCCGAACATCGGTCTTA
>CAYOEN010000004.1:0-62127 GCA_964403085.1 uncultured Faecalibacterium sp. | reverse complement strand
TATTAAAGGCGCAATGATGACTCGCAAGAGAAGAAATAAAGTTTTAAAACTCGCTAAGGGCTACTATGGCTCAAAGCACAGCCTCTTCAAGACGGCTAAACAGGCTGTTATGAAGAGCGGTAACTATGCATATATCGGCAGAAAGCAGAAGAAGCGCGACTTCCGCCGCCTTTGGATCACAAGAATTTCCGCCGCCTGCAAAGCTAACGGAACCAACTATTCCACTTTCATCAACGGACTCAAGAAAGCCGGCATCACTCTAAACAGAAAGATGCTTTCGGAAATCGCGATTGCCGACCCCGCTGCTTTCACCGCCCTTGTTGAAAAAGCAAAGGCTGCTCTTTAATCAACTGTTATGCGTCCGAGAAGACCTCTCGGGCGTATTTGTCTTTTTTCGAGAAAGGAGGAATTGAATGAGCAACGTGATTGAAAGCTCCTCAAACGACCGCATTAAGAGCGCGGTTAAGCTTGCGGCTTCTGCCAGGGAACGAAAGCAAAGAGGGGAGTTTTTTCTTGAAGGACTTCGTCTTTGTCGCGACGCTGCCGAATGCGGTGTAACCATCAATGCGTTCTTCTATACCGATGAAGCGCTTGAAAAACATAAAGACGATGTTGATATTATTTCCACTGCCGCGAAATCTTCCTTTCTTGTTTCCTCAACCGTTGCGCAAAAAATGAGCAACACAACAACTCCGCAGGGCTTCTTTTGCGTTTGCTCCTTCCTCCCCGAAAAGGACGAAAACCTCGTCTTTTCGGGTGGAAAATTTATTGCCCTCGAAAATATTCAAGACCCGGCAAATCTCGGAGCTATCAGCCGCACGGCGGAGGCTTTGGGCATAACGGCGCTTATCGTTGAAGGCGGATGTGATATATATAACCCAAAGGCGCAACGCGCGGCAATGGGCTCGTTGCTTCGACTGCCGGTCATAAGAACGGATGACCTTTTCGCTCTTCTTGAAAAATGTGACAACTCGTTTAAGCTTTACGCAACAACGCCGCGAAACGACGCAACGCTTATCACGAGGTGCGACATGAGCGGTTCGGTGATAGCGCTCATAGGAAACGAAGCCAACGGCGTGAACGAAAAATTTTTCGGCGTTTGTCAAAAGGTTACGATTCCAATGAACGGTCGCGCCGAATCATTGAACGCCTCGGTCGCTGCCGCAATAACCATGTGGGAGCTCATGCGAAGATAAGGAGAACAACTTGGACAACAGATTATATTGGCTTTGGCTTCAAAACGGACTTGGATATGGCGCAAACACCAATGCTCTCATGTCAATGTTTGAGTCGGCGCGCGCCATTTACGAAGCCGGTCCAAACGAAATGCGAGTTTACGGAGTCTTTTCGGAAGGCTTTTTCGGCTTGCATTCTTCCGGCTTCGCAAAGCTTGAAAGCGCCGATATTTCAGCCGGAAAACCCATTATCGACTATTGTGACAAAAACGGAATACAGATAATTACACCGGATAATTCGCTGTATCCCAAAAAACTTTTGCAAATTCAAAATTATCCGCTGGTGCTGTTTGTCAAAGGTGATATTTCTTTTCTCAACAGCGAAGAGCTGACCTTTGGCGTTATCGGCACAAGGCGACCTTCCGAATACGGCGTGAAAGCCGCGAATCAGATAGCGCGCGGTCTTGCGAAAAACGGCGCCACTATCGTCAGTGGCGGCGCTTTGGGAATAGACAGTGTTGCTCATCGTTGCGCAATCGAAGAAGGTTCAAAAACCGTCCTCGTTATGGGTTGCGGTCACGATTCACGCTACCTTTCCGAAAACGCCGAACTTCGCGAGCAGGTTACGCAACACGGCGCAACGATAACCGAATATCCGCCGTTTTCTCTTTCGGGAAAAGGATTCTTTCCGCTTCGCAACCGTATAATTTCCGGAATATCCGACGGCGTTGTTATCATAGAAGCAAATTTGAGAAGCGGAACACTTAACACTGCGGCTCACGCGCAAAAGCAACATCGCAATGTTTTTGCTGTTCCGGGTGATGTTTCAAGCGTCTCTTATGCCGGGTCAAACAAATTGATAATTGACGGAGCACACGCGGTCTTTTCCGCTGCGGATGTTTTGAATCATTATCGCTATGTAATTGCCGGAAAGCGCGAAATGAACAACAAAGAGCCTGCGGTTCCGTTTGAAGGGATTGACGTTTTCCTTCATGGTGAAAACGATGTTTCGAGTGAAAAAACGAAAGTTGCCCCGAAACCAAAAAATGTCGCTTCGAAACCGAAGCTCAATAACGAAACCGAAAATTTAAAAAAAGAGCTCGAGGGTGTTTCTAAAAACGCCGCTTTGGTGTATAATGTAATGAATACCGTTTGCGTATCTCTTGACGAGATAGTCCGTGAAAGCGGTTTGCCTGTCAACAAAGTTCTTGTTGCGTTGACAGAACTTGAAATAAACAAAGCCGTCATCTCAATGGGCGGCAACAATTATAAAGCTGTTTCCGCTTGAGCGAGTGTTGAATTTGCGGTGCTTCGGCGCTGTTGTTCTTCGCTTGCTAAACGTTGCTGCGGCTGTTTACAATAAATGAAAAGGTGAGACTATGTCAGATTTAATTATCGTCGAGTCGCCATCAAAGGCTAAGACATTGAAAAATTATCTCGGTAAAGGTTATGAGGTCGTGGCTTCTAAGGGCCATGTTAGAGACCTTCCCGCTGCCAGACTGAGTGTTGATATCGAGAATGATTTTGCCCCGAAATACAGCGTTGTTAAGGGCAAGGAAAAGCTCGTCAAAGAACTGAAAGAAGCTGTTTCGCAAAGCGATAAAGTTTATCTTGCGACCGACCCCGACCGCGAGGGAGAGGCAATATCGTGGCATCTTGCCACGCTTCTCGGCCTTGATCTCGCCGAAGAAAACAGAGTCACTTTTAACGAAATCACAAAAACCGGTGTAAAAAACGGTATGGCTGCGCCGCGCAAGGTAGACATTGATCTTGTTAATGCGCAGCAGGCAAGGCGAATTCTTGACCGTCTTGTCGGCTATAAACTCAGTCCCTTTGTTTCCCAGAAAATTCGCAGAGGCCTTTCCGCGGGTCGCGTTCAAAGCGTTGCGTTGCGAATGATTGTTGACCGCGAAAACGCAATTCGCGCTTTCGTTCCCGAAGAATATTGGACGATCGAAGGCAAGTTCCTTTCCGGAAGGAAGTCCTTTAGCGCTCAGTTTTACGGCGACGAGACCGGAAAGCTGAAACTTTCCTCCGAAGCGGACGCCGATGCGATTTTGGCGCGTCTTGACGAAGCAAAATATACTGTGACTTCTCTTAAAAAGGGAACGAGAAGAAAGAACCCCGCTCCGCCGTTTATCACTTCAACTTTGCAGCAGGAAGCCGCGAGAAGGCTTGGTTTCCGCGCCGAAAAGACCATGAGTGTTGCTCAGGAGCTTTATGAAGGCGTTGAAATTGCCGGTCAGGGTTCAATAGGTCTTATAACATACATGAGAACCGACTCGTTGAGAATATCGGAAGAAGCGAGACTTGCAACCGATCAATACGTTCGCTCTGTTTACGGCGATAAATATATGCCGGACAAACCACGCTATTTTAAATCGAGAAGCAACGCCCAGGACGGACACGAAGCCATTAGACCTTCAACCGTTTCGCTTACTCCCGAAGCCGTAAAATCAAGTCTTTCACCCGATCAGTACAAGCTTTATGACCTGATTTGGCGTCGTTTTGTTGCTTCGTTGATGTCTCAATGTGTTCAAAACACGTCAAAGCTCGAAATTAAGGGTGTCGGCAAAAACGAAAAAGAGGGTGGATATTGCCTTTTTACTGCGAGCGGATGCTCCGTAAAATTTGACGGTTTCACCGTTCTTTACGATAATGGTGACGAAGAAGAGAAATCAGCTTTTCCGGAAAGCATTGCGCAAGGCGAAAACCTTAAGGAAAAGTCGATTTCCAAGAATCAGCATTTCACTCAACCTCCGGCGCGTTTTACCGAAGAGACACTTATCAAAACGCTTGAAGAAAACGGTGTCGGCCGCCCGAGTACTTACGCCACCATTATTTCAACGATTGTTAAACGTGAGTATGTTACAAGAAAATCAAAGCAACTCATACCGACTGAACTCGGAGAGGCGATAACCAATCTTTTGAAAGAAAAGTTCAAAAAAATCGTCGATACAAAGTTTACCGCCCAAATGGAAAACGAACTTGACCACGTCGGTGAAGGTAAAAAAGATTATGTCGAACTCCTTCATGAATTTTACGGTGATTTTGAAACTTCTCTTAAAAAAGCGAAAAACGATATGGACGGCGTGAAAATTCAACTTAAAGAAGACCTGACCGACATTCCGTGTGAAAAATGCGGTCGAATGATGATTGTAAAGGTCGGAAGATTCGGAAAGTTTCTTGCCTGCCCCGGTTACCCGGAATGCAAAAACACAAAGCCCTATGTAATTGAGACGGGAGCAACCTGCCCAAAATGCGGCGGAAAGGTTATAACGAAAAAATCAAAACGCGGTTACACGTTTTTTGGCTGCGATAACTGGCCGAATTGTGATTTCATGACATGGGATAAACCCACCGAGAAAACCTGTCCTCAGTGCGGAAAATCGCTCTTTAAGGGAAAGGGCGGCGTTTTGTCCTGTCTTGACGAAAATTGCGGTTATAGCGTGAAGGAAAAAAAATAATGCTATGAACAGGAGAGAGCAAATGAGCATCGTTAAAGTTATAGGCGCCGGGCTTGCAGGCGTTGAATCGGCGTGGAGTCTCGCCGAACGCGGCATACAGGTTGAACTTTATGAAATGAAACCTGTAAAATACACTCCGGCTCACAGTTTGCCGACTTTTGCGGAGCTCGTTTGCTCAAATTCGCTCAAAGCGCAAAGACTCGGTTCTGCCGCGGGGCTTTTGAAGAAAGAGATGCGCCGCCTCGGTTCGCTTTGTATGCAATGCGCCGATCTCTGTTCCGTTCCTGCCGGCGGTGCTCTCGCCGTTGACAGAGAAAAATTTTCTTCTCTCGTGACTGAAAGAATCAACGCGCATCCTCTGATAAAGGTTTTTCATCAAGAGGTCACCGAAATACCGGAGGGTAATGTTATAATTGCCGCCGGACCTCTTGCGAGTGACGCTCTCGGCGAAAGCATCGGGAAGCTTTGCGGAAAAGGCTTGTTTTTCTACGACGCCGCGGCTCCCATCGTCACTTTTGAAAGCGTTGACCCGGAATATTCCTTTTCGGCTTCGCGCTATGAACGCGGCGGCGAAGATGACTATATCAATTGCCCGATGAATAAAGAGCAATACGAAAGCTTTTATGAAGCGCTGATAAACGCCGAAAGCGCAGAACTCCATTCTTTCGATAAGCGAAAAGATGTTTATGAAGGCTGTATGCCGATTGAAGTTATGGCGTCTCGCGGCAAGGACACAATTCGTTTTGGACCACTTAAACCCGTCGGTCTCCGCGACCCCAAAACAGGGCATAGACCTTGGGCTGTTCTTCAGCTTCGGCGGGAAAACAGCGCCGGAACGCTCTATAATCTTGTCGGTTTTCAAACGAATTTAAAATTCGCCGAGCAAAAGCGGGTCTTTTCGATGATACCTGCGTTGCACGACGCACAGTTTGTTCGCTATGGGGTTATGCATCGCAATACTTATATCGACTCGCCGCGTTTCCTCTTTGGCGATTTCAGTTTCAGAACAAGACCGGAACTTTTCTTTGCCGGTCAAATAACCGGCGTTGAAGGCTATATGGAATCTGCTGCTTCCGGAATAATGGCAGGAATAAACATGGCTCGCCGCATAAACGGTTTGGAAACAATCGTTTTACCCGAAGAAACGATGATAGGTGCTCTCTCGCGTTATATCAGCGACGAGAGCGTTGGAAACTTTCAGCCCATGGGGGCAAACTTCGGTGTCTTGCCGCCGATAGAGCCGAAGATCCGTGACAAGAAAGAACGCTATCTCGCTCTTGCACAACGTGCTGTTGCGGCTCTTGAAAATGTTGATATATAATCAGAAAAAGGAGGTATTTTAATGTTTGACGATTTTCAAAAAACAATAGGCTACAAGTTTAATAACGAGCGTCTTCTTGAAGTTGCTTTTACGCATTCCTCTTATGCCAACGAAAAGCAGCTCACTCGCGATTGCAACGAGAGACTTGAGTTTCTCGGCGATTCGGTTTTGGGTGTAATTTCCGCAGATTATTTCTTTCATAATCTGAGCCATCTGCCCGAGGGCGAAATGACAAAAAGAAGAGCAGCGTGCGTTTGCGAAAAATCGCTTTTCGGTTTTGCGAAGGAAATCGATCTTGGCAAATACATACTGCTCGGAAAAGGCGAAGAGCACACCGGCGGAAGGTCGCGCCCCTCAATTCTTGCCGATGCGTTTGAAGCTGTCATCGCCGCCATTTATCTTGACGGCGGTCTTGAGGCGGCGAGAGACTTCGTTTTGCGCTTCTTAAAAAAGGCCGTTAACGAAGCCCCGAAGTTTAACGATTACAAAACTGCTCTTCAGGAAATAGTTCAAAAAAACCCCTGTGAACATCTTACATATATTCTCGTCGGCGAGAGCGGTCCCGACCACGACAAACGTTTTGAAGTTGAAGTTCACCTTAACAGCAATGTTATCGGCAGCGGTATCGGTGTTTCAAAAAAAGGTGCCGAACAGGCTGCGGCGAAAAAAGCGCTTGAACTTATGGGCATCAAGGTATGAAACATATAAACATTGCTCTTTTTGTTCCGGATGAAGGCTGCCCACATCGTTGCAGCTTTTGCAACCAGAAAACGATTTCGGGCGTTCATAAAAGATTGGAACCGGAAGATGTTGTGTCAGCCTGCGAAACGGCAATAAGCTCGGGCAGGGATATGTCTTCTGCCGAAATAGCTTTTTTTGGCGGCAGTTTCACCGCAATCGAGCGAGGCTACATGGTTTCGCTTTTGCGCGCCGCAAAGCAATATCTTGATCGCGGCGTATTCAAAGGGATAAGAATTTCAACTCGCCCCGATTGCATTGACGCGGAAATTCTTGCGCTTTTGAAGCAATACGGCGTGACGGCTATTGAATTGGGCTGTCAGAGTATGGATAACACCGTTCTCGCTCTTAATGAACGCGGACATACGTCCGAAGACTGCGAAAGAGCCTGCGCTCTTATAAAAAAAGGTGGCTTTCAGCTCGGTGTTCAAATGATGACGGGACTTTTCGGCGATACCGACGAAAAAGCGATCGCAACAGCCGAAAAGCTGATTTCTCTTTTGCCTGACACAGTGAGAATATATCCCACCGTCGTCCTTAAAGGTACGGCGCTTGAAAAGCTTTATGAGTCGGGTGCATACAAGCCTCAGACGCTTGAAAAAGCGGTGGTGCTTTGCAGTCGCCTTCTTGCGCTTTTCATCGATGCGGGCGTTCGCGTAATACGTCTCGGGCTTCATTCGGGGGGCGATGTTGAAGAAGGTTACGTTGCCGGTGCATATCACCCGGCTTTTCGCGAGCTGTGTGAAAGCAGAATATACAGAAACAATATTGAGGCGTTTTTGAAAGAGAACGAAACGAGCAATAAAGAGCCTGAGTTTTTCGTCTCTTCGCGATATATTTCCCAGGCAAAGGGACAAAAGAAAAGTAATATAGATTATTTTAAATCTTTGGGCTATAATGTTCGGCTTTTGCCGAGAGACAATATGGCTCGGTATGAGATACGGCTTGCAGCCGACGATAAAGAGGAAGAACAAGATGATTTTAAAAGCAATTGAAATGCAGGGCTTCAAGTCCTTCCCTGAAAAAACAACGCTTAATTTCGGTAGCGGGATAACTGCGGTCGTGGGTCCTAACGGCAGCGGAAAAAGCAATATTTCCGACGCTGTTCGTTGGGTACTCGGCGAGCAAAGCAGCAAATCTCTTCGCGGTTCAAAGATGGAAGACGTCATTTTTGACGGAACAAAAGTGAGAAAAGCGCATGGCTTTGCCAGTGTAACGCTTAAGCTTGACAATTCCGACAGGAGCATTGCCGCTGTGGATTCCGACGAAATTGCGGTAACAAGACGCTTTTTCCGTTCCGGTGAAAGCGAATACAAAATTAACGGAAATACGGTTCGCCTTCGCGATATCAATGAGCTGTTCATGGACACCGGTCTCGGACGAGACGGCTATTCGATGGTCAGTCAGGGAAAAATTGCGGAAATGATATCCGGCAAGGGAAAAGAATGCCGTGAAATGCTTGAAGAAGCTTGCGGAATTTCTGCCTATCGCTATCGCAGAAACGACTCGATAAGAAAGCTCGCTCAGGCGGAAGATAACCTCGTAAGATTGCGCGATATACTCGCCGAACTGGAAAGCAGAATAGGTCCGCTTAAAACTCAAAGCGAAAAGGCGGAAAAGTTCCTTGTTCTTTCCGGCGAACGCAAAGAGCTTGAAATCGGTCTCTGGCTTTATAATATTGACAGATTGAAAGCCGATATAAGGAAGCAGGAAGACAGCATTTCCATTGCAACGGCGCACTATGAAAAAGCTCAGGAAGAGCTTTCGGCCATTGAGCAAAAAATCGAAGCGTCTTACAGTGAAGCGCAAAACATCACCGTAAAAATCGAAGATATTCGTCAAAGCATTTCCGAAGCCGAAGAACGCGCTTCTGCCTGCGAAAGCCGTTGCGCTGTTTTGGAAAACTCAATTGCGCACAACGAAGAAACCATTGCGCGTATTCTCGGTGACAAGGATTATTCGCTGCAAAACAGGCTTCAGCTTCAAAAAGAAATAGCGACCGAAGAGGGGCTTATTGCTCAAATCAAGCAAATCGCTTCGGAAAAAAGAGCGGCTCTCGAAAGTGTTAAAAACGATCTTGAAAAAATGAGTGCGCGCGGTGCTACGCTCGACGAACGAAGTGCGGCGCTGACACTTGAAATTTCGCAGTTCACCTCAAAACTTGCCGATTGCAGAGTTCAAAAATCAACAGCAAAATCTTCGATTGATGAACTTCGCGAACGCCTCGCTTCGACCGAAACGATGCTCCTCCAACGCGGCGAAAGCACAAAGGCTTTTGAAAAAGAAAACGCCCAAAGGCTTTCTTCTCTGGCTCGTTGCGGCGAAAAAATCGCTTCTCTTTCAAACACGGTTGACGGTTTGTTGCTTCGTTTTAAAACGAGGAGCGAAAAAGCGGATGAATTAAAGCGAAAACTCGATAACGATCTTTTTGAACTGCAACATATTGCCTCAAAAAGAAAGATGCTCAGTGACCTTGAAAAGAACATGGACGGTTATTCCGGAGCAGTTAAAAGCGTTATCAGAGAAAGTGAGCGCGGAGCTCTTTCCGGAATGCTCGGCACGGTTTCAAAAATCATTTCGATGGACGGCGAACACACCGTTGCAATCGAGACCGCTCTCGGAAACGCAGTTCAGAATATAGTCTGCGAAACCGAAAGCGATGCGAAAAGCGCGATTCTTTTTCTGAAACGAAACGGTGCAGGTCGGGCAACGTTCCAACCGGTCTCTTCCGTCAGGGCAAAAAGCTTTGATGAAAAGGGGCTTGAAGACCGCGAAGGCTTTGTTGGCATGGCGGACGAGCTCGTTCGTTGCGACGCAAAATTCAGCGAAATAATTCGTTCGCTTCTCGGACGTATAGCCGTTTGCGAAAATATTGACAACGCTATCGCTTTGGCGAGAGATTATTCATATCGCTTTAAAATCGTTACACTTGACGGTCAGGTCGTTAACGCCGGCGGCTCCATTACGGGCGGCTCGCAAAGCAAGAACGCCGGCATACTTTCAAGAGCCGGAGAAATTGAACGACTTGATAAAAAGCATTCGGCGCTGAAGCAAAAGACCGATGAAATGCAAAGCAGCTATGATGAACTTTGCGAAAGCATTTCCCGCGCAGAAGCGGAGCTTGACGGCGCAAAAGCGCAGTTGCTTTCCTTGCAGGAAGAAAAAATACGCCTTGAAGGAGAAAAGAAACTTTCCGACGAACAGCTCGCAACTTCAAAAGCGGCGTGCGAACAGTTGGAAAGCGAAAAAATTTCCCTGAGTGAAAGGCTTTCTTCTTTTGAAGAGGTTTTGGCAAAAGCCGATAGCGAAGCCGAAAAGATCATGGCCGCTATTGAAAAGAACGAAGGTGAACTCAACGTTCTCGGCGAGCAGCAAAGCGAGCTTTCCGATGAACGTGAAAGAATAACCCTTTCAATATCAAAGCTCAATCTTGACCTTCACGATGCCGATAAGGATCTTGCCGCGAGAACACAGGCAATGAACTTGCTTGTTGCGCGGTTGTTGAGCCATGAAAACAAGGACAAACAGCTCGACGAAGAAATTGAAGACATCAAAAAGAAAAACAGTCAGCTTTCTTTGAACATAATCGAGTTGAAAAACGAAGTTATCGCTCTCAGAGAAGAAGAAAGCAACAACCGCGAAACGATTTCCGCGCTTCAAAAAGAGCGCGCGGGAAAAGAGGAACAATCGGGAAAACTTCGCCTTGCCGAACGCGAAAAGAGCGCCGAGCGTGAAACCGTCGGCGGAGAAAAGGCGAGGCTTGAAGAACGCCGCGAATCCATGCTGCTTGAACTTGACGAAACCGTTTCAAAGCTTTACGATGAATATCAATTGACTTTGCGTGAAGCCGTGGCCGAAGGCGAAAAAACTTCCGACCCTGTCGGTTCAAAAAGAAGATTGGGCGAAATCAAAAACCGAATCCGTGCGTTGGGCTCGGTTAACGTTTCCGCAATTGACGAATATAAAGAGGTCAGCGAACGTTATGAATTCATGTCGTCACAACTTTCCGATGTTGAACGTTCCAAGCAGGAGCTTTCAAACCTGATCTCCGACTTGACCGGAAAAATGGCGAATCGTTTCAGAGAACAGTTCGCGCTTATCAATCAATATTTCGGAGAAACCTTCAAGGAATTGTTCGGCGGCGGAAAGGCGGAGATTGCTTTGCTTGATCCTGCCGATGTACTTGAAAGCGATATTGATATCAGACTTCAACCGCCGGGCAAAAACGTTAAACGACTTGACGCTCTTTCGGGTGGCGAAAAAGGACTTTCGGCGATCGCTCTTCTCTTTGCGATTTTAAAAGTTAACCCTTCACCGTTTTGCATTTTTGATGAGGTCGAAGCGGCGCTTGATGACGCAAACGTTACCCGATATGCACAATATGTAAGAAGAATGACAAAGAACACCCAGTTCATTCTTATCACTCATCGCCGTGGCACTATGGAAGAAGCCGACATGCTTTACGGAATTACGATGCAGGAACAGGGTGTTTCAAAGTTACTCGAACTTAAAACAGCAGAGCTTGCAGGAAAACTCGGTGTGACCTGAGTGACCTTAGGAGGATAATTATGGGAATTTTTAAAAAATTCGGCTTTGGTTTGAAAAAGACCCGCGAAGGTCTTGACGCAAAGCTTGAAGATGTACTCGGAGCTTATGAAGAAATCACAGATGACCTTTATGATGATCTTGAAGAAGCTCTGATTATGGCCGATGTCGGCATTACGACGGCAACAAAGGTTGTTGACGAACTTCGTGAGCGCGTGAACAAAAACGAAGTCAGAAATCCGAAACATGCAAAAATGATAATTGCCGATATTATTGCCGAAATGCTTGACGGCGGAGAAGATTGGGGTCTTATCACGATTCCGTCAATCATTCTTGTCATCGGCGTAAACGGCGTTGGCAAAACGACAACGATCGGAAAAATGGCGGCGATGTATAAAGCGCAGGGCAAAAAAGTTATTCTCGGCGCTGCCGATACCTTCCGCGCCGCGGCAATCGAACAACTTGAAGTCTGGGCTGACCGTGCCGGTGTTGAAATGATTAAGCATCAGGAGGGAAGTGACCCCGCAGCTGTTGTTTATGACACCATTCAGGCGGGTATTGCGCGAGACAGCGATATCATAATCGTAGATACCGCAGGCCGTTTGCACAACAAGAAAAACCTTATGGACGAGCTTGCAAAAATATATCGCGTTGTTGAAAAAGAGCTTCCCTATGCCGACCGCGAAATTTTTCTTGTTCTTGATGCAACCACGGGTCAAAACGCAATCAGTCAGGCGAAGGAATTTATGCAGGTTGCGGAGCTCACCGGAATAGTGCTTACGAAGCTTGACGGAACGGCAAGAGGCGGCGTTGTTCTTGCGATAAAGAACGAGTTGAAATTGCCGATAAAATTCATCGGTGTCGGCGAAAAAATTGATGATCTTCAGCCCTTTAATCAGAAAGTCTTTGCCAAGGCACTTTTCGAAAACACAGCAGAAACGCACAAGGACGAGGATGAATAATGAAATTTATCATTGCAACACATAATCTTGCAAAACTGGCGGAAATGCAGCGAATTCTTTCGCCTCTCGGCGTTGAGGTGTCTACCGCCGATATGTTGGGTATCACCCTGACCGATGTCGAAGAAACCGGAACAACCTTTAAGGAGAACGCTTTTCTTAAAGCGAAAAGCGGTTGCCTTGAAAGCGGGTTGCCGTGTATTGCCGATGACAGCGGTCTTGTTGTGGACTGTCTCAACGGTGAACCGGGCGTTTATTCGGCTCGCTATAGCGGAGAACACGGAAACGACGAGGCGAACAATCGAAAGCTTCTCAAAAACCTTGAAGGCATCCCCGAAAAGGAGCGCACCGCACGTTTTGTTTGTTCTGTTTGTGTTTTCTTTCCCGACGGTCGAACTCTTGCGGTTGACGGAACTTGCGAGGGGAGAATTGGGTTCGAAAAGAAGGGCAGTAATGGGTTCGGTTATGACCCGTTGTTTTTCGTCGGCGAAACAAGCCTTGCGGAAATGACAGCTGCGGAAAAAGACGCAATAAGTCATAGAGGCAATGCGCTCAGAAAACTTTCGAAAGTTTTGCCGAATTACTTAAAATGATAATACAGGAGAATAATTATGACAGGTAAAGAACGCGCTGCTTGGCGCGCAAAAGCCAATTCACTGGTTCCGCTTTTTCAAATAGGTAAGGGTGGAATATCCGAAGCGCTTATAAAGCAAACAGACGATGCGCTCAAGGCGAGAGAGCTTATAAAATTGAAGGTTCTTCTTGAATCTTCGCCAATCACTCCGAGGGAGACGGCGGACGAACTCGCAAAAGCAACCGGAGCCGATGTAATTCAGGTCATCGGCGGTGTTGTTGTGCTTTACAGAGAAAGCCCCGAGCTCAAACAAAAAGCGCTTCAAAAAGAAAAGAATAAAAAGAATGCTGCCAAAAAAGCGAAAGAAAAGCTTTATAAAGAAAGAGCGGCGCAAAAACGTTTGAGCGTTAAAGCCGTCGGAAAAAGAAAATGAGCAGGGTAGGTATCTTCGGCGGCACCTTCAACCCGCCGCATTTCGGTCATAAAAATCTTGCGCTTAAACTTAAGGAGCTTGCACGCCTTGACAGGATTATAATAATTCCGTCCTTCGTTCCGCCGCATAAAGAGACGAATCAGCTTGCGAGCGGTGAACACAGACTGAAAATGTGTGAGCTCATGTTTTGCGAAGAGTTTTTCTCGGTGAGCGATATCGAAATCAAACGTAGAGGAAAAAGCTATACCTACGACACAATCTCACAACTGAAACAGTTATATCCGCAGGATGAGTTGTTCCTGATAATCGGGTCCGATATGCTGCTGACGTTTTATGAATGGTATAGATATGAAGATATCCTTTCTCAGCTTACTCTTTGCGTTGCATCGAGGGAGAACGATATTTCAAACGAAAACCTTTCTTCTTATGCGCTCGAAAAATTGAAGCTTGACGTGACCAAGGGCGATATCATTATTGCCGATATCGAGCCTGAGGTCATCAGCTCGACCGATGTTCGCGAAAGAATATTTTGCGGACTTGGTCGCTCTGATTTGACGAGTTCCGAGGTCTGGAACTACGCAAGGATAAATCTCCTTTACGAAAGCCCATATACCCAATATAAAAAGCTTCTGAGAGAAAAACTTGACGATTACAGATTGATCCATTCCTTCAATGTCGCGGAAAGCGCCGCTTCTCTTGCGACGCTCTACGGTGAAGATGTCGATAAGGCGTATTTTGCGGGGCTGCTTCATGATATCATGAAAAACGCCTCTGCGAAAGAGCAGTTGCAAATTATGGAGAATAGTGGTATAATCTTGAACCGAGCCGAAAGCAACAACAAAAAGCTCTGGCACGCCATGGCGGGAGAGTGTTATCTCAAAACCGAGCTTGGAATTGATGATCCACAGGTTCTTTCCGCTGTTCGTTATCATACAACGGGCAGGGCGGGGATGAGCCTGCTTGAAAAAATCATTTATATTGCCGATTATATTTCAGAAGAAAGAAACTATCCCGATGTCGATGTTATGCGCCTTAAGGCGGGAAACAGTCTGGAAGACGCCGCGCTTTATTCCTTGCAGTACACCTTGAAAAAGCTGTCGCAGGAAAAGGGAATAATTCACACCGACAGCGTTGATTTTTATAACGAACTTGTAATTTCCGATCTCCGGAGCGATAAAGAAGGGAAAAATGCTGATGAATGAACTTGAACTCACAAGGCAGATCGTTAAGGTCTTAGACCGAAAAAAAGCCATTAATATTAAAGCTCTTAAAATTACAGAACTTTCAATAGTTGCCGATTATTTTATAATAGCATCCGGTACGTCAAACACTCACGTCAAATCACTTGCCGATGAGGTTGAGTATGAAATCGCTCAGCTTGGTGTTGAACCTTTGCATATCGAAGGAAAGGCTACGGGCTGGATCCTTCTTGATTACGGAAGCGTTGTTGTTCATGTTTTTACCGGCGAGAGCAGAGAATTTTATGATCTTGAGCGTCTTTGGTCTGACGCTGCGTTGCTTGATATAAGCGATATTGCAAACGATGGCGATTAATGATTTTGCCGCTTGATTGCTACTAATTTAATTCAATATACACGGAGTGATAATTTTGAACTATAATTTCAAAAAAACAGAGAAAAAATGGCAGCAGAAATGGGAGGATTGCGGCGTTTTTCACGCTCAGGACAATTCCGAAAAGAAAAAGTTTTACGGTCTTGTTGAATTCCCTTATCCCAGCGGAGCTGGAATGCACGTCGGTCATATCAAGGCATATTCCGGTCTTGAGGTGATTTCAAGAAAGCGCAGAATGGAAGGCTATAATGTCCTTTTCCCGATCGGATTTGACGCTTATGGACTTCCGACGGAAAATTATGCCATTAAAACCGGCATTCATCCGCGAAAAGTTACCGATATGAATATTGAAAAGTTTTCAAGTCAGCTCAAAAGAGTAGGTTTCTCTTTCGATTGGACAAGAGTTGTTGATACCACGCAGGAAGATTACTATAAGTGGACCCAGTGGATCTTCCTCAAAATGTTCGAAAACGGTCTCGCATTCAGAGACAAAACGCTCGTAAACTATTGTCCTTCCTGCAAGGTTGTTCTTTCGAACGAAGACTCGCAGGGTGGAAAGTGCGACATCTGCCATAGCGACATCGTTCAAAAGTCAAAGGATGTCTGGTATCTCAGAATAACCGAATACGCCGACAAACTTCTTGAAGGTCTTGACGAGGTTAATTATTTGCCGAACATTCGCCTTCAACAGGAAAACTGGATAGGTAAATCAACAGGCGCTTTTGTTGTTTTCAAGCTTAAAGATATTGATGAAAGCTTCAAAATTTACACAACAAGACCCGACACTCTCTTCGGCGTTACTTTCATGGTAATGGCTCCGGAGCATCCGCTTCTCGATAAGTATAAGGACAGAATTACAAACTTTGATGCTGTCGAAGCTTACAGAGCCGAATGCGCAAAGAAAACCGAGTTTGAGCGCACTCAGCTTGTCAAGGATAAGACCGGTGTCAAACTTGAGAACTTCTGCGCCATTAATCCCGTTAACGGAAAAGAAATTCCCGTCTTTATCTCCGACTATGTTATGATGGGTTACGGAACCGGCGCTATTATGGCTGTTCCGGCTCACGACCAGCGTGACTATGACTTCGCAAAGAAATTCGGCGTTGATATCATCGAAGTCATCAAAGGCGGAGACATGAACGAAAAGGCGTATACAGGTGAAGGCGAAATTGTAAACTCAGGCTTCCTTAACGGTTGCAAAACCAAGGAAGAAGCCATTGAAAAAATGCTCGCTTTCCTTACGGAAAAAGGCGTTGGAGAAAAGGGCGTTCAGTACAAAATGAAAGACTGGGCGTTTAACCGCCAGCGTTATTGGGGCGAACCTATTCCGATTGTTTACTGCGATAAATGCGGAATGGTTGCCGTTCCGTATGATGAGCTCCCGCTCAAACTTCCCGAAGTTCAGGATTTCAAACCCGGCTCGGACGGAGAAAGCCCGCTTGCGAAAATTGAATCCTTCGTAAACTGCACTTGCCCGAAATGCGGCGGAAAAGCTCGCCGTGAGACCGACACGATGCCTCAATGGGCAGGCTCGTCGTGGTATTTCCTTCGCTATATTGATCCGCATAACACGGAACGTTTTGCAGATATGGATAAGCTTCGTTACTGGGGTCAGGTCGATTGGTATAACGGCGGAATGGAGCACGTCACACGTCACCTTATCTATTCCCGCTTCTGGCACAGATTCCTCTATGATATCGGTGAAGTTCCTTTCAGCGAGCCGTACGCAAAGCGTACCGCTCAGGGTCTTATTCTCGGACCCGATGGCGACAAGATGTCAAAATCAAAGGGCAATGTTGTTGACCCGAATGACGTTGTTGATGAGTTTGGCGCCGATGTTCTTCGTACTTACGTTCTCTTTATGGGCGACTATGAAAAAGCCGCTCCCTGGTCTGAAAGCAGCGTAAAGGGATGCAAGCGCTTTATTGACAGAGTCTGGTCGCTTCAGGATATCGTCAGCGAACAAAACGGCTATTCGCCGAAACTTGAATCCGCTTTCAACAAAACGATCAAAAAGGTCACTAACGATATTGAAAATCTCAAGTTCAACACCGCCATCGCTTCAATGATGACATTGCTCAACGAGATATACAACGTTGGCTCGATCACTAAAGACGAACTTCGCACGTTCCTTTTGCTTCTCAATCCGTTTGCGCCTCACGTCACCGAAGAGCTCAACGAGCTTCTTTCGCTCGGTTCGATGCTCGCTGTCGGTGAATGGCCTTCTTATGATGAAAGCAAGTGCGTCGACGACACTATCGAACTTGCCGTTCAGGTCAATGGCAAGCTTCGCGGCAGAATAACCGTTGCTGCTGATATCGCCGATGCCGATGCTATAGCTCTTGCAAAAGCGGACGAGAAGGTTGCTGCCGATATAGCCGGCAAAAACATCGTTAAGGAACTTTACGTCAAAGGAAGACTTGTAAATATTGTCGCAAAATAATATTGAATTGCTTCTCTCGGGCGCCTTTTTGAAAAAAATGTTTTAAATCTTACTCTGAAATCAAAAATTACTCTTGACAACCGAAACATGATATTGTATAATATTCGGGTATCCTATGTGGAAATATACCCCTGCTAAACAGGCGGAGGGAGGGAATTATAGATGAGTCAGGTTAAAGTTAAAGAAAACGAATCTCTTGACAGTGCTCTGAGACGTTTTAAAAGACAGACTTCTCGCGACGGAATCATTCAGGAAGTTCGCAAAAGAGAACATTATGAAAAGCCTTCCGTAGCTAGAAAAAAGAAGTCTGAGGCTGCTCGTAAGCGTAAATACAAGTAAAATGACTAAGCGGGCCATGGTTTTATCCATTGCCCGTTTTTGTTATATACTTTGAAGGGTCGTGTCGTTTTGTCAATCGAAAAACTTAAGTCAATGCTTCGCGAAAGCGGAGGCGCCGCACTGATAATGAGCGAAGAAAATGTTCGCTATTTCACTTCCTTTTCCTCAACAAACGGATATCTTCTTGTTACCGCTTCCGATTCGATTTTTCTTACAGACAGTCGTTACGTTGAAGCGGCGAAGAACAACATCACCACAGTTGATTCCGTTCTGATTTTCGAAAACCTCGAGCGTTCCGTTCTTCCTCTTGTAAAAAAACTTTCGCTTGACTTCGTTTCTGTTGAAGGCGGAAGAACCACTCTCGCGAGGTTTGCCGAACTGAAAAAAGTGTTGCCGAATGTGAAACTTGAAAGCGAACGGCTCGACGATATGATAAATTCCGTTCGTGCGCTGAAAACCGATGAAGAGCGCGAGAAAATCATAAAAGCGCAGCGAATTGCAGAAAAAGCTTTTTCCGAAATTCTCAATCAAATTAAACCCGGAAAGACCGAGCGCGAGCTTTCACTCGAACTTGATTACACCATGCTTCGGCTCGGTGCGCAGGCGCTTTCTTTTGAAACAATAGTTGTTTCGGGAAAGAACAGCTCAATGCCGCACGGTGTTCCATCGGAAAAAGCGATCGAAAACGGTGATTTTGTTACTTTTGATTTTGGCGCTGTTTATCAAAATTATCACAGTGATATGACGCGGACGGTCGCCGTCGGAAACGTTTCCGACAAGCAGAGAGATGTTTATAAAACTGTTCTCGACGCACAGAAAAAAGCCATTGATTTTGTTTCCGCGGATAAAAATTGTCGCGATGTTGACGCAGTTGCAAGGAACATAATTAAAAGCAATGGCTACGGCGAATACTTCGGTCACGGTCTCGGTCACGGAGTCGGCGTTGAAATTCATGAGTTTCCCACCGTTTCACCGAAAAGCGAGACAGTCCTTGAACCCGGTCATATTATAACTGTTGAACCGGGAATCTATATTCCGGGCGAGTTCGGAGTAAGGATTGAAGATATGTTATATGTTACCGAAAACGGTTTCGAAAATCTTACCGAATGCCCGAAAGAGCTTTTGATATTATGATCCGGGCAAGTGTTTTTCCCAAATAATGAAAAGAGGTGGTTGCTGTGGAAATGTACGAAAACAAAAAAACGCCTGAACGGGCGTTGCTTGTTTCGGTCGATACCGGCGAATTTGACGCTGAAGTTTCTATTGATGAGCTTGAAGAGCTTGCGCACACGGCAGGCGCCGAAGTTCTCGGAAAAATTATTCAGAAAAAAGAGCGGCCCGAAGCTGCAACTTTCGTCGGTGTCGGAAAGCTTGCGGAGATAATTTCGTTTTGCTCATCCGAAGAGGTTGATTTGCTGATTTTTGACAGCGAACTCACGCCTTCTCAGCAGCGAAATCTTGAAAAGCTGACCGGCGTTCGTGTCATTGACAGAACGATGCTGATACTCGATATATTTGCTTCTCGCGCAAGAACCGGAGAAGGCAAACTTCAGGTTGAGCTGGCTCAACTCAAATATTCACTTCCGCGCCTTATGGGACAAGGGCTTTCTCTTTCAAGACTTGGCGGCGGAATCGGAACTCGCGGTCCGGGTGAAAGTAAGCTTGAATCCGACCGGCGACATATAAACAGACGAATTCAAAAGCTTGAAGAGCAGCTTCGTGAGCTTGAAAAACGAAGAACTCTTTTGAGACGACGCAGGCGGAAAGACGGCGTTCAAACCGTTGCAATCGTCGGTTACACAAACGCGGGAAAATCAACTCTTATGAATGCGTTGACGAAGGCGGGCGTTCTTGCCGAAGACAAGCTTTTCGCAACGCTCGATCCGACCTCGCGGGCTTTGGAGCTTCCGGACGGAAGGAAGGTTATGCTCGTTGACACCGTCGGTCTGATTCGCCGCTTGCCACACAAATTGGTCGAAGCTTTTAAATCAACTCTTGAAGAAGCGGCGGAGGCTTCGGTAATTTTGAACGTTTGCGACGCTTCCGATGAGCATTGCTCGGAACATCTTGATGTCACAAAGAGGCTGCTTGATGAGCTTGGTTGTGGTGGAACACCTGTGATTTCCGTCATGAATAAATGTGACCTTGTTGGGAATATTTACTCCATGCCCGCTTTCGGAAAAACGGTTCTAATTTCAGCTTTGAACGAACGCGGCTTCGACGAACTTCTTTCGGCGATAGCGAAAGAACTTCCTCAAACCAGAAGAACTGCTTCGTTTTTGATTCCTTTTAAATATGGCGCTGCCACCGCGAGAATCAGAGATGAAGGGCAGGTTATCGAAGAAGAATATCGTGAGAACGGACTTTATATTAAGGCAACGATAGACATGACGCTGATTGATGAATATCGCGAGTGGATAATTGAATAATGATTGTTTTTATTCAACGGCGCTTGAATTTTTTGCTTCGGGTTCACTTTTCTGTGGCATATCAAACGTATGCATAAAACCGGAAAGCTCAATGCTGCAAATGTCTCCGCCGATAACAACGCCGTTGTAAACAAGAAGGTTTGCTCTTATAATATCGCTCTTGCCTTCGTAACCGGGATAGTTTTCAACGCGATAGCTCCAACATTTCACTCTTGCCCCTTTGTATTTTTCGAGGTCGAGATTCTGCTCTTTTTGAATAACGTTGTATTGATTATATACATCGTCAAATTCAGTCGGGATTACAACCTCTTTGACTTCTGCCGGTTCCTCTTCAACCTGCCAGCCGAATTGCGAAAGAAACGACAATCTTTCTTCTGCGTTTGTCGCTTTGTATACAATGCCGTTCATGTTTGAAACGGCTTCTTCTTCGTTTTTTCTGACTGCGTAAAGACCGCCGATGGTTGCAAAAACAGCGACAGCCGCAATGAGCGCAAATGTTTTGAGTGTTGATGATTTGACAGAGACAAAAAACATAAATAATCCACCTTATCTCAATATACTAATCTCTATGCCCGGTCGGGGCCAATAATGATTGCAGGGGAGTTTTTATGGAGTATATACCCTTTGATTCCAGAAATGAGCTTCACAAATATCCCTTCGGCGCTGTTTCCGCCGGAGAGAGAATAACTTTCAAAGTCGTCTTGCCGCGTTCAATCATGTGCAGCGGTGTCGAACTGGTGATTAACAAAGACGGCGAAAACGAAGAGCGCTTTCCGTTCTTCTGGTTGTCCATGCAGGGCAACGACGAAGAGTGGTGGTGTGTTGACTATATTCAACGGAATACGGGACTGTACTTTTATCACTTCGAATATACCACACCGTGGGGTAAAACTCATATAAAGCGAAACGAGTCGTCGCGCGGTCTTTTGAGCGGCGGAAGGAATGATTTTCAGCTCACCGTTTTTTCCGAAAACTTCAAAACACCGGATTGGATAAAAGGAAAACTCATCTATCAAATTTTCCCCGACAGATTTTTTAACAGTAAAACGAGGAAAAAGAACGTTCCCGACGATCGAGTTCTTCGCAATGATTGGGGCGGCGAACCGATGTGGAAACCCGACGAGAAAGGCCGCGTTCTTAACAATGATTATTTCGGTGGTGATCTTGAAGGCATCAGGAAGAAACTTCCGTATCTTGAAAGTCTCGGTGTCGGTTGCATTTATTTGAACCCGATTTTCGAAGCCCATAGTAATCACAGATATAACACTGCCGATTATGAAAAAATCGACAGCATCCTCGGAACTGAAAAAGACCTTGAACGCCTTTGTGCCGATGCGGCTAAACGCGATATCTATATCATTCTTGACGGTGTTTTCAGCCACACCGGTGACGATAGCCGCTATTTTAATCGCCGTTCGAGGTACAGCTCCTCCGGTGCTTATCAGTCAAAAACTTCGCCTTTTTATAACTGGTACGATTTTCGCAATTGGCCATATGATTATCGCTGCTGGTGGAATTTTGAAACGTTGCCCGAGGTGGATGAGGAAAACGCAGATTTTATAAGCTTTATAACCGGGAAGGACGGCGTTGCAAGGCGATATATTCGTGCGGGCGTTCGTGGTTGGCGGCTTGATGTTGCCGATGAATTGCCGGATAAATTTCTTGATGAATTTCGAAAGGCTGTTAAGGAAGAACGTGAGGATGCGCTCGTTCTCGGTGAAGTTTGGGAGGATGCTTCCAATAAATTCAGCTACGGTTCAAGACGTCGCTATCTTCAGGGAAAGCAGCTTGATTCCGTAATGAATTATCCTTTTGCCGATGCAATACTCTCCTTTGTACGCAGCGGTATCGTTGAAGGCTTTTCCGAAAAAATCATGACGGTTCTTGAAAACTATCCAAAATGTGTTGTTGATGTCCTGATGAACCATATAGGAACTCACGACACGATGAGAGCTATAACCGCCCTCGCCGGTGAAAGCTGCGAAGGTCACGACAGAAAATGGCAAAGCGAGCGTTCTCTTTCCTCCGAACAATACGAAAGAGGGGTCAAACTTTTAAAGCTCGCTTCCGTTTTGCAATATACTTTGCCGGGAGTTCCATCGCTTTACTATGGTGATGAAGCCGGTATGCAAGGCTACAAAGACCCGTTTAATCGCGGCTGTTATCCTTGGAACGGTGAAAACACAAAACTTTTGGAACATTATAAAAAGCTCGGTGCCATAAGAAAGAAATGTTCTTGTCTTAGAGACGGAAAATATAAAACCGTTTCGGAAATGCTTTCCTGCCTTGCTTTTGAAAGAGAGGGCAGTGATAATAAAATACTTGTAATAATCAACCGTAACGAACACGAGATAGATTATTACCTGCCGCATGAATGGCAAAACGCAAAAGAAATTTTGGACGAAAGAGAAACGGGCGCTTCGGTTTGTCTTCCTGCTCTTTCGGCCGCAATATTGCTAAAAGGAGAAACGCTGTAATGAGTGAGTGGACAGAAGTAAAAATCGCAGTCAACGCTGCCGATGTTGATAAAGCCGGGGACATTGCCACAATGATCGTGCCTTACGGAATCTATATTGAAGATTATCGAGATTTGGAAGAGCAGGCGTGGGAAATAGCGCACATTGATCTGATTGACGAAGAACTGTTAAAGAAGGACAGAACAAAAGCTTTTGTTCATGTTTATATCTCACCCGAAGAAAACCCTTTGGAAGCCGTTGCTTTTCTTCGTGAACGACTTTCTGCCGAAGGAATTGAAAACTCGATTGAAACAAATGAGTGTCGTAAGGAAGAATGGGAAAACAACTGGAAACAGTATTTTCACGCCATGCCTGTCGGTGAAAAGCTTCTGATTCGTCCGCTTTGGGAAGAAGCCGATCCCTGTGGAAGAACCGTTCTCAGTATCGAACCCGGTCTTGCTTTCGGTTCCGGCACGCACGAAACAACGCGACTTTGCCTTGAAACGCTCGAAAAATATATTGATAACGACACAACCGTTCTTGACGTCGGGTGCGGAAGCGGAATTCTTTCAATAGCCGCATTGTTGCTTGGTGCAAGGCAGGCGGTCGGCGTTGATATTGACGCGCTTGCCGTTAAGACTGCGCGCGAAAACGGCGAGATAAACGGCTTTGTCGAACCGCAGTATACTGTGCTTGAAGGCAATCTTACCGACAAGGTCAGCGGCAAGTTTGATGTTGTTGTTGCCAATATAGTTGCCGATGTTATCGTGATGTTTTGCAAAGATGTTGCTTCTTTCATGAAGGAGGAAGCGGTGTTTATAACCAGCGGCATCATAGACACCAAAGAACAAATCGTTCTTGACGCATTTGATAAATACGGTTTCAAAGTGAGAGCTCGCCACAGCGAAAAGGGCTGGGTTTGCTTTGAAGCCGAGAAAATTTAAGCTGATGAGAGGCGAAAACAAGAGGCTGCGATGTTCGCTCTGGACCGACATTATCGGTGCAACGCGAAACGCAGCCTCTTTTCTTAAGATTTTCTTAAGTTAAGCTTACGATCTTCGGTCATTTGTTGTCTTTTTGTTTTTCGGCGGTTATAATGGTTACAGATAAACAAAAGGAATGAGCACAAAAATGATAAAAAGACTTTCAAAATTTCAAAAGCATCTGATTGTTTCAATTTTGATTTTGGTTTTAGCCGTCACGGTTTGCGCTCTTGCCGTTAACGGATATGTGATACTTTCGCAACGAAACAACATTATATCCGAACAGGAAGTGACAATGCTCGACAAGGTCGATTACGTTATTGTTCTCGGCTGCGGTGTCCGCGAGGACGGTTCGCCTTCGACCATGCTGACGTGGCGTCTCGACAAAGGTTCGAACGTTACAAAAAGCCTGAACAGCGTTCCTCTTTTGCTGACCGGTGACAACAGCGGCGAAGAATATAACGAGCTTGCCGCAATGAAAAGCGTGAGCCTTTTGAACGGCGTTGAAGAAGAAAAAATCGTTATTGACGATTTCGGTTTTTCAACTTATGAAAGTATGTATAACGCCAAAAATGTTTTCGGCGCAAACAGGGTGATAATCATCACCCAAAAATATCATATGTATCGAGCTTTGTATATTGCAAGAAGCCTTGGAATGGAAGCGTATGGCGTTGACGCCGGACTTCCGTTTTTTCCGAGACAGATCATATGGTCGTTGCGCGAAGTTTTGGCAAGAAATAAAGACTTTTTGCTTTGTGAATTTAATTGAGAGGAGTTGAGATCATGAAAAAAGCAATTGCTGTTATTGTTGTTATCGCTTTAGTTGTTTCCGCGTTTCTTGTCGGCTTAAATTTCGGAAAGTTTAATCTTGATTATATTAAGCCTGTTTATTCAATCGAGCCCGGATCGGAACATACTGAAAGCGATATCAATGAATGCATAAAGCTTGCAAAAAAAGATATGCGTTCCGGTGACACCGTTTTCCATCCTGTGAGATTTTATTACAATGGTAATGAAAACCCCGAAATTGAAAAATCTTTTCTTAATCAAATCGAAGGCGTGACCGACAGCAAAGATATTATTGTAATAATAGTCGATTATGTCACCGACGGTAAAACACAGGCGCTTGAACCATATTCATATTATAGTGGTTGGAACTTTGTTTTTTACAAAAGCAAAGATACCGGCGACTGGACACTTTACACTCAGGGATACGCCTGATAACTTTTTAAATTATCTTGAAGGAACTGTGAAAACGAGTTTTTTGCAGTTCCTTTTTCGGTTATATGCAGCGCTTTTGCTAAGACTAATTTTGGGTGGTGTATATGATAAGTGAAATTTTCTGCCGGGCGAAGTGGTTGCAACGCGAGGTCACTTGCAGAACGTTTTTCCTTTTTCTTTTTGAAGCGCTGACACTTTGCGCCGCGCCGGTGATATTTGTTTTTGCTTCAAATAATTATTTGAAAGTAACTTGTGCTTTGACGGAGGTGATTTTATGTTGCTTTTTTAAAGCGTTAAACATACGCTTCTTTACGCGCGGCATCGCTGCGGGTTTTAACTGTCGGCAGAATGATGTCTTGTTGTCCGTTTTGCTCGAGATGTTGCTGCTGTTTCTTCGCCTTGTCATAATGTTGCTGTGCTTTTTTCCGTCTTTATTGATGTTGCTTTTCGGCTTTCTTGCAATAAAAGACCGCGTGCCAATGCTTTCGGTTGCAATAATTTTCTCGTTTTGTGCCTCGCTTGCCGGCCTTGGCGTGTTTTTTTATAATCGTTTCAGTGCACTGCTGTTTTTGTCGCCGTATATTTTTCTTTTCAGCCCCGGTGAAGGGATGCTTTTTTCAATTCTTCAAAGCGCCGAAAAATTCGATGAGAGCGTAGCCTGTCTTGTGAAGCTTAAGCGGCGGTTTGCTTTTTCGAATATGTTGTGCCTGCTTGTCTTTCCGCTGATATCGGTCGCGGGAATTAAAAAAAGAAGTCTCGCTCTTTTGGCTTATCGCTTGCTTTAAAGCTTAATATTTGTTATAATTACACGGAAAGGAGAGTTGCAAATGTCAAAAACAGCAGCAGAGCAACTTGCCGATAAACTTGGCTCCGACGGTTTTGCGCGCCTTGTGGCGTATAAGCTTGCGGATGGTGAAAACGTTACTCTTAATGTTACGGGTGACAGTATGCTTCCGTTTCTTGCCGATGGTCGCGATACCGTTACTTTGAAAAAAATCGAGCGCCTGCCCAGAAAGGGCGATATAGTTTTGTATCAACGCAGCAGCGGCGCCTATGTTCTTCATCGTGTAGTTAAAAGAAAAAAAGGTGCGCTTTATTTTTCGGGTGACGCGCAAACGCGTATCGAAGGACCCATTGCCCCAAGGCAGCTTATAGGCGTTTGTCAAAGTGTTTGCCGCAACGGAAAGACTCTTTCGCCGCGAAACGCTGTCTGGATTATATATAAACATCGCTTTTTTAAAACAAAGCGTTTCTTTGATGCTGATTGATTACACCTTTTTTTGTGACGTTAGGAGGTCTCAAATGGAATCTGAAATAATCGTTCCGCGTCTTGACTGGCTTATCGGCGGTTCAAGAATCGGAGGAACATATAACCAATATTATGCTTCCGTGGGAACTGACGGTCAAACCGGATGCATGAACGAGAATCTTTTCAATTACACTGTCTTTATCGAAAAGATCGAAGACACCGAATACATAAAGGCTGCGGTTTATTACGGAACGAAAAGTTTTTCGTGTCGTGGTGAGGATGAATATGAATTAATGACGTTTGATCTCGACGAAGCGAGCTTGCCCGAAATAAAAAAATGGATAATAGAAAAGTTCAACAAAGGCTGAGACTCTTCTCTCGTTTTAAAAGCCGAGAACCCGAAAACATATTAAAGACCATATTTTCTCCTGTTTTGGCGGCTTTTTCTTGACATCTATGCCGAAAATATTATATAATATCAAATCGACAGTAATTCGACCGCGCAGCGTGCGATCGTCATTTAGAAAGGATGATTTTTAATGGCACAGGAAATTTTGCTTACTTCAGCCGGTATTAAAGAACTCGAAGAGGAACTTGAACATCTTAAAGTTGTCGGCCGCCAGGAAATCAAGGAAAAAATTCAGGTCGCTCTTTCGTTCGGTGACCTTTCGGAAAACAGCGAATATGAAGAAGCCCGTAACGACCAGGGCAAGCTCGAAGCAAGGATCAGCGAAATCGAAGGCATTCTCTCGATGGCAAAGGTCATTGACGAGGACGCATTGAGCACTGACGTTATTCAGCGCGGCTCTAAGGTCACCATAAAAGACGTAGAGTACGGTGATATTTATAAATATCAGATAATCAGCTCGACTTCAACCTCGAAAGACAAAGGCGATGATTGCCTCACCAGCGATGAATCTCCTGTCGCTAAAGCACTCCTCGGTCACAAGAAAGGCGACATCGTCGAAGTTGAAGCTCCCATTGGCTTCATTAAGTACGAAGTTATGGAAATTACGAAGTAACCACAGTTTGAAAGGACGTTTTTAATGTCAGAAGAAATGAAGAACAAAAAGGCGGCCGAAAAGCCCGCTGAAGATATTAACGAGCTCAAGCGAATCAGGCTTGAAAAGCTGGCGGCTCTTCAAAACGCCGGAAAGGATCCTTTCCAAATAACTACCGCCGAGCAGTCAATAACCAACGCTGAAATTAAAGCTCGCTTTGAAGAACTCGAAAACACCGATGTTTCAATTTGCGGCCGCATTACCGCGTGGCGCGATATGGGCAAAGCGAACTTTATCGTTCTCACCGACAGAAGCGGAACCATCCAGTCATATGTCAGAATTGACGACATCGGCGAAGAAAACTTTGCCGAATTCAAGAAGTGGGATATCGGCGATATTGTTGAAGTTAAGGGCTTCGTTTTTAAAACAAGAAGGGGAGAAATTTCCGTTCACGCTAAGGGGATTCGTCTTCTTTCGAAGTCTCTGCTTCCGCTCCCCGAAAAATTCCACGGTCTTACCAATACCGACACAAGATATCGTCAGCGCTATCTTGACCTTATAGTAAATCCGGAGTCAAAAGATACATTTATCAAGCGTTCGCTGATCATTCGCGAAATAAGGCGTTTTCTTGATTCTCAGGGCTTCATCGAGGTTGAAACCCCGATGCTTGTTCAAAACGCAGGCGGTGCTGCGGCGCGTCCGTTTGAAACTCACTTTAACGCGCTCAACGAAGACCTCAAGCTGCGTATATCGCTTGAGCTTTATTTAAAGCGACTTATTGTCGGCGGTCTTGAACGCGTTTATGAAATCGGTCGTGTTTTCCGAAACGAGGGTCTTGACACGAAACATAACCCCGAGTTCACTTTGATGGAGCTTTATCAGGCGTACACCGATTATCACGGCATGATGGACCTCACCGAAAATCTTTACAGAACTGTTGCGAAGAACGTTCTCGGAAGCGATAAGCTTGTTTATAACGGAATAGTTATTGACCTTTCAAAGCCTTTTGAACGAATCACAATGCTTGACGCTGTCAAGAAATATTCGGGCGTTGATTTTTCGACAATTGAAACCGATGAGGAAGCCAAGGCGATTGCAAAAGAAAAGGGAATTCAATTTGAAGAACGCCACAAAAAGGGCGATATCCTCAACCTTTTCTTTGACGAATACGTTGAAGAACATCTTATTCAGCCGACCTTCGTTATGGATCATCCCGTTGAAATTTCTCCGCTTACCAAGCGTAAGCCCGATGCGCCGGATTATGTTGAACGTTTTGAAATTTACATGAACGGTTGGGAGCTTGCCAACGCATACTCCGAACTCAACGATCCGATTGACCAACGCGCTCGTTTCAAAGCTCAGGATGAACTTTTTGCCGCCGGTGACGAAGAAGCCAACCATACCGATGAAGATTTCCTTACCGCACTTGAATACGGTATGCCACCGACAGGCGGAATCGGCTTTGGCATTGACCGCATGGTAATGTTGATGACGGATTCTCAGGCTATAAGAGATGTGCTTTTGTTCCCGACTCTCAAGTCTGTCAATCCCGCCGACTCTGTCAAGAAAAGCGTTGTTGTTTCCGAAGCCAAGTCGAACGACGAAACCGCAGTCGAAGAAGTTATTGATTTTTCGAACGTTGTTGTTGAACCTTTGTTCGAAGAATATGTTGAGTTTGAAACCTTCAGCAAGAGCGATTTCAGAGCGGTAAAGGTCAAAGCTTGTGAAGCTGTTAAAAAGAGCAAGAAGCTTCTTGCCTTTACTCTTGACGACGGTTCGGGCGAAGACCGCGTCATTCTCAGTGGCATTCATTCCTACTATGAACCGGAAGAGCTTGTCGGAAAGACTTGTATCGCTATTACAAATCTTCCTCCGCGAACAATGATGGGTGTCGAGTCCTGTGGTATGCTTATTTCTGCCGTTCATTCCGAAAACGGAGAAGAAAGGCTTCATCTGCTTATGGTCGATGATCATATCCCGGCCGGTGCAAAACTCTATTAAAAACGAAAGAGGGGCTGTAAAACACAGCCCCTTTTTAAAATTTAAATTATTTTTTTCGGAGGTACTTATGAGACGAGAATTGGAT
This sequence comes from uncultured Faecalibacterium sp., assembly GCA_964403085.1. Lineage (GTDB taxonomy): Bacteria > Bacillota > Clostridia > Oscillospirales > Acutalibacteraceae > UBA6857. The sequence continues at coordinate 33,136 of CAYOEN010000004.1, read as the reverse complement.
CTTTCAACCTGGGAGAGAAGGGAACATTTTGAATATTATTCAAAAATCGCGACGCCGCACTATTGTGTCGCTTTTAATGTTGAAGTTACAAAACTTTTGAATTACACAAGGGAAAATCATATCTCGTTTTATTATTCTTTGATTTATTTGTGCACCGCTGCGCTGAATTCAATTGATGAATTTCTTCTTGAAATTGAAGATAATAAGGTGTTTAAAATACCTTATCGTGTGCCGTGCTTTACGGATTTGAAAAAAGGCTCAAAGAGTTTTCATATGGTTTCGCTTCCGTGCGATGGCAGCATGATTGACTTTGCAAAGCGCGCAAGAATTGAAAGCGAGAACAATCCGCTTTCCGTAACGGCACTTGATGGGCTTCGCGAATCTCAAATTATTTATTCCTGCATTCCGTGGGCAGACATAACAATGTGCACCAACGAACGCGATTGCAGCGACCCGAAACTGAAAGATGATACTGCACCTATTCTCGTTTGGGGAAAATATACCCAAACAAACGACAGGTATATGATCAACATGACGCTCGATGTTAATCATCGCCTGATTGACGGCTATTATGTTGGTCTTTTTGTTCAAAAGCTTGAAGAACTTATAAACAATCTCGGAAGGTGATATTGTGCATATTCCTGTTGCTGAAACACAGAAAATTATTTTGGAACCCTTTGAAACGGCGCTTGCGCAGGCGAAAATTCAAAATCATATTGAATATGACGTTCGTGATTGGCTCTATGTTCCGAATCATTACAGTGAATACCGATACATACTTGGAACGACCGGAACGAAACCGCTAATCTGCATTGGGATCAATCCCTCCACGGCGGCGCCGAACGATCTTGACAATACGCTCAAATCGGTTGAACGCATTGCAAAAGGAAACGGCTTCGATTCGTTCGTAATGTTTAACGTTTATGCTCAACGCGCAACGCGTCCGCAGGATATGGATCGCGAACTCAACGAAGAGCTGCACCGCGAAAACATGAAAGCGTTCAACTATGTTCTTTCGCTTTACGAAGGTGAGCATCCGGCTGTTTGGGCAGCCTGGGGAAATATCATTGAAACGCGTCCATATTTAAAAGCTTGCCTTAAAGATATGCTCGAAATCGGAAAAAGCTATAACGCGTGCTGGTATTCTTGCGGCTCTATAAGCAAAAAGGGTCACCCGCACCATCCGCTTTATTTAAAAAAAGACAGCCCGCTTGACTCGTTTGATATTGAGCGCTATTTGAAAATTATGTAATATTATATCCCTCTCGTAAATATTAATTATCAGGTGTTTCCCTGTATAAGTGCAGTTTTACGGAGGGATATAATTGAATGAAATAGTTGAAAAAAGGGCCGAGGCGCTCGCGCAATACATAATCGAGACAAAAGCCACGGTCCGTTCGGCAGCAAGGCGGTTTGACGTCAGTAAATCCACCGTGCACACCGACGTTTCGGTCAGGTTGAAAGAAATTGACCACGATCTTTACGAGCGAGTCCGTCTTGTTCTTGACGAAAATAAGGCGCAACGCCATATTCGCGGCGGCAACGCAACGCGTGAAAAATACAGGCGTTGCCGTTCTCGTAATGAGGACGATGCACTTTAAAAAGGTTGACATTAAAAGCGAATTTGCTTATAATTATAAGGGAATAACTTTGATAAAAAGAAGGCAGTTTTATGGGAAAAACCGAAATGGGCTGCGATTGCAACCATATTGATGAAGAGCTCGTTCGCTTAACAAAAAAGAATATGCCGGACGATGAATTGATATTCGACCTTGCGGAATTTTTTAAGGTGTTTGCAGATTCAACGCGAATGAAAATACTCTGGGCGCTGCATGAAAACGAGCTTTGCGTTTGTGACATTGCCGTTGTGTTAAACATGACAAAATCAGCCGTTTCTCACCAGTTGAAATATTTGCGTTCCGCCAATCTTGTAAAAAATCGCAAAGACGGAAAAATCGTATATTATTCACTCTCGGATGACCACGTTAAGGAAATATTCGAAATGGCGGTCGAACACCTTGAAGAGCTTTGATTATGAGTGATTACAATGATATCATAGAAATTTTACCGATGACAGAGGTCGATGTTGCCGCGGTTTCAAAACTTGAAAAAGAGTGCTTTTCTTCGCCCTGGAGCGAAACGTCTCTTTCGGAAAGTCTTGCTTTGCCGGGTTCGGTTTTTCTTTGCGCAAGGCGCGGCGATACCGTTGTCGGATATATCGGCGCTTCGACTGTCTTGGACGAAGCTTATGTCAGCGATATTGCCGTTTCGGTCAACGAAAGACGAAAGGGCATCGGAAAAAGGCTTTTGACCGAATGCGAAAGAATTTGTAAAGAAAACGGATGCGCCTTTTTGAGCCTTGAAGTCAGAAAAAGCAATCTTCCCGCCATTTCTCTTTACGAAAACTGCGGATATATCTCTTTCGGTGAGAGAAAGAATTTTTATACTTATCCGCGTGAAAACGCGATTATAATGACTAAGAATTTTAAGGACTGAAAATTAAAATGAAAATTCTCGCAATTGAATCCTCCTGCGACGAGACAGCTGCGGCTGTTGTCGAAGACGGAAGAAAAGTGCTTTCTTCCGTTATTGCATCGCAGGTTGAAGAGCATAAAATATATGGTGGCGTTGTTCCGGAAATTGCATCGCGCCGCCACGCCGAAGCGATTTCAGGCGTTGTTAAAAAGTCTCTCGATGACGCCGGTCTCACAATGGATGATATTGATGCAATAGGCGTAACGTATGCGCCGGGGCTCATCGGCGCGCTTCTGGTCGGTGTCAATTACGCAAAAAGCCTTGCTTTTGCGAAAAAGCTTCCGCTTGTGCCCGTTCATCATCTGCGTTCGCATATCGCCGCAAACTACATAACGCACAAAGACCTTGAACCGCCGTTTTTCTGTCTTGTTGTCAGCGGCGGACATACTCATATGGTCATCGTTAAAGATTATACCGAATTTGAAGTTGTCGGAAAAACACGCGATGATGCCGCAGGGGAAGCTCTCGATAAGGCTGCGCGTTCTATGGGCTTGCCATATCCGGGTGGTTTGAACCTTGACCGCGAGTGCAAAAACGGAAACAAAAACGCCTATAAATTTCCTCGTCCGAGAGTACATGACAACGAACTCGACTTCAGCTTTTCCGGGCTTAAAACCGCTGTTATCAACACAATTCATAACGCAAAGCAAAAGGGCGAAACTATTGACCGCGCCGATCTCGGTGCTTCTTTTCAAAACGCTGTTGTCTCTTTCCTTTGCGATAACACCGAAAAAGCTACCGAAAAATACGGAATGAACAAAATCGTTCTTGCCGGCGGCGTTTCCGCAAACAGTGAGCTTCGAAAGCAAATGAAAGACCTTTGCGACAAAAAAGGCTGGTTGCTTTATCTTCCCGAGCTTCCTTTGTGCGGAGACAACGCCGCAATGGTCGGCGCTCAGACGTATTATGAATATCTTTCAGGCAATCGTGCTTCGCTTTCACTTAATGCATATGCCACCATGCCGATTGAAAAACAACAGGGAGGTACTTTATGACAAAGAAAAAAGCTTTGAAAAAAACGTTGCTTTACTTTTTTAGTGTTTTTGCGCTGACATTTACGCTTTGTACGTTTTGTTTCGCGGCAAAAACCACCGCTCCGAAAATCACAAAAATATCCGTTTCAAAAAAGACGAGCACTTCGATAACTTTGACCTGGACCGTTGAAGGGAAGGCGGCAGGTTACCGAGTCTATCGTTATAACACAAAAACTCAAAAATATACTCAGCTTAAAAATCTTCGAAAAACAACCTTTACCGTTACCGATCTCGTTCCCGGCGAGTATTATGTTTTTGCCGTGAGACCGTATTATAATAATGACGGCAAGGTCACAAACGCAAAGATCAAAAATAAGACTGCGTATACTTCGCTTGATACCGTGACAAAAATTTCGCAGAAAACAGCCGAACCCAACTCACATCGTCTTTCGTGGTCAAAGGTTCGCGGCGCGGATCTTTACGAAATATGGTATTACAAAAAAGAAACCGGACGCTATGTTTCCCTTGGCGGCACGGATAAGCGAACTTGCAACATGACTCATCTTGAACCTGCAAGTGTCTATAAATATAAAATTCGTGCGATAAGTGTCACCGAAAACGGAAAGATGATTTATTCAAAGCTTTCGAAGGCTTTCGCTGCAACCACGGGTGTTGCGGCTGTCACCGGTTTCAAGGCTGCTAATATAACCACCGAGTCGTATGAGCTTCGCTGGAACGCCGTTCAAAACGCGCAGGCATACTTCCTTTATCGTTTCAATGACGAAACAGGGGATTATGATCAGCTTGCTGTGTTGAACACAACTCAATACAGCGTCAGCGACAAAGAAAGCGCAGAGCGTGACAGCTATCGAATCAGGGCGTATGCTGTTGTCGATTCAAAGAAGGTTTACAGCGAAATGTCCGAGGTTCTCAACGCTTCAACAAAACCCGAAGCTGTGTCTTTATATAAGGCTGATGATTTTCCGCGCAACGGAAAGGTCGTTCTTGAATGGGATACTTTTGACAAGGCTGACGGTTATTTGATTTATGTTTCAAAAAAGCCGGATAGTGGGTTCTCTCTTGCGAAAGATGTTTCAGGAGCGCAATCCGATTCCGCAGTCATTGAAGGTCTCGAAAACAAAGTGACTTACTATTTTAAAATTAAGACTTATGTTTCCGTCAGCGGCGAATACGTTTGCTCCGAGGGCACTGATGTCGTTGCCGCAACACCATAATGATGTTCGGAACGATGCTTTTATGACCGGTGTTGTTCATAAAAACTTTATCATATGTTTAAAGAAAGTTAATCCATTTTTGCCAATAATCAACAAAATTGCCAAATTTTGTTGATTATTTTGTTTGCGGGAAAAAATTGTTTCAAAATCGTGGCTGAATAATTAAATCAGGTGTCAATCTTGTTATACTTTGTTGACTTTGTCGAGATTAAATGATATCATCATTTTGTGGATAGCACTGCAACGAAAGAGAGGGTGATTTTTTTGCTCTCTTTTTCCTCGCGTGCAATAATTATCAAGGAGGTTTTAACCATGAAAACCGGAAAGAAACTTTTGAGTCTCTTCCTCTCGCTTGTCATGATGTTCAGCATGGTAAGTATTTCGTTTTCAACTTTTACCGTTTCCGCCGTTGACGGAAATGACCTGAAAGCTGCTTTTGACGCTGTTACGGACACATCGCTCACAAACGGCGACGGAACATTGCTCAACGCAGCGGAGGTGCTGTATAACTATGTTTACGGCATCGCAAAAACCAATTGCAACGGTGTTGGCGGCAACGGAAGCTCGGCGACTCTCACTGCCGTTGCAAACAACTCGTCTGTTGACCTCAACAATTCTGCAAAAAAAGCTGCCGGCTCGGAATATGCTTCGCTTATCAATTCGCTGATTCCGACATCCGGTGTCACCGATGACTCTTCGGCGAGCAGAAAGAACGGCGACAAAGTGCTCGATACTTGGACTTGCCAAACAAATCCGGGTTTCAATGAAAGTTGGGTAAGCTACAATATTAACAGTAACGCCGCGAAATCAGTTACCGTTACCGCCGATCTCGAAAAGACGCTCTTAACTTTTGCTTCGCTTTCTGATGTTCCGGAAAGCATTTTGCTCGGCGCGACCTACGGCTATAACAATACTGTCAGAAAAGGCTACGCAAGGCATAACGAGGATACTAAAAAATGGGGTGCGCTCACAAAAAGAGTTTGGCGCTGGTCCTCTCTTTCCTGGCACACTCTTTCGCAAAAACCGACAAGGACTAACGTTAAAACCAACACGGAAGCCTATAAGGATCTTCACGCTTTTGCCGATTACTTTACGGCGGACAGGCTTTCAACGACTCTCAACGCGCTCGTTGACCTTTCCGCTTCGCAAATCAGCGAAATAATCGAAAACAACACGACTTATCTCGCAAAGCTCGATTCATACTCGGAAAATGTTAAAAAACACTTTTTTGATATGACCGCAGTTAACGCTTATATTGATAACTGCATCTTTGCGCAAAAAATCATCAACGCAAGACCGGCAATGGAATCGCTCGGAAACGCCATGAACAGCGGTTACGATATTAACGATCTTGAACAGATGAACTCAATTTACACTGCTCAACAGCCCAATTTTGACTTTTTGAAAACTGTTGACAGCAGTGTCATTGAGTATGTTCAAAACAATTTTGACGGCTTTTCGCAATTCTCTGTTGAAAACGCGGAAATTTTTATCACTCAACTTGCAAAAGACATCCAGCTTTATAATATCAGAGAGATAAAAACCGCCGTTGATGAGCTTCGCGCACTTTATCCGGATGCCGAAGCAATAAGAAACATAGATGACGATCAGCTGCTTTGGAATTGTTATGACCTTATTAAGGGATATAATACTGCGCTTTCAACGTCGTTTGACGCGGACAATGTTGCCGAAGTCTTTACCGATGGCACGGATTATGTTGCGCAATTCGAAGAACAGTTGAAATATGAATGGGATTACAGAGAAGCCGAAACGCAGTATGAAACGTTCTGGTCGTGGTTCCTTCCGCTCGTATATGCCGATTTAACTCGGGTTTCGACCGAAGATATTATCGGCAACGGCGTTGCCCAAAATGTTCCGAATATTCCGAATGCCGTTTCAAAGCAGAGCAGCTTTTCGGCGATGTATGAAAAATATGTCGCTCTTATTGGCGAAGTCGCAATGGAAACCATTTTCGGCTCCGGTGAAAATGCACTGGGATATATCATCGAAGATTATATTGCCCGTCTTTACGCAACTATACTTGCAAGGCTTGAAAGTGAAGTTAACACGGCTGTCGGCTATTACGATGCCTACGGCGAAGTCAACCTCAACAACTTCACCGCAATTAAAGACGCTGTTGGCAGGGTAGAGACAAACATTTGGAATTACATCAACGCAAATAATTCGTCAATAATTTCCGATCAGCTCAGAACGGATTACAGCCGCCTTTCTTCGCTGCTTTCGAATTATAACAGCTTTGTTGCGAGCGGCGGTCTTTCAAACTTTAAGCAGCAGCATCTTCACGACAGTAACGGTGTCTTCATGACTCGCGACGTTACGGATGAGGACCTTGCGAGAAAGAGCGGCGAGGAATACAACGTTACCGAAGATATCGTCAACGAGACGATAACAAAGCTTGACGCTTTCCTTACCAGCGAAGATTTCACGCATCTTGTCAATATTGACACCGAAAACCTGACCGATTATATCAAGCAGGTCTTGGCTGATAATCTTTATACAAACGACTTTGTCAATATGATAATTCAGCTTCTTTATCCCGAACTTGTCAAAGCGTTTGAAGATATGTATCGCTCTTTGCCCAACGAATACAGCTACGGTTCGGGCTGGAGCAAGATAAAGATTAACATCGGATATAAGAGCCTTACCGATCTTATTTCCGGTCTCAATCTCGGTGTTTATCCGAATCAGGTTGCCAATTATATTGATGGTTTCCCAAGTGTCAGAAATCGTCTTTCTTCTGCCGGTCAAAACTGGAACAGTCTTGTGAAGAACGGAAAATATGACCTTGATTGGGGCATTGATAACATCAAACCCGAAAATTACAGCACTACGGACGCTTTCATCGCAGCCAAGAAGGCTAAGTTCATCAGCGCAATGTCCGAGTCGTTCGACGCCATATTGCCGATGGTCAGAGCCCTTCTCGGTGATTGGGACGGTTATAACGAAAAGGTTAACAAGGCAGGCTACGGCGAAGTTGTCGGCATAAAGCTTAATGCCGACCTCACCGTTACCGCCGAAGGCTGTTCCGGCTATGCTGATTTTATTACTCCCATTCTTGAAGCGCTTAATTGCGACAAGATACCGACCAACAATACCTTAAAGGGATACTCAACTTCCAGACAATTCGTTAACGCGATTTTCGACCCGCTTATTGACTTTATCGAGAATAAATTTGCGGCTGCGCCCGTATCAACGCTTTGCGATGTTCTTCCGAATCTTGCTTATGCCATTCCGATGGACAAGCTTTGGGAAAAGTTTAAGTATCTCAATATCAGAATAAACTATAAAGCAGATGACTCGATACTCGGAATTCAGGTTATCAGCGATCATTATGATATCAAGTTTACCGACTTTGTCAGCAAGGATTCCATCGACTTCGGTTTTGACGTTTCTTCCTTCAGCTCGATAATTTCTTATCTTGTCGGAATGTTCATTCCCGATTTTGATTCAAGCACCTTGCCGGTAATGAATGCCGGTGAGCTTATCACCTACGCTTCGCTTAACAAAAACGCGCCAACCAAGCGCATCAACGGAAACAGAATTAAATTCACGGCAGACAAGCCGGATGTGTTTATGGCTGTTCTCGATTATTTGACGAGGTGCCTCGGAAACAGCGATTTTGTTGATATAATTTTCAAGCAGTTCTCCAAGGACGAAGAAATGAGCGAAGAGCTCAAAACCATTATTGAAAATATTTATACGAGCACTTCCGATGAACGTGGAAACATGGCGCTCGCGGCTATTATCGAGCTGCTTAATCAGACCGAGTATGCCCTCGAAGACTACAAGTGGCTCGGCGCCGACTCTGACGCCGGAACAATCGAAGGTGTTACTCCGGCTTCCAAGGTTTATCTCAGCTACAAAAACGACTGGACGAAGCAGACTGCGGATTATGTTGCCGAAAATCTCAATACGATCGTTTCCGCTGTTCTTAAAACGGCAGGCAGTGATATTGACCTTTCAAAGTCAATTTCCGATGGTTTGAACTCCCTCTTCACCAATTCCGCCGTAACGACCGTTGCGAAGGCGCTTTCTTCGCTTTCTCTTCCTTCAACTCTTACCGAGCTTATTAATAAAGAGCTCGCCGTTGATCTGACGGCTTTTGAAACTTATAAGGGTCTTGCGGACGATTATTCCTGGGGCTTTGTTGACGGTGATCGAGACGGCTTTACAACGGCACTTCTTGCTGTTCTTGAACCGCTTTCGCCGCTTTACGGATTCATCTTTAACGGCGAAAACATTCATCTTTTTGAAAATAGCGCCGATGTTCTCCTTTACGGAAATGACGGATATGACAACGCTGTTGTTCCGCTTCTCGAAGCGCTTGGCTGCAAAGTTAAAGACAGCGGTGAATTCTCTTCCGAAGAGACTCTTTCGGTTGTTCTTGAAGCGATTTACGCAAGAATTGACGCAATCGCTTCTGATCCCATCAATGAAATTCTCGACTTGCTTCCCGGCGTGATTTATTACATTTCAAGCGGTGCTCTTTCGACCGCTGTGAGAAATCTGCTTCATCCTATCTATGTTATCATAGACACCGTTCGACCGGTTTATGAAATAGACGTCGCTTCTCTTGCGGCTGAGATTTCGCCCTCAATGGATCTTGAAAATCTCGACGCAACGCTTGTCAGCTCGCTCGTTGAAAGTTTGACCGGTCTTAAGCTTGAACGTCTTTCGACTTTACTTGAAGACATCGCCAAAACTATTGCAACCGAATATGATTCAAAAAGCAAATTCCTTGAAGGCAATGCGTTCAAGGGGGCGTATGTTGATGGAGTCTTTGACAGGGGAGATATGGTCACTGTTGTGATTTCTTATCTGCTTGAAGCTCTCGAAGACGAACAAAATGCTTTGGCTATGGATAAGCTTCTCGGAACCGAAAACTTTACTGCGGCTCTTTTGAGCGTTTTCAAGGGAACCGATCCCGAAAAGCAAAAAATCAACTGGATGTATTATTTCGGTGAAGATACCGATTACACACTTCTTGATTTTGAAAGCGGCGTGGTCGTTGACCCGACAATTAAGTCTTTGACCTATCCGAACAACTGGACCGCAGCAGCAGCGGAATATATTGACAACAATCTTGAAGCTGTAATTGCCGATGTGCTTTCGGCAACCGGAACGACCGAGTCGCTTTCCGATCTTCTTAAGTCTTATCTGAATATCTATACCGGCGAAAATCTCGAAAAAATCAGCTCAACTATTTGCGGCCTTATTAACGGACTTGACGAGACACTTCTTGACACCGCGAATGTTCTTCTCGGGCTGGATCTTGATTCACTTGAAAATTACAAAGCACCGACCGGCGAGCTTACAACAGAACAATTCACCGCTGAACTTTCAAAGATTTTCGAAAGCATTGACGGAATTGTTGAATGGCTCCTTTTCTCCGAAGATTACAGCTTCTTTACGGGAACGGATACCGATGAAGACGGAAATTATCTTTACAATGACCTTATAACCGTTAAGGGCGCCGCCGGATACAAGAACGGCATTGTTCCTGTTCTTGAAGCCATCGGTTGCAAGAATATCCCTGCTGCCGACGACGAAAAGGCGTTCGATAAAGCCATTGCTGTTTTGTTTAACAGAATTGACGAAATTCTCGATGACCCGGCGAACGAATTGCTCGACATACTTCCAAACTTAATTTATTTCCTTAATGCCGACGGACTTACGGCGAGTGTGTCAAACATTCTCAGCGCTGTTGATGCGCTTGCGGTTTCGCTCGAAAAGCTCGGTGTTGAGCTTGACGTGGATGGTCTTCTCGGTGTTGATCTTTCGGATCTCTCGTTTGAAAAGCTCATTGAGCTTGTTGAAGATGCTACCGAACTTGATCTTATTGAAGTTAAGAAAATGTTCCTCGGTCTTTGCATCGGTACGATTAAACAGTATCTTTCGGTCAGCGGTGAATATGCGTTTAATATGTCTTATACTGAACCGACCGATAGAAAAGATATGATAACCCTTATTCTCACTGCTCTTGTTGAAACTGTTAAGCTCGGTAATAACGAAGCGATCCTTCGCAAGATGGTCGGTGACGATGCTTATGACGCGATTCTTGCTGTTATGAATCTCAGACAGTTTGAAATGCAAAAGCTCAATTATATCAATACCGAGTATGCTGACTCAGACAAGACTTTCTCCGCGATAGAATCATCTGTTCTCTTCTCGGGATATAAATACGGTCCGCTTTATACTCGGGAAATGGCGCAGTATATCGCCGATAATATTGATGATTTTATTGATAACCTCATCTATCTTCTCGGTATAGAAATCAACGGAACCTATGTTAATTCGCTTTCAGGTCTTCTTGACGCTCTGGTCAACGGCTCGCTTTATAACAGCAAAAACATTCAGGCGATCCTCGATGAGCTTTTGAGCTTCTCGGCGAAAATTGATGAGCTCGACGGCGGAGAGCATATAAAGGGTCTTATTCGCACCTCCCTCGGTGTTGACCTCGATTTCTGGAAAACATACACAGTAAAATCATTTGATAACGACAGGCAAAAGTTTACCGAAGCTCTTTGTGATATTCTCAGACCGCTTTACCCGGTTCTTAACTGGATGCTTTGCAATGAAGATTTCAGCTTCTTCGTTGACGAAAACGAGAATGATCTTGTGACTCTTCTCGGCGCGGAAGGTTATGCTTACGGTGTTATTCCTCTTCTTGAAGCTCTCGGTTGCAACGATGTTCTTACTCCGGCTGAGTATTATCTTGCTGTTTTCGAAAACAGCGATGCTTTGGTAACCGCAATTACCGAACCGTTGTTTGACCGTATTGATGACATCATGACCGACCCGGCCGAAAAGATACTTGAGATGCTTCCGCAAATCATTTATTTTGTAAACTGTAACGGACTTGATACCTGCTTCAAAAATGCGCTTCACTCGGTTTACGGAATTCTTCACGCAATCGAACCGCTTGTCAAGGTTGATCTTTACAGCCTTATCAACGTAAGACTTGACGAAATCACCTTTGAAAGTCTTTATGAATATCTTATTGACCAAATAGCGGAAACAACCGGTCAGGAATTGAGCGCTATTGACGGCGACGCTTTCCTTGAACTCACGGTCGGAAAGCTTGTCAGCTACACCTCTGCCAACGGAGAAAAAGCCTATAAGATGGTTTATCAATCCAACACGGCGAAGGCTGAAATGGTAACGGTTATTGAAAGACTCCTAATCTCGTTCATCATGAATGAAGATAACCGCACCAAGCTCGTCACTATCCTTAAGACTCAGTGCAACATGAGCGAAAGCGCGGAACAGTATGTTGAAGCTTTCCTTGAACTGCTCGCTTCTTATACGACAACGACACACCACGGAATGGACCAGGCTTTGTTCGCTGTTTACCAAATCTTCTACGGAGCTAACAAGGGCGCAGATCACGCGGCGTCCGGACTTCAAAAGCTCAACCAGAAATGGCAGGATATCCTTAAAGAGCTCAATGGTTCCGATGACCCGAACGCACAGGGAATAGGAAGCTTTATTGGCAACATTCTCGACGCTACTCTTGACGGAATCTTTGACTCGGACGGACTTGCTTCGAATGGCTTCATTACCTTCTGGCAACGTATAATTGAGCTGTTCAGGAAGATAAGCAATTTCTTTAAAAATCTTTTCTGATAAAAGAGCTTAAGCAAAAAGAAGCGGTTTTCACACCGCTTCTTTTTCGTCTTTCAATGACCTTTTCGTTTTTCTTTTCGCTTTTGCTGCTTTGTTTCAAACCGTCGCTGTTGCTCGACTTCTTTCTGTTCTTTAGTGACTTTTTTGCGCTCGGTCTTCATTTCTTCCCGCTGAGCGGCAAGTGCCTGTTGAGACTTTGTGCCGATTCCGACAGCTTGAAGCTGCTTTTTTGCGTTGCGCTGCCGCCGCTTGGGATTATCCGCAGATTGTTTCAGCTTTGCCTTTACAGCAGGGCTGAATTTTAAATCATAATAGTGGCGAAGAACAAAATCCCACACTTCATAGTCCTTCGGTTCTGCGCCGAATGTTACCTTGCAAACGGAAAGATTTCCGCCCTCAATTCGCTCAAACACTCCGACCCAAAACGGCTCGTCAAAATACACTGTGAGTTTTACATTGCTTTCGTTCATAATATAAAAACCGAGTTCTGTTTCGTTTTTACTAATTACGTTTCTTTCTGTTGATTACGCTTGTTTCGTTTTAGAAAAACAATGAGCACTAAAACGAATGAAAGAATTTGAGCAATCGCGATTCGAAGAATCATCATCTCATCAATTCCGGATTCCGTGCAGACGTGAAGGAGGTTGGAAGCGATACAGTTGTTGAAAAAGTGGTCTGCCATTCCGACATAAAGAGTTCCCGTCATTTTGTAAAGCAATCCCCATTTGATTACCATCAAACCCGCCAGAATGATATATCCAAAGCTTAATACAACAAATTCGGAAAGTTTCAAATTGCCGTCTGCTAAATCTTTTAACGGCGTAACAATGTGCCATATTCCAAACAGTACGCTTTGAAATATCAGAGCGTACTTCCGGAATTTCTCAGCGGTGATAATTTTCGTGAATAACCCTCTGAATAAGCCTTCCTCCATTATAACATTTATAATGTTGAAGAAAATACATAAAAGAATAAACCCGACACCTTTGTTGACTTGCGTCTCTCCAACGAGGGAAATGCTGTTGTGAAAACGTCAAGTCGTACGGTGTAACCTTGAGAAATTAGAGCAATAATTTCAATTATATAAGAAACTGTGAATGTGGATGCTGCCAATACGAACCCTGTGAGCGTATATTTTGCAAAGCCTTTTTTAGTGAAACCGATGTCTGCCCATTTCCATTTATTAAGAAGAAGAACAATAAAGACAACGAATATCCCGAGGATTTTATTTACGAAGTTTTCCGAAAGAACCGTTTCGTCCAATCTTAAAAACAGCGTCTCGAACATCAGAAACGCCAATACCGTCAAAAATATAAGAAACACTTTGTTGACGGCGTTTAATTTGAAACTTCTTTTCTCATTCATAATTTCACACTCCCGAAATATTTTTGATTTGTCCTCATGGTGAACGATGTAACCGTATGAAGTACATTTACTTTTTCACGGTTTTATCTCGTCTGTGCTTCGTCCTTTCACACGGGCGCTTTCGTTTTGATTCCGAATGATAGGCTCGGCAGGCATCGCAATTTCCGTATCGCTCACACTTCGTTTTTTTACAGGGACAATTTGCGCCAACTATCGCAGGTCTTACAAATTCCTGCACCTCACTGCCGAACTCTACGGTCAGCTTACCCTGCACAAAGCCCAGCTTTTGATAAAATGCTCTTGCGGCGATACCCTCCGGCACACCCTCCCGGTAAGTGGTGACGGTGATGGGTTTGTCTGCATTCATATGCGGCAGCATGAAGCGAAACATTTTTTCGGCAAAGTGCTGTCTGCGACAAATGGGGTCGACTGCTAAAAAGCATAATATATTGTTTTCTCTGGAAAACAGGAGAACGCCCACGATCTTACCATCTTTCTTGGCGCAGATCGCTTCCTGTCTGTCCATAAAATCCAGCACAGTTTGACGATGCTCGGACAGTGCTTCTTCCGTTTCTAAGCCCGGAAAGCTGCTGCCGACCATTTGAACAAGGCGCATCCAGTTGTCAATATCTTCAGAGCTGCCGTAACCGATGGAAAGCTTTTTCATGCTTACTTCCTCCTTTTCGGCTTGGGTAACTCCGGCTCCATGTTGCGAAACAGTGTTTCGAGAAAGCTGCGTTCGTCAACGTTTTCCACTAAAATCATGTCCTTTGCTCCGTCATAGGGTGGTTCATGGGGAGCGTCGGGCAAAAGCGTTTCAGTGGAAGGCAGAATTTTTACAAGTAACCGATCGTCGCACAGATAAGCGGCGATTTTTCGGTTGTAATAAATAATATATTCGCCCATCATTTGCCGATAGGTGATGCTCTCCAACCCGGAAAGCCGGTCGAGAATAAAATCCAAATATTCTTTACTCGTTGCCATGATAAACCTCAGAATTACCTTTCAATTCCGCTCCGTATTTGCAAAGCAGAGACATTAAAATGAACATAACACCCAATGCCACGGAATCAGTGCCTTCGGGATTGAAAGCTTCGCCGCAGCCAATTAATTCAGCCACAATTGAACTGATAATTTGCGACAGAATCAACGAACCCAGCGGTACGCATATCGTAATGATACCAAGGCGAAAAAGTTCTTTTGAACCGGAGAGTGTAAAGGGCGTTTCGGAAGCTAATTCATTTTCGAAATAGTTTTTCGCGAACTTAGCGGTTATTGCCTCACCGATGCAGACGATCATCGCCCCGCTCATTGCCGAATACAGAGTGTTCGGGTCACCGCCTCGGCTGACGATAAAACCGTGAATAGTCATGCCGCCGATTTTGAGAATACCGCTATCTGCAAAAGGCAGGCTCACAATACCGACGGCGCAACCGACAGCACCGACAATAGAACAGACATAAATAATTTTGCTCAATACCTTTCCGATTTTTGAAAGTGTTTGAATGATGTTAAGAGTCTTCACTGTTGTTCCTCCTTGTGTTAAACCGATTTTCTTTTGTTATCACATTTGTGTGACCTATTCGCACGTCGTTCATCAGCGGAACAGGAACTTCGTGGCAGGTGTGGTGATAAACAAAGCCGAGCTTTTCCTGAACTCGTTTTGATTTTTCGTTTCCGTCGTAATAACCGCACCACACTTTTGTCATTGTCAATTCATCAAAAGCGCGGTCAAGAATTGCCTGCGCTGCTTCAGGCATATATTCTCTGCCCCAAAAAGGTTTTCCGAGCCAATAACCGAGCTCGCATTCATCGTCTTTGTCGGTCATATCTGTGTTGCCGTTAAGCCTAAGCTCGATGCAACCAATCGCAATATCATTTTCTTTTTCACATATCGCATAACACTCAGAGCCATTCAGAACATTTTGAATAATATGGAGACTTTCTTCGACGGATTTGTGTGGTTGCCACCCGGCTATAGGTCCTATGTCCGGGTCTTTTGCAAATTCGAAAAGACTTTCTGCGTCTTTTTCGCGCCAATGGCGAAGGATGAGCCGTTCGGTGCGGATTGCTGTGAGCCAATTATCAAGAAACGCCATTTGTTCCGCTGTGTGAAACCAATGCTCGCCGTTTTCCATAACGGTCAGGTTTACCTCATGGGCATTTGCGAAGGTGAGGATGGTTTCACGGTCGGTCAAATTGTCCTGCCCACCGTACAGAATTTCGGTGGGAACAGACCAATGAAGCGGATGACTGCGAACATAGCGGAGATATTCCCATGAGAGCGGTTCGCCGAATGCGGTTTCAATCGTTTCTTCTTTCTGCAAATCATCTTCGGACACATTCGCCGATGTCATCATATTTTGAATCAGCTTTTCCATATCCACAATAGGGGAGATGAAATACGCCTTTCTAATTCTCTTCTGTGGCAGGGCGCACATGGAAAAGTACGCACCAATGCTGTTAGCGATTAGAATAACGCGACTATACCCAGCTGAAAGCCTTTGAAACGCAGTCCCAAATTCATCTTTTGCGTCCCATGGCGTTTCGGCTTTGTAGTCAAGTCCGACAACGTCGCAATGGGGGAAAAGGGGATTGTAATGTTCGGCTTCTTCTGCTGTTCCGCCTTTTCCGTGAATGTATAAAACAAGTGTGTTGTTCAGCATTTTTCAAATTTCACCTTCCGTTCTTTAACGGATATTTCCCTGACCTTGCAGCCGGACTCCGTCAGCTCTTTTTATATCGTAGTTCTGTTTTCAAAAACCACAGTTTCATATCTTTTTGGATTTCAACAGCATCATCATGGCCGTAAAGTCCTGTGTCAACATTTCTGATATTTCTTCCTGTGTAAAATTGCACATTCCTGTGGCGCACAGCGTAGCGATTCCGTAAGTGTGAACCCACGAATGTTCAAACAGCGTTTTCGCATCATCAACGGACAAACCGTAATCCTTTTGAATCGTGTCCAGACATTCTTGCGCAACGCTGCCAATATGAGTATAAATATCGGCAAAAGATTTCACATCGCTGTTATGCGACATGAAAACAAGTTGATAAAGCCGAGGTT
Organism: uncultured Faecalibacterium sp.; assembly: GCA_964403085.1. Classification (GTDB taxonomy): domain Bacteria; phylum Bacillota; class Clostridia; order Oscillospirales; family Acutalibacteraceae; genus UBA6857. The sequence goes on along the minus strand of CAYOEN010000004.1, from coordinate 16,313 downwards.
CTTCCTTGGCAAACAGGATCGTTTGCATACCGACCTGCTTGAAGATCGGTATATCCGCTCCTGTCTTATGAGCATAGGACTCAAAACGCTCCATAGCGGCGATCTTAACCCCATTGGCAACCTCCTGCATGGAGTTGAACACGGTAAAAATCGGACTCGCCGAGCTGTTGAGTTCGGTTCGAAGTTCGAGCGCTGTCAATGCTTCGCTGCCTTTTTCGGAAACGATTTTCAATGCAGCTTCAATGATTTCGGCTTTCGTAAATTTGGGTGATGGTGGCATATTCTTCCTCCGACTCAGCCGATGAGGTTCAAACCTCATTCGCTTTTATTTTTTTAATACTTTGTTGTGTTACATTTTAATTTCCGTTGCCAAAATCGAAGCAATGAAAATTTTGTTTTTAATTAAGAACGCTCGTTTTAGAACGCACGTTCTATTATACTCGAAAGGTTGTGATTGTCAAGGCTTTCTCGTTCTTTCTTTAAAAATGTTCCTTGTCAATACTTATTGATTTGAGACCGAAAAGTCGCTATAATTTATGTGGATAGTGTTATCCTGAAATCATTTCTTTTGTTCAAATTTCGTTTGGCTTTGAAATTTTTCTCGACTCATTCGAAACAATTGTCTTTTGTTTGAAATTCAACTTCTTTGGGAGGTAGAATATGAAGAAAACTATTGCTGTGTTTTTGACCGTTTTAACGATTTTTTCTTTGTTTGCTTTCTGCGTGTCAGCCAAAGAAAAGACAGTGAACGGATTCACTTTTCGCGTCATTGACGAAAACTGTATTGCCATAACCGGATATGATGGCAACGATACTTCTCTCGTTGTTCCCGAAACTATCGGCAAAAGGGTGGTTCTCGAAATCAATGACGAAGCGTTTGCTTTTGACAAAAAAATAACCTCGGTTTCGCTTCCGAAGAGTGTTAAAACGATCGGCGATAAAGCTTTTTGCGGTTGCACTTCGCTGAAAACAGTCGCTCTGCCGGAAGAAATGGAGTCTGTCGGCGTGGGCGCTTTTGAAAATTGCATATCACTTGAAACGGTGAATATTCCAAGCGGCATTTCAGCGATAAGCGAAACCATGTTTTCCGGTTGCGAAAACCTTAAATGTGTCGTTATTCCCGATGATATTACTTTTATAGGAGACAACGCTTTCGAAAATTGCAAGTCTCTCTCTTCTCTTTCGTTTGGAAAGAGTGTGAAAACAATTATGTCTTACGCTTTCTACGGCTGCACCGCACTGGAAAGTGTAAAGTTGCCCAACAGCGTGAAAAAGATTTTCTCCGCTGCCTTTGCAAAATGCAGCGCCCTTGAAGAAATATCAATGCCAACACGCCTTCAGGCTATCGACACAGGTGTCTTCGCCGACACGGCGTTTGTCAACGACAGAAAGAATTGGACCGATGGGCTTCTTTATCTTGGAAATTGCCTTCTTGACACAAAAGTGAAAATCAGCGGAAGCGTCAAAGTTAAAAACGGAACAAGGGTCATATCTCCCGACGCCTTTAATAAACGCAAAAAGCTTACGTCGGTTTATATTCCCAAAACCGTTCGTTCTTTTAATCTTGATACTGACTATCTTTTCTGGGAGTGTCCTGCTCTTGAAAAAATAACTGTAAACAAAGAAAACAATAAATATTCAAGTGTTTACGGCGTTTTGTATAATAAAAAGCAAACCACTCTTTTGCGTTATCCGTCATCAAAATCTTCAAAGAAATTCACAATTCCCGAATCTGTAAAAAAGATAGGCTTCGGTGCTTTCGAAGGCAGCGTGAACCTGACGGAAATAAAGTTCAATAATAAATCCCGCGTGACTGTCGGTTCTTATTCGCTTTATAATTGCAAGTCAGTTAAAACAATGACAATACCGAAAAACGTAAAAATTGATGAAGATTCGATGGTTGGCTGGTACACATCGGGACATGATGAATTCGGATATCCCGTAGAAAAAAAGCAGAAAGGTTTTGTTTTGAAAGGATATGCCGATACCGATGCTTCGCGTTGCGCTGCTATGCTTGACCTGAAATTTGAATCTCTTTGCAAGAACTCAAAAGCTCATAAGACCGTAAATGTCTCGGGTAAGAAAGCAACTTATTTCGAGAACGGATATAAACAATATAAACGCTGTACTGTATGCGGCGAAAAGATCGGCTTCGAAACCATTGAAAAAAAGCGACTTAAAACGCCTGAAATTACCCTCTCGGTCGGAAGCGGCAAAATAAAAGTTAAGTATACCGCCGTTAAAGATGCTGCCGGTTTTCAGGTGAAATGTGTTGACTCGAACGGAAACAAAACCGTGAAAAGCTTTAAGACCACGCAATCAACAACGGTAACGATTGGCGGGCTTCCCGACGGTAAGTATAAAGTATATGTGAGAGCTTTTATTAAAGACGGCGATAAAACAGCGTACTCCGCATACGCTTGTTCAAAAGACGGAAAAGTAATGACCGCTGTTGTAAAGTAACTTCAAAAAACAAATACACACTCGACTGTAATTGAAAGTCGGGTGTGTATTTTTGCTATTTCAGGCGAACTTTAATTGCTGCAATCGAGTGCGGCTCGACAGAAAGAGTGACTGTGTTTTCGGCGAATTCAACTTTGTTCAACGCCGGTTGACCGGAAAGCTTAACTGCTTCGGCGCTTTCGACTTTTTTATTAAAAACAAATTTTGCCAAAGCTTTTTTTCCTTCTGTTTCATAGAGCCTGACAAGTAAACTCTTCTCTGCGTTCGGGATAATCGCAGACACCACGGCATTTTCGCAGATAAATTGCATCACGCTGTTTTTTGTCGGGAGAAGTCCGTTGTGGCAATTTGAAGGTTGATAAAATAAATTGTGATTGCAAACAAGAGCTTGCTCCTTTGCTTCCTTTTCGTTTGGTGAAGCGGCTCCGAGCCACAACGTGATGTCATGAATGCCTCTTTCGGGATAAGGGTCGGGGTCGGTTGCGCTGTTTATCAAGGTTAAAGCAAACGCGTCTCCTGTTCCGCGATAGCCGTATTTGCAATCGCTTATCAAAATCAGGTTGCTTTTTCCCGATTTGTTGAGCGCCATGCCGTATTCCTGACCCGGAACATCGTTGTTTTGCTTGCTGCGCCGTATTGCACCGGCAGGAATATCGTACATATATTCATCGGCGTTAAACGCAAGCGGAACGCGATAATCCAAAACCGGAACAGTATCTTTTCCGACGCCGTGTTCGCGCCAGTCGATTTTTGTTTTGAGCTTAACAACTTTTGCGTTCTTGTCAAGGCTGTAGATGACTTCAAGTTCTGAGTCTTTGATTTTGTATTTTGCCTTCACGCTTTTTCGCAGCTCACCGTTTTCAATTAAAGTGAGTTCAATGCATTGCGAAAGCGGTTCTTCGCCGAGATGACGCCCGATTTTCCATGCGTTTGAGGTTGCCGCTTCTGTTTCAATGTAGGTAAACCCGGCGCCTGTTTCCGATGCGATCAATTCTTCTTTCGAAGTTTTGTCAACAAGAGTAACAAGGCGACCTGTTTTTTTGCTGATCCTTGCGAAAATATGCTCGTTTTCAAGTATATGGTCGTCAAAGGTGCAACCGATGCGATCGGGAAGATATTCGTTGAGAAGAACAGGATAGCTTTCCGATTCTTTTTCGAAGAGAACAACCGTTGCGTAGCCTGTTGACGGAACGGTGACGTTCGCAACGAGCTTAAAATATTGATGATCCCAGTACCACGTCTGTTTATTGTCAAGAAGCTGAAAAGCTATTGTGTTGCCTTGCTCGTCCTTCATTCCGATTCGAGACATATCTCCGGTCCAATCCCAGACGGTCAGTTCAACGTTTTCTTCGCGCCCGAAGGGGAGGGTATTAAAAATATGAAAAATTCTCGTTCTTCCGCTTCCTCGTTCGGTACTCGGAACGCCGACAAAGTTTTCGATCCCATATCCGACGCCGGCGCCTTCGGACTGACTGTTATAGGCGTCTATATCAACCGAAATAGCAGAGGTGTCAATTTTTTGCGAAATGCTTCTCATGGCGTTTTGAATTTGCGTGTTTGCAATTGCCGCAGATTTTTGATAAAGACTCATCGCGTATTCTCTTGAGTCTCTCACGCAAGAGCCTGTCAAAATGTCGTGAAAGTGCGTGAACAAAACGTTTTGCCAAGCCTCTTTCATTTGTTCCTCGGCATAGTTAAAGCCAGTAAGTTTCGCGGCGATGCAGCTGATGCTTTCTGCGTCATAAAGCCTTGCCTCCGCGCGGCGGTTACCTCTTTTGATTCGGCTCTGTGTGCTGTAGCAGCCGGGGAAAATGCAGTTCATTTCTTTTGTAACAATCGGAAGCTTGTCCCAAACTTTGGCGGCTTCATCGAAGTATTCGTGGAGTGTTCCGAATCGGATATCCGGGAATATCTTCCATGTCATCATTTCCAGGGCGCGTTCAACGTCGCGCCTTGTCGGTCCGCCGCCGTGGTCGCCGACGCCGTAAACAACAAGACCTGTTTTGCAACCTCCGGAATATTGGCTGATTTCTATTGCGGTCGTTCCGATTTCAGGAGTGATTCCGGAATTATACCAAAGCGGTTCTCTGTGAACAAGAATCTCCTTTCCGGAAAGCGCTCTGTAACGATAGAGAACCTGCTTCGTATCCTTGCCACGGCAGTGATAATAATACTTGATGTCGCCGTAAGTGTCGATTTCGGGAATATTTGCGCTGTGACCGAACGTATCCGGAGAAAAATCAATGTCAAGCCGCTTTGCACCCCAGACTTCGGTCAAATATTCTCTTGTATATTGAATGTGGCGAAGGAGGGATTCTCCGCTTGGCATATTTTTGTCTGTCTCGACCCACGCTGTTGCCGTGATTTCCCAACGCCCTTCGTCGATTCTTTTTCTGATTTCTTCCATCATTTGCGGGTCGAATTCTTCGACAATTTTGTAAACCGAAGCTTGCGACTGCGAAAAACAAAAAGTCGGATATTCGTTCATTATGTTAAGAATTGAGCGAAAAGTCGCAAGAGTTATTGCAACCGTTTCGTCATAGCTCCACATCCAGTTCATGTCAATGTGGGCGTGAGCTGCGAGAATAAGCTTGTATTCCTTTGCCGCGGCGTGAAGCGGTGCTAAAATTTCTTCCGCTTTTTCGCAAGCGGAATCGGTCAACACGCCGTTGTTTTTGATTTCTTCGAGAAGATAGTCAAGAGCCGCTTCAACAACTTCGTCAAAAACTCCCGCGTTAGCTTCGGAAAGATGCAACGAAAATTCAAGCTCCGCAAGAATTCTGTTGTTGGCGCGACTCGGGCGTGAAATTCCGGCTTTTTCAATCATCGGTATGCCGACCGTGTATTCGAAAATGTTTTTTTCGCGATTGCCGCCGACAGAGGTTTTTAAGTTATAAAATTTTTGGGCGATACTGCTCATCGTTCATCCTCCCGAAAGCTTGATTTCAGTTTCTAAAATTATAGCATTACTTTTTCTCAATATCAAGCGCACGAAAAAATTGTTGTTCATAAAGCGAGAATTTTTTGCTTCATTGAAGGCTATATTCCGTTCGAAAATTAACAATTGCCATTGGTTACTTTTAAAAACCGTTCGTTTCTTTTTTCTTGAAAAAAAGCCATAAACATGATATCCTTATCCTGTCAACAGAAACCTCGAAGAAACTTCTCCGCTTTTTTGTTGATGTGAACAGAAAAATTTGATACAATGTAAGAGAGAAAAAAGTATGAAGATTGCAATTTGTGACGACGAGAGAATCATTGCCGAAAATTTTGAACTTTATATTAAACGCTTTATGGAGCGTTCTTCAATTCCGTTCAGCATTGATATATACACGAAACCTACCGGACTGCTGAGCAGCAAAAAAGAATATGACCTGATGTTTCTTGACTGTCAAATGCCGGAAATGAGCGGTCTCGAACTCGCAAAAAGAATGCGCCGTGTTTTTCAAAAACGCGACAGCGACCCTGCGATAATTTTTGTCAGCTCATATGACAATTTTGTTTTTGACAGTTTCGAAGTTCGCCCTTTTCGTTACATACTTAAAAACGAAAATCAGGAGAAGAACATATATAAGGCGCTCAAAGCGTTCCTTGAAACTTATCAAAAGGAAGCCTTTATCAATGTTCCGATTCCGCGAATGGATACCAACGTCATGCTCAGCGACATTATTTATATTGAATCCGACGGAAAGTATTCAATAATTCGCCTTACCAACAACAAGTTCTTCAAGTCCACAAAATCAATTTCAGTCTACGAAGACGAGATTGCGTCTCTCTCCGAAAATTTTGTCAGAACCCATCGACGTTATATTGTAAACCTTGAGCATATTTCCCGTGTCAGCGGCACGGTCATATATTTCAAAAACGGAGAAGGCGCCGAGATAAGCCGCCGCTGCATGACTGACTTCAACAAAAAATATACTGAATTTTTAAAATCTATGTAAGGATACGGTGCATATACCATGGCAAATTTTTTAACGGCAGTTTCATATTTCCTTAAAGATGCCATAGCAGTTTTGGCGTTTCTCGCTGTAAGAAAATATATCTTTGTCAATGAATTGAGACTTGGAAAGTTTCGCGTTGCCGCTTTCGTTTCCGCCCTTGCGGCGAACGCTTTCGGCGGCATTCTCTGGCTGATTCCGCTTTCGGCGGAGTATGAACCGCTAACCGATTTTGTTTCAACAATTCTTTTCATCGTTTCGCTTTCAGTGTTTGTTCGCGACTCAAAACTCAGCAAAAACGTTTGGACGGTGCTCTTCATTGCCGCAACGGTCGATATGCTTTATTCTCTCGTTTTGCAATACACCGGAAGCGTTTTGTATATTGAGTGCCTGTTCAAAATAGTTATCTACGGCTTGATTGCGGTTTTTGTTTATTTTGTCGGTCAAAAGATGCAGGCGAATTTTTTGCCCGAGGTCTTTTCCGAAATACCGCATTGGATTTATGCCGTCATCATGCTCTTTGACCTTTCGTGCTATTACAAAGAGTTCGTCGAAGATTACGACAAGATTCTCTATGTTATCATATATACGGCTGCCTCTGTTTCGGTAATTTTTTGCATTCTTTTTCTGGTTTTCAAAATCTTTTATATGGCGCATCAGCAAAACGACATTCTTCGTCAGCTTGCAATTCAAAAGGAGTTCGGCGAGAAAACGATTCTCGGTGACGAAGAGCTTCGCCGTTTCAGGCATGATTATCGCAATCACATGATCGTTGTCAATGCTTATCTTGAGCGCGGCAGAGTGGACGAAGCGCGAGAATATCTCAACTCGCTCGGCGACAGAATAAACGGCGTTATCAACAAAATTAAAACAGGAAATTTTGTTTCCGATGCAATCCTTAACAGCAAAGCCGTCTGGGCGGCAAGGAGCGAAACGACGCTTTCGTTTTCCGGCTCAATTCCGTCCGAAGGAATCGAAAGCGAAGACCTTTGCACCGTTTTGTCAAACCTCGTTGACAACGCTGTCGAAGCGGCGGAAAAAGTTCCCGACGAAAGATTTGTCGATATCGAAGCGAGGTGCGTTAACGAATATCTGATTCTAACGGTTTCGAATTCTACGTTGAATACCGACGCGTCAAAGCTCAAGACAACGAAAAAAGACAAGCAGAACCACGGTCTCGGCCTCAAAAACGTTGACCGCGCGCTGAAAAAATATAACGGCGCCATGGGCGTCGATTGCAAAAATGGGGTTTTCACTGTTGATGTTCGCCTTGAACTTCAAAAATAACTTTTCTTCGCCATGCAGATTTTTTCTGCATGGCGTTTTTTATATCGGAAAATGTTCTCCGAATGATGTTTTCGTTTCCGAGATAAAAAATATCCTTTTCGCAAAGCGAAAAATTTGTCTATCATTGTAGACAAAATAAAAATATTGTGCTATAATTGTTTCGCAAAAGCAAAATTTAAACTTTGGAGGGAAAAATATGAAAAAAACGAAGAAAATTCTTTCTGCCGTGCTTGCGGTCGTCATGTTGCTTTCTGCCGCTCCGATTGCAGAGTTCGGCGGCGTTGACGGTTCTTTCGCTTTGACGGCGAATGCGGAGGACACAGAATACACCGAAGGCGTTTTGACTTATAAAGTTGAAAACGGCGAAGCGATTATAACAGATTGCGATTACGGTGTATCGGGTGAGCTTGTTATCCCGAACACTCTCGGCGGCTATCCGGTGATCGGCTTTAGCAACGAAGGTGTATTTGCTGGTAGTGCCTCCTTGACGAGTGTAACAATTCCTGACAGTGTAACAAGGATTGCTAATGATACATTTGTAGAATGTTCAGCCTTGACGAGCGTAACCATTCCTGACAGTGTAACAAGCATAGGCGATGATGCGTTCCATTCCTGCACAAGATTAACCTATATAACAATCCCCGACAGCGTAACGAGCATAGGCAGATGTGCATTTGCAGAATGTTATGCCTTGACGAGCATAACGATTCCTGATAGCGTAACAAGTATTGGTGATGGGGCATTAGTCGATACAGCTTGGTTCGATGCGCAACCAGATGGAGATATTTATGCCGGTAAGGTGTATTACAAATATAAAGGAACAATGCCCGAAAATACGAATATCATTATCAAGAGTGGTACAAAAAGTATTACCGATTATGCATTTTTCGGTTGCAGCGGCTTGACGTGCGTAACAATCCCCGACAGCGTAACAAGCATTGGCGAGTATGCGTTCGGTAATTGCAGCAGCTTAACTAGCGTCACAATTCCCGACAGCGTAACAAGCATTGGAACAAAGGCTTTTGGCTACTATTATAGTGTCGAAAAAATTGACAACTTCACAATTTACGGCTACACCGAAACAGCCGCCGAAGCCTACGCTGTCGAAAACGGATTCACCTTTATCGCTCTTGACGCTACACACACTCACACTCTCACCGATTGGACAGTGACAACACCTGCGACCTGCACATCAGACGGCGAAAAAAAGCGTAGTTGCACCGCTTGCGATTATGTTGAAACTCAAAAAATCAGTAAGGGTCATGATCTCGAACACATTTTTGTTGCTTCAACCTGCAAAGTTGCCGGTGTCGAATACGATGTCTGCTATAATTGCGACAACACATTTAATTATACCGTTCTTCCGATGGCTTCGCATACCTTCTCCGATTGGACGGTAACAAAAGAAGCGACTGTTTTTGAGTCCGGTGAAAGGGAAAGAAAGTGCAGTGTTTGCGGCTTCGTCGAAAAAGAGATAATTGAAAAGCTTCTCTCGAGTGAAGTGAAAGACAACGCAACGGGAATTTCGGTTGTTTATCCCAACGGAAGCTATGACGGAGATGTCAAGATAAGCGTTACCGAAACCTTTGACGGAACGTCATATCAGGTGCTCAACAACGAAAAGGGGAATTTCAAAAACCGTCTTTTTGATATCGTAACGACCGTTGGCGGCGAAAAGGTTCAGCCGAACGGTTCTGTTTGGGTGAAAATTCCGCTTCCCGACGGCTATTCGCCCGAAAGGACAAACGTTTATTACGTCACAAATGACGGCAAACTTGAAAAAATGGAAAGCCGCATCGAAAACGGTTATGTTATTTTCGAAACGACACACTTCAGCTATTACGCCGTTGTTGACGAAACCGACCCCGAGCCTCAGCCCGAACCCACAAACCCGAGCGCAAACTGCTCCTGCAATTGCCACAAGAGCGGCATCAAAAAGCTCTTCTTCAAGATTGGACTCATCTTCCAGAGAATATTCAAGAAGAACAAAACCTGCAAGTGCGGCGTGCGCCATTATTGATATCGGCGCGGTAAAACTTAAAACCAAAAAAGCAAAGGAGCGATCGCTGTTTGGCGGTCGCTCCTTTTGAAAAAAGCTCCCCATACTTTCGGATGTATGGGGAGAGGGGATTATTTCAGTTTTTCGCCAAGCTTTTCGTCGAGCTTTGCGATTCCGAAAACTTTTCGGGAGATGTCCTTGTCGCTGTCAATAATCACAACCCTTGATAAATTGTTCTGAATGTAAAAGTCATATATCGGCTTGAATTCTTTTGCCTGCTTTTTGTTTTTGAGTGCGTCTATATCCTGTTCAATGAAGTTCAAAAACTTTTTTTCGAGGGCGACAGCGGTGTTATAAGCCTCGCCGTCTTTCGGGCTTTCGTCATAAAGAACGAGCCAATTTTTCATCGTTTCCAAAAAATCGGCGGTTTTTTCGTGACCGTATTTTTCGGAAATTGTCTCTTTAATTGTTGAAAGGGGAACTTCGGTTCGCTCAACTTTGTCAATTAAATCATAGCCGACAAGATAAACAATTTTTTCAAACGCATTCATATAATTTAAATATCCGACGCAGTTCGATTTGTTATAATTTATCGTTCTGGTTTCGTCTTTGTTAAAAAGGAACCACGAACCATTGACTTCTGATGAATAAGGGGTTGTGAATTTTGCATGAAAAGTTGCTCCGCCTTCAGTAAAAGGATTTTCAAATTCTTCGTTTCCTTCGAAGTAAGTATTGCTCCTCAAAATTTTTCTTTGCTTGCAGTGAATAATTTCGTGGAAAAACTCTTCAATTTCACAGTTTCGCGTTTGCTCATCGACATCGGCGGGTTTTGTAAGTATTATGCCGACGATCAGGTTGTAATCCTCATCGAATGTTGTCCAGGCAGAAGGGCTTCCCTCGTCGTATAAATCATTTGCAGCTTTCGATCCTTTGACATAATATTCGATATTATAAATGAACTTGACTATATTAATGAGGTTTTCCGTGATATATTCCTCTGTGCTCGGAAGATATCTGTAGCCTGCTCTCCACGCCGGATAGTTTTTGTATAAGTTGTCGAGGGTGTCAAGAAAGATGCTGTCAATTTCCGGGTGAAAATCCTTTTTGTTAAGCTCTTTAATGAGCTTCTTGCGAAGTCTTTTGTAATCCTCCGGTTGTTGCTCGGCTGTGGATTTCGGGGCGGTTGTTGTTTCGGTTGTTGGAACAACGGGTTTTGTTGCTTTTTTGGTGGTTTCTGTTTGCGTAGTTGAATCGACGGTTTGCGGTTCTGTCGTGGTAACGGGAACGACCTTTTCGGTTGTTGTGATGCTCGTGGTCGTTTCCGGTTTTGTTGTTGTGGAAGTTGTTGAATCGGTTGTGGTGGTTGCGGTTGTTGTAGTCGTTGATTTTTTTGTTGTTGAGGTTGTTGTTGCTTTGGTTGTCGGTTCGGTTGTCCGGATGCTGCTTTCGCGATAATTTGCGCAAGCTGAAAGAAGCATCAAAACCGCAACTGTCAATAAAGCAATGACAATGTTTCTTTTCCGATTTGCCATGATTTTTTTCTCCTTTTCGCTTTTTCGATAATATTATATCGAATTAAGCTCGCGATTTCAATATCTTTAGCGAGAATATTGATAATAAAAATTACAGAAAACCGCAACAACAGCTTTCGATAATCGAAAAGATAAAAGGAGAAAAACTTCCGCCGTGAAAAGCCACCGATACCGCCAAAAGCAGCATCGGTGGCTGAAATTTTATTTTCTGATAACTCTGTCAAGACCCGGGGTAAACGCATAGAAATTCTTTTCGTTGAGTTTGTCGGTAACAAGCCGCAATCCTTCGCCGAAACGCTGGTAATGAACAATTTCTCTTTCGCGCAGGAACTTGATTGCGTCGCAGACATCGGGGTCGTCAACAAGTCTCAAAATGTTGTCGTATGTCGTTCGTGCTTTTTGTTCGGCAGCCATGTTTTCGTGAAGGTCGGTGATAACATCACCCGTTGATTGCATGTATGCCGCTGTGAAAGGTGTGCCGTTTGTGTTCGCCGGATAAACGGCGGTTGTGTGGTTGACGAAATAAGCGTCAAAACCGCTGCGTTTGATCTCATCGGCGGAAAGATTTCGAGTGAGCTGATAAACGATTGAACCGACCATTTCAAGGTGACCGAGCTCTTCTGTGCCGATATCGGTCAACAATCCCTTAAGCTCCGGGTAGGGCATGGTGAAACGTTGGCTTAAATATCGTAACGACGCGCCCAATTCTCCGTCCGGACCTACGGACGGCAATTAGATATAAAATTAGACATAAAAATAAATCGAAAATCTGTTTTCCGGTTTGAGAAAGTCAATGTGGTCGATTACAGAACGTAGCGCATCGTTTTTAACGCTTAACTCGATACTGTCGTCGTTAACTGTTGCCAGAACTTCGGCGACTTTTTGTCCGAATTCGACTTTATCGAAAACAGCTTCTTGAGCTTTTTCTTTAGCCGAAAGTTCTTCTTCGATTGTCTGTATATTTTTTGAAATGCGCTTTTTGCTTTCGGCGTATTCGTCCATCGAATCAATTCCGGCTTCAAACGCACATTTGATTTTTAAGAGCTTTTCTTTTTCGAGCGAAAGGGCTCTCCGAAGCATTGAAAGCTCTTCTTGCTCTTTTTTTGTTGCCGGAGTAACAACAAGATTAAATTGTGCTTCATCGACTGCGCGTTGCATTCCTTGAATTATGCACTGCGCGGCTTTTTGAACCGATATGTGATGCGAAACATGGCACTGACCACGCCCATAATTGTGGCATTGGACGGCCGGTTCTTTGCTTGACGCTCTGATAAGAGTTGCGCCGCACGTTCCGCAACGAAGCAATCCTTTAAAAATCCAGTTTATAGGCTGCTCCGGGCGTTGATATTTTGCAAATTTTCTTTTTACTTCTATCATTCGCGCTTGAACACGTTCAAATTGTTCTTCGCTTATAATTGGTTCATGATTTCCTTTTGCAAGGATGACATTCGTCATATCTATATCGGCTTTTCGCGTGTAATTTGCGTGTCCTTCGCTGCACCAACGCAGATAACCGATATACACTGGATTTTGCAAAATATAAGCGACAAACCGATTGTCCGGCACGTTGCCTCTGTTGGTTAAAACGCCTGCCGACGAAAGATCCGTTGCGATCTTTCGAACACCCGTACCGCCTTCGTAACTATTGAAAATATACTTGATTATTTCCGCTTTTTGAGGGTCAACAACGAGTTGTTTGTCGCGCATGATGTAACCGAAGGGTGCCACAGAAAGCGGTTGACCTTTTTCGGCTTTCATTTTCATTGACCGCTTAACCTCCGTTGAGAGATTAATGGAATAATATTCGTCCATAGCTTCAAACATACTTTCGAGTATCAACGCCGTTCCCTTGTCTTCTCCGAGGCTCTCGGATATCGAAATGACATCAATCCCCAGTTCGTTACGCAAAAGATTTTTATAAACAATTGCGTCCGTCCTGTTACGCGCGAAGCGGCTGAACTTCCACAAAAGAACAGCGTCGAACGGTTTCGGTTTGGTTTTTGCAATGCCGATCATTCGATTAAACTCTGGTCGCTTTTTTGTCGTCCTTCCCGATATACCTTCATCTTTGAAAATATATTCGTCGGGAATGATGTAGCCGTGACAGTCAGCATAATCTTTTAGAGCGTTAAGCTGACTATCCGGTGACAGTTCCGTCTGATCGTCCGTTGAAACGCGGATATAACAGGCCGCAATTTTTTTCACGAATGCTTCACTCCCTTGTCCGGTTGGTAGCGTATAAAATCAGAGTCACAAAAAGTTGAATTTACAGTTATATTGCACTTTAATATACTCAATCACTTTTGACGCTTATTTGGCTGACTTCATTTTGAGGGACTCGCGATATTGCTCGGCATCAGGCACACGAACAAATTCAACAGTTTTATCATAGTTCTTTTTAACAACAGCTTCAATTTCATCGAGAGTGACGTTGAAAAATTCACGGCGTTTGTTTACCATATTTAACTTGCGGTCATCAAAAGCACGATGTAAAGCTGCTTCGAGCGCAGGCGCATCATCGGAAAAAATCATTGCGTGAACATCAAATTTAAACGGCACGGAAGCGTCACCGAGTTCATCGACTCGATCCATTGGTTCAAGCCGACGCGTCATTCCGATTTTATAAACGTTCTCGCCAAACGAGCCGATATTCGAAATAATGTAAACGTAACCGGCTTTGATGTTGGCTTCACGATAGTCAATATCTTTGATTGCTTTGTCGATCTCATTGAGTTGGGCGAGTATTTGATGTTTCTTATCGTTTAGACCTTGTTGCTCGCTTTCGGTTGCCGTAAGGAGCTGTTTTTCGACCAAATCAAGAGCGCGCTGATAATGGAGCTGTTCTTTTTCAACTTTTCGGCGAGCTTCTTCGATTTCTTTGGCGAGACGTGCTTCTTCACGCAAGCGAGCCTTGATTTCTCGCTGTTCTTCTTTTTCTTCCTGTTTCTTTCGGCGGTATTCAAACGCAAGACAAAGTTCCTCATATTTCGCGTTGAAATATTGAGTTGTTATAGATATAGACATCATGCTGCCAAGCTTTGAAATTGCATCACGAGACGCGTTCATACGTTTCTCGGCGGTTTCAAATGTGTTGAACTTCACTTTGTCGATAAGCTCGTCACATTCGGCGTTAAAAGCACGAAGAAGAAGTTTTTTAAAATCATTAACAACCTTTTTACCTTGTGCGACGCTATTGTTAAAAGTCAGCGGTGTACCGGTACAGGCAGAGTCGGACCTTATCAATTGTTTTTGCCGTTCCCGAATGGACGCAAGGCGTTCCTTATACTGCTCAGAAGATGCAAAATCATATTTCGGAGTATACAAGCCAAATTCTTGAATTTCGACCATATCGTCCAGTTGAATATATCTTTCTTTTAAATCTTTCAGTTCTCTTTTCTTTTTGCGTATCTGACTGTCAATATCCGAACGTAGTTTTTGCGCTTCTTGAGTTTTATCATAAAGCTCTTTGAGTTTATTAACCGCCGATTCTCTTTCAAGCATTTCAGGAGTAAAAGCGGCACGGAGTTTCGCGCTTTCATCTCTTGCTTGCTTTTCGTTTTCTTTTGCAGCTGATAACGCTGCATCTTTTTCCTCTAAAAGAGTTTTAAGATGCGTTAAATCTGTGAAATAGCTTTTAACAGATTGCAAGCCAAGAGCGGCGAGGATGGTTATAGTAATCCCGCCAACGAAAAATAGCACGTCAGTTTCTTCGGACAGAAAGCCGTAAAGAGTAAAAAAAATACCGATAATAATTAAGAAGACCAGAGATTTTTTCTTTGCTTTTTTTGGACCGGTAGGACGCGAGTCGGCTGACGAAGGAACTACCGGCGCAGGCGCTTCCGGCGTTTGTGATTTTGCTTTGAGCGGTTCCGGTGATGTAAAATTGATGTTGTTGACTATCAGAGGTTCGGTGTTCAGAGCTTTGCCGCAAGTATTGCAAAAAACAGCATCGTCGGGATTGTTTGTTGAGCCACAATTTTTACAAATCATATTTTTCTCCTTCGTTTTTCAACCGCCTTATGAGGGCGGTTATTTTTTTATGTCTAAAAATATTATATTACCTTGCCTACGCAAGATCTTCTTTTTTGATATCTTTTTCAACGCCGAGAAGAGTATCAACAGCGGGTTGCATTTCGGGGTGCGCCCGATAAGAAATTATGAGCTGCTTTTCGTGGGGGGTGAGAGGAAAAGTGGCAAGTGTATCGGTAGTTTTATCATTGCAATCATCAGACCATCCCATTATCCAAGCAGGGGAGACATTAAGAACCTGTGCTACAGCTAAAATCGCGTCTACTGGTACTTTTTTAGTTACTCCAGTGGCGTATCTTTGAAGCGACGACTTTGAAATGCCGGTTTTACTTTCAAGCTGCGTGTACTTTAGCCCTGACTTACGGATGACTTGTTCCAATCGTGCAATAATAAGATCTATTTCTGACATAATATCACTCCCATTAGAATAATAGCACTTTTATCTCAATTTTTCAATACTTTTTGTCGCTTTTTAAAAAAAATTCCCAAAATAGGGTTGACAAGTAATAAAAATGATGTATAATTAACTTATCCCAAAACAGGGATGAAAAAAGGAGATGAAAGTATGGTAAGAACAAATGAACTTGTGGCAGCGCGAAAGCGTATAGGCGTTACCCAGGAAGAATGTGGGCGACATATAGGTTGCAGTAAAAGCACTTACAGCCAAAAAGAAAACAACAAAGCGAAGTTCGATATCGTAGAGGTAACACAGCTTTGCGATCTTCTTAAAATCGAAGATCTTTCTCAAAGAGCCTATATTTTTTTGGCACAGCCATCCCAATATAGGGATAACAACCTCGCGGGCTGAGATTCGCAAAATAGTACAACCCGCCAAATACATATTGATTGTTGAGGTGATAATCATGGCAAAAAAGATTAATTACACAGCCGAATGTTTTTTGATATATTCGGACACAGGGAAGGTTGTCGCGTTTGACGATCTTGACCCCGAAGAGCTTAAACGAGTCAGGTCGATAATCGCCGAGCGTTTCGGGAAAGCGGTCTCCGATTATTGTCAACTTCACCCCGGAACGTTTTCGACAATTCCGGCAGTCAAGGAGG
>CAYOEN010000003.1:12972-79948 GCA_964403085.1 uncultured Faecalibacterium sp. | reverse complement strand
ACAAGTTGCGGATTACATACAAGGCTTCGCCTTGATTTTAAGGGGCTGTAAAAAGCCAATTCTTTTTAGGCTCTTTGTCGATACCTCTGTTAAAAGTTAAAACAAAAACCGAAAGCAGTCGCCGTCAGGCGGCTGCTTTGTTGATAAGAAGTTGTTTGTAATAAAGATATGTAAGATACGATTTCTGAAACGATTGAAATTTCTGTAACCATAAGCTGCCGAGAGGCGAGCATAATACGTCTGAATAATCAGATTTTTCGCAAACGGCACCTTTTTTGTCTCGTCATGCAAAACAGCATTGCCGGGATTTTCAACGCAATGTTGGCGAAAATATATCTAATAAAACAGGATGAGATTCAACCATCATAAGCTAAGCTTACAAGAATCGAACATAATTAACCGAAAAAGTTTACCATATCTTTTGAATCAAATGTAATCACGCCATTAAACAGTTGAAAAATAATTCAAAAATTTTTGAAATAAACTCAATTTATAGTTGACATTTTGTTCAAAATGTAATACAATAATTACGTTGTTCGCATCGCGAATAACCCTTTTCCTTTAGCTGCGCCGGTTTAGCGATCTCCGGCGCAGCTTTTTTTTCAAAGAATGTTTTTCTCCGAAAAGATGGGGTGCGTATCGAAAAACGTTTGGCGTTACTTCTTTGTCTGAAATATCAGCTTAAACCGAGGTCGATCAAATCATTATTTAAAATCGCCTGCTTAAATAAAATTACTCTTGCAATATCAGAACACCTAGAAAAGATCCATCTGCTCTTTATTTGTCTTCACTCACTTAAAAGTCCGATATATAACTCTTTCAAATATTTCACATTTTTTGAAAAATCCGCGCAGATTATCGACAAAACAGCCGAAAGATGTATTATATTGTCAAACTTAACATTAGAAATTTGAAAGGGTATTCATTATGGCTGTTCTGAAAGAATCAGGGAAATTTCAACCTCTGTATAATCTAAAACTCGAAAACGGTGTGTTGGTTCATGTTTTCGGTGAATACGCAAAAGATGAAGCCGGAAGAACATATTTTCATGTCTGAGAGGAAGAAAATGACGTCCTCATAACAGTCGGTTAGTCAAGTGACATTGAAGCGGCTGCGGTTTTATCCTGAAAAAGCGAACGCTTCGAAGTGCGAAAATTCAATTGTTCGTAATTTGTCAAAAGAAGTTTTTTGACGTCAGTTGCTACTAAAAAATAAAACGAATTTTTGGCGGTGTTTGTCACGTTGCCATAATCTTCGTTTGTGCTTTTTCGGTTACTTTTTCCAACTTAAACAAAACAGAATAAATCTCTCTTTGCTGTGAAAACTAAAAAAGCAAACATTTTCAAATAAAGGGAGAAGATATATGAAAGCCACGGGAATTGTCAGGAGAATCGACGACCTGGGAAGAGTGGTCATTCCCAAGGAAATCAGAAGAACAATGCGCATCAGGGAAGGCGACCCGCTTGAAATTTTTACCGATGCCAACGGAGAAGTCATTTTCAAAAAGTATTCGCCAATAGGTGAGTTGAGCCCATACACAAAGCAATATGTTGAAGTTTTGTACAGGACTACCGGTCATCCGTCTGCAATTTGTGATCGTGATCACGTTATCGCCGTTGCAGGTGTACCCAAAAAGGATGTTCTCGAGAAACGAATTTCGCCGGAACTTGAAGCTCATATGGAAAAGCGCAACAGTTATGTTTCCGGCGTTGACCTTGAAAAGCTTGAATTGACCGATTCCGGCGAACGTGAACTGTGCGTCATGTTCCCGATAATCGGTGCGGGCGATGTTTTGGGTGCCGTCACGTTGCTTGATGACGGAAAGGGCACCGCGGTGAGTCAAACCGATATCAAGCTCGCTCAGGTCGCAGCCGGCTTTCTTGGGAAGCAGATGGAAGAATAAAACCATATCTCCGACTAAGACATATACGATAACGCTGCGGTGTTGGTAAGCCAATATCGCGGCGTATTTTTTGCAATATTTACAGCGCCTTCGTTTGCGTTGCGCGCTCAAACAGCGAAGCGGCGCGGTTTGTGACTTTTTTATTTCAAAAAGCTATTGCATAAAGTCGAAAAATATACTATAATAATTTATAAAATTTTTTCTGAGAGAAAGGATGTATATTATGGGCGATAAGCTTCAACTGTTGATCGCGATGGCTGGATATATGCTGATAGTTATCGGTATCGGCGTGTTCTTCGCAAAAAGGTCACAGGCAAATTCAGAAAACTACTTTCTTGGTGGTCGTTCACTCGGTCCGTGGGTCGCTGCGATGAGCGCGGAGGCTTCCGATATGAGCGGATGGCTTCTTATGGGTCTTCCCGGCGTTGCGTATTGGTGCGGCCTTGCCGATGCTGCCTGGACGGCTATCGGTCTTGCTTTCGGTACATACGTTAACTGGCTTCTGGTTTCAAAACGACTTCGCGCTTACTCAATAGTTTCCGGCGACTCAATCACAATTCCGGACTTTTTGAGTAACCGTTTCCACGAAAAGAAAAAAGTTATTCTCGGAATATCGGCAACTTTTATTCTCATTTTCTTTACTGTTTACGCAGCAAGCTGCTTTGTTACCTGCGGAAAGCTCTTTTCCGGTCTTTTCGGTTTTTCTTATCATTCCATGATGATAGTCGGCGCCGCGTTTGTTTTGATTTATACAATTCTCGGTGGCTTCCTTGCCGAAAGTGCGTCTGACTTCATGCAGGCGATTGTTATGATAATCGCTCTTGTCGGCGTTCTTGTTTGCGGTGTTGTTCATGCCGGTGGACTCGGCGCTGTCATTGAAAACGCAAAAGAGATTCCGGGTTATCTTTCTCTTTTTGCGACTGCAACTCCTATCACCGATGCCGAAGGCGTTCAGCAGGTTGCAAATAATGCACCTCTTTTCGGCGACGCTTCAAAGTATAGTCTGTTAACAATTCTTTCAAACTTCTCCTGGGCACTTGGATACTTCGGAATGCCGCAGGTTCTTCTTCGCTTTATGGCGATTCGCAAGAGCTCGGAGCTTAAGAGATCTCGCCGTATTGCAACCGTTTGGGTGCTTATTTCGCTTTCAACCGCCGTATTTATCGGCGTTCTCGGAAGATTCCTTCTTCCCACCGATCCCGCTCTTGCGACTCAAAGCGGTGCGGAAAACGTTTTCGCTCAACTTTCGCAGCTTTTGTTCCCGTCGCTTCTTTCGGGCGTTGTTATGGCGGGTATTCTCGCGGCAACGATCAGTTCTTCGGATTCATATCTTCTCATCGCTGCCTCTGCCGTTTCAAAAAACCTTTTTGAAGGCATAATTAAAAAGGATGCAACCGACAAGCAGGTCATGCGCGTTTCGAGAATAGTCATCCTTGCAATCACGGTTATCGGTATGGGAATTGCATGGAACGAAGAAAGCATAATCTTTGAAATTGTTTCCTTTGCGTGGTCGGGCTTTGGCGCGACTTTCGGACCGATCATTCTCTTCTCGCTTTTCTGGAAGCGCACGAACAGAGCCGGTGCAATTGCCGGTATGCTTTCGGGCGGTATAATGGTCTTCGTTTGGAAGCTTCTGATTAAACCGCTCGGCGGCGTATTCGGAATTTATGAGCTTCTTCCCGCGTTCATAATCTCCTGCATTTTTATCGTTGTTGTTTCTCTTTGCACCGCAAAGCCCTCGAAGCAGCTCGAAGAAGAGTTTGAAAAAGCCAAGAATTTTGTTGAGCCTGTTCCCGAAAAAGTTGAGCAATAAAAGGAGCGCGTGAAATGGCTAAGATAAAATCTTTCTTTACCGCGTTGATCTTGATTTTAACCTATGTTCTTGGTTTTGGTGGAATCACCGTAAGCGAAGGATATGATGTTGTTGATGTTCAAAAGCTCGATCCGATAACTTCGCTTCATTCGGCTCAGGGCATCTGTTTCGACGGAGAAAACTTTTATTGTTCCGGCGCAATGACGGCCGTTCATTTCACCGGACTTGCCAAGTTCGACTCGGAAATGAACTGTCTTAAGAAGAGATGCAACGCCGTTCCCGAAGAGTTTACCGAAAAATATGGAAGCAATCATATCGGCGGAATCGACTGTGCAAACGGTTATATTTATGCTCCTGTTGAAGGAAAACAGGATTATACTTTTATTTTGCTTTATGATTGCGAAACTCTCGAATACACGGGAAAGTATTATGATATGACCTGTGACAGTCTTTCGAGCGGCATTCCGTGGTGCGCGATCGACAGAGAAAACGGATATCTTTATACCTCTCCGTTTAGAGGCGTGAAAGAAATATTGCAATATGACCTTGAAACTATGGAGCTTTTGCGGACTATATCTTTGCAGACCGAAATCACCAGAATTCAGGGCGGCTCGGTATATAACGGAGTGCTTTATCTTTCTTATGATGTTGCCGAAAGCTCGGAAGATCAGGTGCTTGCCGTGGAACCCACCACCGGCGCTGTTTCGCTTGTCTTTACGCGTAATTGGACGAACTATGACAATGAGGCGGAAGATATTTGTGTTTATCCGCTTGAAGACGGTTCGCTTTATCATCTTCTGGACTATGACAAGCTCTTGAATGTCAATGTCGGTCATTATAAACCTATGTAAAGTGTTTTTATTAAAAGTTTATCCCTTCATTGGAATTGAATACAAATCGGAACAGATGACCGCCTCGTGCGGTCGTCTGTTTTTATCGATAAAAAAGCAGAGCATATTTTTCGGCGCCGTAACACGGTTTTGGCGATTCAAATATGCTCTGCGATGTTATTTAAGTTTTATTGTTTGAAAAAGAATGAGAGCTGAAAGATACCTTCCTTTGGATTAAATCAGAGAGAAGCTTTCAGAATTTCAAGAATGTCACTTTCGCTAAGCGGCGCCCATGCGTTTTCGAGTCCTTCGTTGACGGCAATGTGGTGTGCCATTTCTTCAAGTCTTGACTCATCAATACCAACATCGCGAAGGTGCATGGGTATTGAAAGTGATTCAAAGAGCTTATACATTTCTTCAATCATTTTCTCGGCAATTTGCATATCCGAAAGAGCGGGGTCGATGCCGAAAATATGAGTTCCAAAGCTGAAAAAACGTTCGAGTGTTTTCTCGTTTAAAATGTGGCGCAACCATCTCGGTGTAATGATGGCGAGCCCTTCGCCGTGAGTAATGTCATAATATGCGCTGAGTGCGTGTTCAATTCCGTGACACGGCCAGCCGGATTGACTGTTTCCGATTGAAAGAATCTTGTTGCAGGCGAGAGAACAGTCAACCATGAATTCGCCGCGAACATCATAGTTTTCGGGTTCTTCGAGGGCGAGCTTCGCGTTTTTGATTAAACTTTTAATTGCCGCTTCGCACATACCATCGGTAAGATCGGAGTGATCCTCGCAAAAATACTGCTCAATAATGTGGTTGATTGCGTCTGCGGCACCGGCTGCGGTCTGTTTCTTCGAAACAGAAAATGTGTAACGCGGATCGAGTATTGAGGCGTAAGGAAAGAGAAGTTCGTCAATATAGCCAACCTTATCGTTGGTTTCTGTTCTCGAAATGACGCAACCGCTGTCATATTCCGAACCGGTGGCTGCGAGGGTGAGAACGGTAACCAGCGGCAGAGCTTTTTTAGCTTTGACTTTATAGGTTATAAGATCCCAGGGTTCGCCGTCATAAAGAGCACCGGCACAAATGGCTTTCGAACAATCCAAAACACTGCCGCCGCCAACAGCAAGAACAACATCAATGTCGTTTTCCTTGCAAAGCTTTACGCCTTCAAGAACGCTGGTGGTGTATTTGGGGTTCGGTTCAATGTCGGAAAGTTCATATACCTCGCAACCAGAAAGCAAATTTTTAACTTCGTCATAAAGACCGATTTTTTTAATGCTGCCGGAACCGTAGGTTAAAAGAACACGCTTTCCGAGACCGTTAATGATGGCGGGAAGTTTTTTTATTGAATTTTTTCCGAAAATAAGCTTTGTCGGAGTTTGATAGGTGAAGTTTTGCATTAGTATCATTCCTTTCAGAGTTGATGTGCACAAAGCACAATACAAGTATAGAATAAGTCACTCTTCTTGTCAAACATATTTTACAAAAAAATCGCTTTCTTACCTTACGATTCTGTGATATTTACGCTTGACATTTAAAGAAGAAAAAGCTATAACTGTTATGTTGAAAGAAGTGGTGAAATCAATGGAAAAAACAATCAAAAGAAAAAAACTCGATATGCTTAACGGCTCTTTGTGGAACAAACTTCCTGCGTTTGCGTTACCGATTGCCGCGACGGCAATACTCGAACAGCTTTTCAACGCGTCAGACATCGCCGTTGTCGGAAATTTTGCTTCGACCGATGAGCTTAGAACCGCTGCTGTTGCCGCCGTCGGTGCGAACAGCCCGGTTATTGGGCTGATTGTTAATTTGTTCATCGGGGTCGCGCTCGGTGCCAATGTTATAATTGCAAACGCCATAGGTCGCGAAGACAGACAAACCGTTAAAAAGACAGTTAACACTTCGGTGATAATGGCGCTTGTCGGCGGAATTGCAATTGCTGTTGTCGGCGAGTTGGCGGCAAAGCCCGCTTTGGGCTTGCTCAATGTTCCGGACGATGTTTTTCCTCTTGCGCTGACATATCTTCGAATTTATCTTTTGGGAATGCCTGTCATCTTGCTTTATAACTTTGAAGCGGCAATTTTCAGAAGTGTCGGTGACACGAAGGTTCCGTTGATCGCTCTTGCCGTTTCGGGTGTGTTGAACATCGTCTTGAACTTGATATTTGTTGTTTTCTTTAAAATGACGGTCAACGGCGTTGCGATAGCGACGGTAATCTCCAATGCGGTGAGCTCCGTAATTTTGTTTGTTCGCCTTGTTAAGAGCGATAAATACATATCTCTCGACCCCAAAAACATTCGTTTCAGCTTTTCGATTTTTAAGCGCATATTACGAATCGGTTTGCCTGCGGGCATTCAAAGCGCCGTTTTTTCAATCTCGAACATAATTATTCAGTCGGCAATAAACAGCCTTGGTACGATTGTTATGGCTGCGTCCAGCGCAGCATTTAATGTTGAGTGTTTTGCTTATTATGTTCTCAACTCATTCAGTCAGGCGTGCACAACTTTTGTCGGTCAAAACTACGGTGCCGGAAAGATTGACCGCTGCA
Source organism: uncultured Faecalibacterium sp. (assembly GCA_964403085.1). Classification (GTDB taxonomy): domain Bacteria; phylum Bacillota; class Clostridia; order Oscillospirales; family Acutalibacteraceae; genus UBA6857. Next base: position 72,851 of record CAYOEN010000003.1, on the reverse strand, counting down.
AAAGAACGCTCGCTCTCTCGCTTGTTGAAGATGCTGTCGCTTCGGCGCTTGCAATTGCCGTTGTGCTTTTGAGCGGAAAATATTTGCTTTGGGTGTTCAATCACGATCCCGAGGTAATTGAAATCGGTTACACGAGATTGAAAATTCTCTTCTTTGCTTATATCTTTTCAATGTTGTATGAAATAATGTCCGGTTATATGCGTGGCTTCGGAATTTCGTTGACTCCGGCAATATTGACAACTGTCGGCGTTTGCGGAATAAGGATAGCCTGGATCAACCTTGTTTTCCCGAAAAGCCCGACCTTTGAAACGATAATGAATGTTTATCCGATAAGTCTTTCCGCAACGGCTGTACTTATTATGATTGCGCTGTTGGCAATCAGACCTTCAAAAAAATACGCCCGAACCGAAAGCCGATAATCCAACCGAAAACCCACAAAGAAGCGGCTGTAAAAACTGCTGAATAAAAGAGTTGCAAGTGTGAGCGCGCTCTTGCTTATAAAACAAATCGGAGCAAGCTATATATAGCTTGCTCCGACGTGGTGCGGGGGATGGGACTTGAACCCACACAGTATTGCTACCACTGGAACCTGAATCCAGCGCGTCTGCCAATTCCGCCACCTCCGCGTAATATTAACTTGTATTTTTATATCTTTCCGGTTGGAATAGTCAGCCGCGCACCGCGAGACTCTTGCGGTGCCCAAAACTCACGCGGCGAAGCCTTTGAGTTTTGACCGCTGCGCCATTGTTGCCGTCGCTTCATCTGCCAAAGGCAGCGCTCCGGCTCAATGCTGCCAATTCCGCCACCTTGGCGTAAATATTAATTTTTTACAGCTAAAAAAAACACCTCAAATTTTTACACGGCGAGGTGACCGAGACGGAAGGAAATTCCGTAAAAAAAGTGGTGGAGATAAGCGGGATCGAACCGCTGACCTCTTGAATGCCATTCAAGCGCTCTCCCAGCTGAGCTATACCCCCATGTGTTCAAATCACTCCGATATTATAATAAGACTTTTGCAAAATGTCAAGTGTTTTCAAAACTTTTTTTGTTTTTTTTGGCTTTTTTTGAAAAACCTATTGACAATTGAGCGTGCGTTCAACTATAATATAGCCAACGAATGAACGGTTGTTCAACTATTCAAATGTTTTCGGAGGATGGCAGCTATGAAAAAGACCTATTCAATTGAAGTTGACTGCGCAAATTGTGCAATTAAAATGGAAGAAGCGGCAGCTAAAACGGACGGCGTAGAGAACGCCACTGTTTCGTTCATGACCCAAAAAATGAAGATTGAGTTTGAAAACGGTGCCAATATTGCCGATACAATGAAACAGGTTGTTAAAAATTGCAAGAAGGTTGAAGAAGACTGCAAAATTTATATTTGATTGGAGCGACCGATATGAGTAAGAAGCAAAAAAAGGTGTTGGCGAGAATAATAGTTTCCGCCGTCTTTGTTGTGGCGCTTTCGGTTTTGTTTTCTGTCGGAGAGTTTGATCTTTGGCTTCAGGCAGTGCTGTATTTGATACCCTTTGCCGTGATTGGTTACGATGTTTTAAAAAAAGCAGTTAAAGGTATCTTCAAAGGTCAGATCTTTGACGAAAACTTTCTGATGGCAGTTGCAACTGTCGGAGCGATTTGTCTTGGCGATTTTCGCGAAGGTGTGGCTGTAATGCTCTTTTATCAAATCGGCGAGCTTTTTCAAAGTGTTGCTGTTGGAAAAAGCAGGAAGAGTATCACTGAGCTTATGGATATTCGACCTGACTACGCAAAGATCGAAGCTGACGGAAAGATTTTGCGTGTTGACCCCGATGAAGTTCTGCCCGGAACAGTGATCGTTGTCGATCCCGGCGAAAAAGTCCCGATTGACGGCGTTGTTCTTTCGGGAAGAACAATATTGGACACGAGCGCATTGACCGGTGAAAGCAAACCGCAAAGCGTCGGCGCCGGAGATAATGTCATTAGCGGTTGCATCAATATTTCCGGCTCTGTCAAAATCAGAACAACTCGGGAATTCAGCGATTCAACGGTTTCAAAAATACTTGATCTCGTTGAAAATTCAAGCATGAAAAAGTCGCGTTCGGAAAATTTTATTACGCGCTTTTCAAAATATTATACCCCGGCTGTATGCTTCGGCGCTTTGGCTCTTGCCGTTCTTCCGCCGTTAGCAAACCTTCTTTTTTCGCAACCACCCATGTGGAGCTCCTGGATAACGAGAGCGCTGACCTTCCTTGTAATCAGCTGTCCCTGTGCGCTGGTGATTTCGATACCGTTAAGTTTTTTTGCCGGTATAGGTTGCGCTTCAAGCAACGGTATATTGGTAAAGGGCTCCAATTATCTTGAAGCGCTTTCTGCCGCGAAATATGTTGTTTTTGATAAGACCGGAACGCTTACGCGCGGCGTTTTTGAGGTTGTGGCTGTTTATCCCGAGAACGAATTGAGTGAAAGCGAGCTCTTATATTATGCTGCGCACGCCGAAGTCGGTTCGAGCCATCCGATAAGTGAGAGTCTTAAAAAGGCGTATGGTGGTACCGTAAAGCGCGAACTCGTTTCCGATATAACCGAGGTTTCTGGACATGGAGTTGCCGCTGTCGTTGACGGAAAACGCGTGATTGCCGGTAATATGCGCCTTATGGAAAGAGAAGGTGTGCGGGTCACTTTCTCGCGCGAAGACGAGGGGACCGTTGTTTATGTCGCTGTTTGCGGAAAATATGTCGGCTCGATAGTAATTGCCGATGTTGTTAAGTCGACTTCGAAAACGGCGATAGACAGCCTTAAAAAGCTCGGAATCAAAAAAACCGTTATGCTCACCGGGGACAGCGAGAAAGTCGCAAAACGAGTTGCGAGGCAACTTGATATAGACGACTACGCGGCCGATTTGCTTCCTGATGAAAAGGTGAACCGCGTTGAGGCTCTTCTTGAAAAGAAGAACGAAAAGGAAAAACTTGTTTTTGTCGGTGATGGAATAAACGATGCGCCCGTTCTCTCGCGTGCGGATATCGGTATAGCTATGGGTGCACTTGGTTCCGATGCTGCTATTGAAGCGGCTGATGTTGTCCTTATGGATGACGACCCGTCAAAGATTGCTCTTGCTTCAAAAATTTCAATACGAACGTTGAAAATCGTTAAGGAAAACATCGTTTTTGCCCTTTCTGTTAAAGCTCTTTGCCTTGTCCTGGGCGCGCTTGGCGTTGCCGGAATGTGGGCTGCCGTTTTTGCTGATGTCGGAGTCATGGTTATCGCTGTTCTTAACGCTGTAAGAGCTTTGAAAATATCTTGATTTGAGGCCAAAAAACCATTTGATGTCTGTATTTGTTTTGAAGATTAAAGCTGCGAAAAGTTTCTTTTTGCGGCTTTTTTCATATTGAGCCGAACGGTTTTATATATTTTATTGTCAGTCGCATATGAGGAAGAAGGGTTTGAGATTTATGAAAAAAACTGTTTTGCCGATTTTAATGATGTGCTTGCTTTGTCTTGCTGCTTGCAATTCAAAGGATAACAGCGCTTCATATTTTTTGCCGAAAGCTGAAAGTCTTGTTTCTTTCGAAGAGGGTGAAACGTCTGTAATCGGTGTTTTTGACTGCGCTTCGCAGTCCGAAATGAAATTTAAACTTGTTGAGCCGAAAGAAGCTGCCGATATGGAAATTGGCCTTGAAAACGGAGAATTGCTTTTGAGCTATGGCGATATAAGATGTTCGCTTGAATCATCGGAAAAACTTTTCGGCTCTTCAAAAGGAATTGAAACGCTTTTCGAAATTTTTTCTTCGTTTTCCTCGAAAGAACAGTCGTTTGATGAGTCGCCGTGCAAATTTACTTATTCTCTTGGTGAAGCCGTATTAGTTTTTAACGAGAGCGGAAAACTCGAAAGGATAACTACCGATGAATATGATTACCGTTTTTTGAACGAAAGCATAGAATGATATTGACCGCGTCAGCGGTTAATAGCGGCAATATTGCTCCCTGTGTGATTAAACCCGAAAAGAACCGGACAAAATAACATTGTCAGCACGAAAGGGAGTTAATTATTATGAATGTGAAACGCGGAGATATATATTACGCAGATCTCAGCCCTGTTGTGGGTTCGGAGCAGGGTGGAATAAGACCGGTTTTGATAGTTCAAAACGACGTCGGCAATAAATTCAGTCCCACTGTTATTGCGGCGGCAATAACGAGCCGAAGCACAAAGACGAGCTTGCCGACACATATTCGCGTTAACGCCGACGGTTGCGGTTTGGCTCATGATTCGATCGTTTTGCTTGAACAGGTCAGAACGCTTGACAAGAAGCGACTTCGCGAGCATATGGGTAATCTCGGAGAAACGGATATGAGTAGGATAGACAAGGCCCTTTCCGTAAGCTTCGGTCTTGATACATAAGACCGAAGCAAAAAACAGGCTGCGCTGAAAAGCGTAGCCTGTTTTGAATAATAACCTTTTTGATTATTTGGAAGCTTTTGCGCTCTTCTTCTTGCCGAAGAAAAGACCGATAATCATGATGACGGCAAAGATGATGAGATAGAAGAGAACCGGGCAGCTGAATTTGCCTTCCGCTGCGGCTGACTGATAGGCAACGATGCCGTGTGAATAAATGGCGGCAAAGACCATAAACAGCGAACCGATGATTGCAAGCGTCGGAAGAACGAATCTCTTGAACGGTTTAACATCCTTCGCCTTTTTCATGAAGAGAATGAAGATCGGAATGTAAAGCGCATAGATCGTAACGATCGGAAGCTCAGAGGAGTCGAAGCTGAAAAGACCGAACCACGGAACCGGAGTGAGGTTCGCGCCGAAGAAGTATACGAGCCATACAGCGCAAACGAGAATTGCGAAGATCGAAGAGTTCGTCGGCATATTGGTGTTTTCGCTGACTTCGCTGAAGGTTTTCGGTGCGGGGCCGTAACCTCTGACTGCAACCGAATAAAGACCTCTTGTGGTGCCGAGCATAAGACCGTTGAGGGTACCCATGCAGGAAATCGCAACAAAGAGATTGAGAATGTTACCGAGAACATTGCCGAAGACGTTTGTGAACGCAACGTTCGCGCCGTCTTTCTGAAGGGTGGCAACATCTGCTCCGCCTGCAACGCCGATGTAATAAAAAACGTAAATCGCGATGATTATAAGTCCGCCGACGATGAGTGCGATCGGAAGGTTACGCTTCGCGTTCTTGAGCTCTGCGTTAATTGAGGTGGCAATAACCCAGCCTTCATACGCGAATGCCGTTGCGCAAACGGCAACGAAAAGAGGTGCGATGTTGCCGGAAGCGGTTTTGAAGTTTTCAACAAGGATAGAATCGGCGGAACCGGCCATATTGTGCGTGAAGCCGTAAATTGTTCCGACTACTGCCATGAGGATAAGGGGAACGAGCTTGATGAAGGTTGTGGAAACCTGGAACTTACCTGCAAGCTTCGGCGAAAGAGCGTTCATTGCATAGCTTGCAACGAGGAAGAGACAGGAAAGTGCGAGGCACTCGGGACCATAAACGCAACCGCCGTCGGATGCTGCGATGTGCATTGCGAAATTCGGGTTGACCGAGCAGATGAAGACGAGGGTATATCTCGCCGAAAGCCAGGCAAGAACCGAGGTCATTGTCGGGTAATAGGTCGTGCTCATGAACCAGCCGAGCATATAGGCGTATTTACTGCCGACGGTTGCTTCGGCATAGTCAACGGCACCGTTGACTTTTTCGTATTTCTGCGCCATAACCGAAAAGGCAAGAATGCAGAAAATCATGATAACGCCGCCGATGATCCACGCGATAATACCGAGTGGCATGTCACCGTTGGTTTTTTCGAGAATGGTTTGCGCTTTAAAGAAAACGCCGCTGCCGACGACGATGCCGACAACCATGCATATGGCGGTCAACAGGCCGTACTTTTTTTCGAGTTTGTTTGACATACTTTCTCCTCCAAAAAATGATTGAATGGATTAATAGAAAGAAATATGTGCATTTTACACAAAAAATGTCGCATACATCTTTTCATATCGAACATTTTACCATTTTAATCCGTAATAGTCAATGACTGAAACAAATTTTTTTCACTATCTTTTTTTCAGAGATAATCTCGGCTTTTTAAAAAGAAAATTGTTCTCGCAAAAAACTTCAATAGCTCTTGACAAAACGGCTGTCGAATAGTAGAATTATTTTATAATTTATTGCTGTGACGAAGAAACGCGTTCTTCTTTTGCTTCTCAGAGAGCGAGACTCCCGGTTTGTCGGTGGCTGAAAGGTCTTGCGTCGTTGTGTGAGGTTCGTGTGCTGCTTCCGAGCTCTCACCGAAAGGCTGAGCGTTTTCCCGGCGTTAACGGGTCAGAGTGGTGCTTTTTGCACAATTCGGGTGGTACCGTGGGCGCTCGCTCACCCCGATTTGTTGTGATGGCATCTTTTTTTATTTATTATATGCGGCGAAATATGCGGCGAATCGTTTTTCGTCTGGAAAGGAACTGATATCATGGAATGGATGGGTCTTAACGAGATCAGGGAAAAGTATCTCTCGTTTTTTGAAAGCAAGGGGCATCTTCGCGCCGGAAGTTTCTCTCTTGTACCACAAGGGGACAAGAGTTTGCTTCTTATTAATGCGGGTATGGCTCCGTTGAAAAAATATTTCACAGGAGAACTCACTCCGCCCAAAAAGCGCATGACGACTTGCCAAAAATGTATACGCACGCCCGATATCGAGCGTGTCGGTATAACAGCAAGGCACGGAACTTATTTTGAAATGCTCGGCAATTTCTCTTTTGGTGATTATTTCAAGCACGAAGCTACGGCGTGGGCATGGGAGTTTTGTACTGAGGTCATGAAAATGCCTGTTGACAAACTTTGGGTAACTGTATACGAAGATGATGACGAAGCGTTTGATATATGGACAAAGGAAATCGGCGTTGACCCGAAAAGGATCGTAAGACTCGGAAAGGAAGATAACTTCTGGGAGCATGGAGCTGGTCCCTGCGGTCCCTGCTCGGAAATTTATTTTGACCGCGGCGAAAAATATGGTTGCGGCTCTCCCGATTGTGCCCCCGGCTGTGATTGTGACCGCTATACCGAGTTTTGGAATCTCGTCTTTACTCAATTCGAAAACGATGGAAACGGAAATTATTCGCGCCTTAAAAGTTGCAATATAGATACCGGCATGGGTCTCGAACGTCTTGCTTGTATTATGCAGGGTGTTGACAATCTTTTCGAAGTTGATACCGTTAAAAATATTATGCAACATGTTATTGATATTTCCGGCGTGAAATATCACGATAACGATAAAAGTGATATCTCGCTTCGCGTTATAACCGACCATATTCGAAGCACGACGTTCATGATAAGCGACGGCGTAATGCCGTCGAACGAGGGCAGGGGATATGTCCTTCGCCGTTTGCTTCGCCGCGCTGCCCGTCACGGAAAGCTTCTCGGTATTGACCGAACCTTCCTCTATGAGGTCTGCGAAACAGTTATTCGCGAAAACAAAAACGCTTATCCGAATCTTGAAGAAAAGCACGACCTCATCGTTAAAGTCATCAAGGCGGAAGAAGAAAGTTTTGCGAAAACCATCGACACCGGTCTTTCGCTGCTTAACTCGATTATAGACGTTCGCGAAGCAAAGATGCTTTCGGGCGAAGACGCTTTCAAACTTCAGGATACCTTTGGTTTTCCGATTGATCTCACAAAGGAAATACTTGCTGAAAAAGGTCTTTCGGTTGACGAAAATGCTTTCAGAAAGCTCGTTGAAGAAAACCGAATAAGAACGCGCGCCGCAAGAAAAGACGCCGGAGCGGAAGCGTGGAAGGGCACCGCAAGCGCGACCAGAGGCATTTCGGCAACGGAATTTGTCGGCTATGATGCTCTTTCCGCCGAAAGTGAAATTGTCGCTCTTATAACCGATGGTGAAAGAGCGGATTATATCGGCGCCGAAAGCGACGGAGCTTTGATCGTGAAGACCACACCGTTTTATGCCGAAAGCGGCGGTCAGGTAGGCGACGGCGGTATCATTAAGACCGCAAACGCAACATTTGAAGTTACCGCTACTACAAAAACCGCAGACGGTGTTTTCCTTCACCACGGAAAGATTATCGACGGCGAAAATATTGCAGTCGGCGAGAAAGCTGTTCTCGCCGTAAAAGAAGAGCAAAGAGCAGCAACCAAGCGTAATCACACTGCCGCTCATCTGCTCCAGGCCGCTTTGAGAAAAACACTCGGCACCCATGTTGAACAGGCAGGTCAGCTCGTTGATAAAAATATTGTTCGATTTGATTTTGTTCATTTTTCCGCAATGACCGCAGAAGAAATTTCTGCCGTTGAGTATCTCGTTAACGAACAGATACTTTCTGCTTTGCCTGTTGATGTTCGTGAAATGCCGATTGATGAGGCGAAAAAACTCGGCGCAATGGCGCTTTTCTCAGAAAAATACGGCGATGTTGTTCGCGTTGTTAAAATCGGCGATTTTTCAACAGAACTTTGCGGTGGAACTCACGCCGAAAACACCGGAAATCTCGGTCTTTTCAAAATAATATCGGAATCCTCCGTTGCTGCCGGCGTTCGTCGTATTGAAGCCGTCACCGGTCTTAACAGTCTGAGACTCGTCAACGAAGAGCATTCTCTTATTCTCGGAACTGCTTCCGCTCTCAAAATAGCGATCACGAAAGACCTTCGCCAAAGAGCCCTTGGTCTTATGTCCGAGCTCAAAGAAAAGGATAAAGAAATTCAAAAACTTTCCGGTGTAATTGCCAATGCTAAAACGCAGTCCGTTCTCGAAAACGCAATCGTTGTCGGCGAACTCAAGGTCGTTACGGCGTTGCTTGAAGACGTTTCTGTTCCGGATCTCAGAAAGATGTGTGACCTTGTTAAAAGCAAAGGCGATAACTATGTCGGTGTAATCGCTGCCATTCAAAAAGAAAAGGGCAGCGGAAATATCTGTACCTGCTGCGGAAAGCGCGCCGTTGAACTCGGTGCTCACGCCGGAAATATCGCCAGAGAAGTTGCAAAACTCGCAGGCGGTTCGGGCGGAGGAAAGCCCGACAGTGCAATGGCGGGTGCTAAGGATGTTACAGCGCTCAAAGGCGCGGTTGATGCCGCTGTCGCTATCGTCGAAGCCATGCTTAAGTAATTACGGGACTTTCCCTGTTTAAAACAACTTTATAAGGAGGATATACCATGGACTGTATTTTTTGCAAAATTGCTAACGGCGAAATTCCGACAACAAAGATTTATGAAGATGACACCGTTGTCGCCTTTAATGACCTTTCGCCGCAGGCGCCGACACATATTTTAATAATCCCCAAAGCACACATAAAAAGCGTTGCTGAGCTTGACGGCGAAAATTCCGCTGTCGTTGCTCATATTTTTGAGGTCGCTTCGAAGCTCGGCAAGCAGCTTGGTCTTGAAAACGGATACCGCATAGTTAACAATTGCGGCGAAGACGGAGGACAGACCGTTCCCCACCTTCATTTCCATTTCATGGGCGGCAGACAGTTCGGTTGGCCTGCCGGCTGATTGAGCCCAATAACATCTAAAGAATAATTTGATTGAAAGAAGTGTATATGAAATGTCAACTTACAAAATGAAGATTGCGGGTCTTGAAAGAGAACTCCCTCTTTGCAAAGTAAACGACAGTCTTGATATCGCGGCCTTCGTAATTTTCGGCGATGTTGAGATAACCGTTGCTTCGGCAACCGAGCTTTTGAAAAAATGCCCTGAGTTTGACTATATTGTCGTTCCCGAGGCCAAGGGTATTCCGCTCGCCTACGAAATGGCAAAACAGAGTGGAAAACCGTATTTCGTTTGCCGAAAAGGTGCAAAGCTTTACATGAAGGATCCTGTCTCGGTTCATGTTCGCTCAATAACCACAGACAAAATGCAGACAGTTTTTCTTGACGGCAATGAAGGCGAAAAGCTTCGCGGGAAGCGCGTTCTTATTGTTGATGATGTTATCAGTACCGGTGAATCGCTTCTTGCTGTTCATGCGCTTATTGATCGTTTTGACGCACACACGGTCGGTCAGGCCGCAATTCTTGCAGAAGGCGATGCCGCAGAGAGAGACGACATCATTTTCCTTGAAAAGCTTCCGCTTTTCTTTAAGTAATTTGTAAAAGGTGAGGGGAGCATGAAAAGACCGCTGGCAGTTGTGGGAATAACAATGTTAATTACCCTTTTTGTGCTTTGCTCGCGGCAAAGTCTGCTTCCGGCTCTTTTTGCGCTTTTGGCAACCGTTGTCTGCTTCTCGGTGAGTATTTTTGTTAAAAAAACAAGACAGACCGCAACGCTTCCGACTGTTTTCGGGTCGGTGGCGGTGGCCTGTCTTTTGCTTTTGGTTTTTGAGTGCTTTGTTTTCATTCCGACCGAAAAGCTTAACGTTGAGCGGGGTGAAATATGCGCGACCGTTCTTGAATATCCATATGTAAACGAAGAGGAAACAAGGATTTATTTCAACGCTCGAATAACCGTCGTTGACGGCGAAAAAACCAACGTAAAAGCCCGCCTTTCTTTCCCTGCGAAGCCCTGGAAAAGAAACACACCTCTTTTGCCGCAGGAAACTCTTACCCTCGAACCGGGCGATAAACTTTTGTTTGTCGGAAAGCTGTATAAGATTGCCGAAGGCAGCAGCGAAATACATAACTATTTTAAAAGTAAAGGGATATGCCTTGCGGCGTATCCGCTGGGTTTTGTTGAAGTTGACACTTGTAAAGACGTATCCCTTTACAACACTTTGCTCAACGAACGAAAGAAAGCGATAAATCAGATAGTGAACGCTTTTGACGGTGATGTTGCCGGAGTTATAATATCGCTCCTAATGGGTGAAAAGCGTCATCTTTCGCCTTCTCTGTACGAAAATTTCTGCAATTCCGGAGTCGCTCATTTGATGGCTGTTTCCGGATTGCACCTTTCCGTGTGGATAATGTTTATTATCAACGCTTTGAAAAGACAAAAAGCGCTGACAAAGAAAAGCATTGTCGCGTTGATGTTCTTTGTTCTCCTGATAATGTTCTTCGCTTCATACAGCGGTTCAGTCATGCGTGCGGGTTTTATGATGCTGTTGTTTTTGTTCTCCGAGCTGTTCGGCGAGCGTTCCGACAGTCTTAATTCTCTTGGCTTTTCCGCTCTTTGTTTGCTTTTGGTGAATCCGTATAACGCAGTGAATGCAAGCTTTTTGCTGTCGTTCGTTTCGACCCTCGTGATTATTGTTCTTGCTCTGCCTGTTTCCGATGTTGCTTGCGGTTTTGTTAATTCGCGAATAAAATCAAAGCCGATAAAATCGCTGCTGCGTTTGTTTTTGACCGGATTTTTTATCAGTGCTTTTGTTACTGTCGAAACGTTGCCGTTTCAAATTGAATATTTCGGCGGAGTTTCTCTTGTCGGCGTTTTGACAAATCTTCTGCTTGTGCCGATAAGCTCGCCGATGATTCTTTGCAGCGGCATTTACGTCATGTTTTATTTTGTTCCCGTTGTTTCAGACGTTTTGTTCTTCGCGGCAAATCTGTTTGTGCGCTATTGCTGTTCGATTGTGAATGCCCTCGGGTCAATGCGCTTTTCGTATTTGAATTTATCAGAGGGCTTTGTTCTTCCGACGGCGATGCTTTCGGTCGTTCTTGCCTGTGTCGTTCTTCACTTCTTAAAAAAGGAAAAGCAGAGAAGACTCAGATAAACACTTTTTGATAGCTTTTGATTTTTCCCAGAGCGCTTTTTTCGAGTCGTGAGACCTGCGCTTGCGAAATTCCGATTTCTTTCGCAACTTCCATTTGCGTGAGTCCCTGCATAAACCTTAACGACAGGATATTCTTTTCGCGTTCGGGCAGCTCACGAATTGCTTTCTTGAGAAGGATTTCATCTATCCAGTTAACGTCTGTGTTGCTGTCTCCAATTTGATCCATAACATATATCGTGTCGCCTGCATCATAATATACGGGCTCATAAAGTGAGATAGGTTCGACTATCGCTTCGAGCGCGAGAACAACGTTTTCTTTCTTAACACCCATTTCTTTTGCTATTTCTTCAACCGACGGTTCTTTTTGTGTTTCGTTTTGAAGCTTTTCTTTGATCTGCATGGCGTGATAGGCCGTGTCGCGAATCGAACGGCTGATTCTTACGGGACCGTAATCGCGAAGATATCTTCGAACCTCACCTGCGATCATCGGAACCCCATACGTTGAAAATCTTACGTTCAATTCAATGTTGAAATTATCAATCGCTTTAATAAGACCTATACAGCCGACCTGAAAAAGATCATCAAGGTTTTCGCCCCTGTTTGTGAAACGCTGTATCACGCTGAGAACCAGCCTCAAATTTCCGTTGATCAGTTTTTCTCTCGCCTGTGTGTCTCCTGCACGACACTTTTTGAGCAGTTCTGTCTTTTCGTCTTCCGATAATACTTTCAATTTTGACGTATCAATTCCGCAAATTTCAACCTTATTAAAATGCACTTTGCTTCACCCGTTTCGACTGCTGTTGGCGGTCTTTTTTTCGCTCTTTATTATTGACCGAATTTTTTTTGATATATCAGGGTAATATTTGCAAAACAGGGAAGATTGTGGTATGATACAAACTGAAGAATTAAAAAAGGAGTAAACTACGATGAAATATCAAATCAAAAAGCTCGAGGCGAATAATTTTGATGTTTTTGAAATCGGCAAACTTGCTGCGCGTAATTATTTTATACCGTATTCCGGCCGCGCCGAACTTCAGAAACAAGACGTTCTTTCCGAGCGTTATTCAAGCGATATGGTCACCGTTCTTTCTGATGATAACTGGGGATTCAGGTATTATGACAAAATTTCACGTTTGCCGCAGTATATTGATACCGAGACGGCTTCTTTTGAAAAGATAACTGTCCCTTCAACCTGGCAGCGAACAGATTATGAATCTCCGATGTATCTCAATACGCGTTATCCGTTTCCCATGACTCTTCCGAATGTTCCGGAAGAAATGTCCGCCGGTGTTTATGTCAAACGCTTTAATTTGAAGGAAAGCACTGCGCATACATACATAACTTTTCTCGGTGTTTGCTCCTCTTTGACGCTTTATGTTAACGGAAAATTTGTCGGTTACAGTGAAGGTAGTCATAATATGGCAGAGTTTTGTCTTGACGATGTCGCTACTCCGGGTGAAAACGAGCTTCTTGCAATAGTTACGAAGTGGTCAAACGCGACATATCTTGAATGTCAGGATATGTTCCGCGAAAACGGAATTTTCCGCGATGTGTACGTTACCGAATATCCGCAGTGTTACATCAATTCTTACCACGCAAAGACAACCAAACAGCCCGACGGAAAGTACGAGCTGGAGCTTTCGGTCTCTCTTGAGGGCGCGTGTGACAACGCTGTTGTTGAAGCGGAACTTTTGAAGGACGGAGTTTCCGTTGTTTCTCAGGCTCACAGCGCAGGGAACAGCACTTCTTTGTTTTTTGCAAATCTTGACGTTAAAGAATGGAACGCCGAAGAGCCGGAGCTTTACGATCTTTATATTGCCCTCAAAAGCAAGGGTCAATCGCCGATGGTTGTCCGTGAACGTCTCGGTTTTAAAACAGTCACTATCGAGGGCGAACTTTTCCTTTTTAACGGCGTACCCATAAAGTTTAAGGGCGTCAACCACCACGACACGAACGAAAAGACCGGCTATGTTATGACAGGAGATGATCTTTTGAAGGATGTTCTCCTGATGAAAGAATTCAACGTAAACTCTGTCAGGACATCGCACTATCCGCCCGACCCGATGCTTCTCGGTCTTTGCGATGAATACGGTCTTTATGTTGTTGATGAAGCTGATATTGAGACTCACGGAACGCAGTTTGACCTTGATTTGAAAATCACCATGAAGCCCAATATCATCAGTAACGACAAGAAGTGGTTGCCGCGCTTTATTGATCGTGTTCTTCGTATGTATGAGAGGGACAAAAACCATCCGTCAATAACGATGTGGAGTCTCGGCAACGAATCCGGCGGCTGGAAAAATCAGGATAAGTGTTACAAACTGCTCAAAGAACGTTCAACGATTCCCGTTCATTATGAAGCCGCCATCAGAACACCGCGCGGTTCATATGACGTTATTTCCGAAATGTATCAGCATCCGGCTTTGATAAAAAAGATTGCCTCTCATTCTCTCGGCTTGCGCTATAAGGGAAAGCCGTATTTCCTTTGCGAATATTGTCACGCTATGGGTCTCGGTCCCGGAGCACTGGAAGATTATTGGCAGCTTATTTACGATAACGACCAGCTTACCGGCGGCTGCATTTGGGAGTGGGCAGATCACAGTGTTTATGATGAAAACGCCAAATATAAATACACCTATGGTGGCGATCACGGCGAAAAGTATCACGACGGCAATTTCTGCGTTGACGGTCTTTTTTATCCCGACAGGCGACCGCATACAGGTGCTTACGAAATGAAAGCCGTATATCGTCCTGTGAGATGTGAACGCATGAGCGATAATCTTTATCATTTCGTGAATACAAATCGCTTTGTTAACGCGAACATTTATGATGTTAAGTATGAGCTTCTTTGTGACGGCGTTCCCGTTGAAAGCGGAAATGTTTCGCTTGACATTGAGCCGCGCGGCGGAAAAAGCCTTGTTATTGCCCACAGAATGACCGATCGTAACCATGATTGGTATATCAATTTCTATTATTACAAAACCAATACTTCGCTCGTAGCCAAGGAACAGCTTGTCATTTTTGAAAAGCTTAAAAAACCGATTGTCAATAACAACGGCGCCGCAGCATACACGAAAAAAGGCAACAGTGTCATTGTTGCTTTCGACGGTGGAACGGCGGCGTTTGACAAGAGAACCGGCGCGCTTTACAGCTATAAACTCGGTTCAAAAGAAATGCTTTCCGACAATTTCGGCTTTGTTCCCAATCTTTATCGTGCCGAGCTTGACAATGATGTGAACAAAGGAAAGTCCTGGCGGAAAAACGGCTTTGATAAGCTCAGAACGGTGTCTTCAAGGCTTGTCTCCGTCAAGAATGACAGCGGCACGGTGAAGCTCAAATCCGAAGCTTATCTTGAATACGCCGGTAAAAAAGTTTTTGAACTCGAGTTGAAATACAGCATTCATCCCGACGGTACGATTGGCGTAAAAGCCGAACTTGAAAGAACAAGGCCTTCTCTCAAAAAGCTTTCGCTGCCGCGCTTCGGTCTGAGTCTTGACCTTGACTCTTCGCTTAACAATGTCAGGTATTACGGTCTCGGTGAGCTCGAGAATCTTCCCGATTTTTCCGCGCAGTCATTTATGGGGATTTATGAAAGCACGGTTTCGGAAATGTTTGAGTATTATATCAAACCTCAGGAAAACGGAATGCACATGAACACGCGCTATCTTGAACTTTTTGATGATGAGGGCAGGGGATTGAAATTCTTTAATCGCAAAGCGCCGTTTGTTTTCTCTGTTCGTCCGTATTCCGATAAATCGCTGAGAAACGCAAAGCACATCGAAAACCTCAAGAACGAAAACAAAGTCTTTTTGAACATTGACGGTTTTGTTCGCGGAACGGGAACGGCGAGCTGCGGACCCGATGTTCTGCCTGCTTATGATCTGGAAATGGGACGCGAACTGGAATTCAGCTTCTATCTTTGCCCGATCAAGTGATTTATTGACTATTTGCACAAAAAAAACGCATTATTTTATACTACTTGCCAGACAGTTTCTCTTGAAACTGTCTGCTTTTTTGTGTTATAATTTATGTTAGTGTAGCAGGAGCTTTAAGCTTGCTCTGCCGCTGCAATATTATGTTAAACGGAGGAATTCCATTATGAAACAGCTGAACATCGGCATTATCGGTGCCGGAAGAATCGGTAAAGTCCACATGAAATCAATTACATACAATGTTCCCGGCGCAAAGGTGCTTGGTATTACAGACGTTTACAAAGACGCCCTTCCCGCTCTTGCTGCCGAATATGGCATTGAAAAGATCTATGACAGCTATAAGGATATGCTCGCCGATCCCGAGATCGATGCTGTTCTTGTTTGCTCCTCCACGGATACTCATGCTGACATTTCCATCGAGGCCGCTAAAGCCGGAAAACACATTTTCTGCGAGAAACCCGTTGACCTTACTCCCGAAAAAGTTCTTGCTGTTATCGAAGCTGTTAAGCAGGCCGGTGTAAAACTTCAGGTTGGTTTTAACCGCCGCTTTGACCACAACTTTTCTCATATTCGCGAACTTATCAACGAGGGTAAGATCGGTAAGCTTGAGCTTGTTAAAATTACGTCGCGCGACCCCGAGCCTCCTTCGGCGGAATACGCCGCTGTTTCCGGCGGAATTTTCCTTGATATGACCATTCATGATTTTGATATGGCTTGCTTCATCGCCGGCAGCGAAGTTGAAGAAGTGTATGTTAACGCTACCTGCCTTGTTGATCCCGCTATCGGAGAAGCCGGCGATGTTGACACCGCAATCGTTTCGCTCAAATTCAAGAACGGAGCAATCGGCGTTATTGATAACTCCCGCCGCGCTGCGTATGGCTATGACCAGAGAGTAGAAGCTTTCGGTTCTCTCGGCGCCGCTGTTGCCGCTAACGACACTCCGACCAATGTTACCCTTATGACCGCCGACGGTGTCACTACCGATAAGCCGCTTTATTTCTTCCTCGAAAGATATATGCAGTCTTTCCGTGACGAAATGCTTCAGTTCGTTGATGCTGTTCAGAATGACAAGCCCACCCCGACTACCGGCGAAGACGGACTTGCCGCCATCCTTATCGCCCTTGCGGCGAAGAAATCTGTCAAAGAAGGCAGACCGGTTAAACTTTCCGAAATTATGTAATTTGATTCCATACGCCGATGTCTCTGTGGTAACGCGGAGACATCGGAGCAATTTTGCAGCCTGAAAGGTTGGTGTTTTTTATGCATATCAGAGGACCAAAGGATTTTCCTTATGGTTATAACGCAATCACAACTATCGACAACAAAGAGCAACACGCCCTCATGGATTTTGGCATTCTTCGCATGAAAAAAGGCGATGTCTTTACGGAAGAGCAGCATCTTGAGCGTGCATATCTTCTCGTTAACGGCAAGGCGGAGCTTTCGTTCGGTGACCAAAAGGTTACAATAGAGCGCGAAAACTGCTTCGACTACGATCCTTGGGTGCTCAACGTTCCCAATGACGTTAAAGTAACGATCACCGCTCTTGACGAAAGTGAATGGTGCGTACACAGAACCGAAAACGAAAAAACCTTTCCTTCAAAGCTTTACACTCCGCAAGAGTGCGCAAGTGAGCAAAGAGGAAAAGGTACGATGCGCGAAGTTTCAACAAGAATAGTAAGAACTGTTTTTGACTATTCAAACGCACCGTGGTCGAACCTTGTTGTCGGTGAGGTTATCGGTTATCCCGGAAAGTGGAGCAGCTATCCGCCCCACAATCATCCGCAGCCTGAAATTTATTATTATAAATTTAACCCCGAAAACGGCTACGGCTTTGCCGAACTTGACGAAACCGTATATAAGACGCATAACAATTCCACCGTTCTTATTGTTAACGAGGAAACTCATCCTCAAACGACCGCTCCCGGTTATGCCATGTGGTACCTTTGGGTAATTCGTCATCTTGAAGGTAATCCGTATATTACACCGTATTTTATTCCGGAGCACCGTTGGGTAACCGACAGCGCTAACGAAAAGAATATCTGGCCGCCGGAGAAAGGAGAATAATTTATGAAGCTTACAATGGCACAGGCGTTGGTAAAATTTCTCGATAACCAGTACGTTTCTTTCGACGGAAAAGAGACAAAATTTGTGAACGGCATCTTTGGAATCTTCGGTCACGGTTGCGTTGTCGGAATCGGTCAGGCTCTTGAACAGGGTGGTCATTCACTTACATATTATCAGGGTCACAACGAACAGGGCATGGCTCACGCCGCAATCGCTTTTGCAAAGCAGAAAAAAAGACGTGAGATTATTGCCTGCACTTCTTCAATCGGCCCCGGAGCGCTCAATATGGTCACTGCCTGCGGAACGGCAACGGCCAACAGAATACCGTTGCTTGTTCTTCCGGGTGACACTTTTGCCTGCCGTCAGCCGGACCCGGTTTTGCAACAGATCGAACAGCCGACTTCCGTTGCTACTACAGCGAATGATGCGTTTAAACCTGTTTGTAAATATTGGGATCGCATCAATCGCCCCGAACAGCTTATGACCGCCTGCATAAATGCAATGCGCGTTCTTACCGATCCCGCCGACACAGGCGCTGTCTGCATTGCAATGCCCCAGGATGTTGAAGCGGAAGCTTTTGATTATCCCGAACACTTTCTCCAAAAGAGAGTTTGGTATATGGACAGACGCGTGCCTTCGGACCGCGAAATAAAAGCTGCGGCTGAAATGATTCGTGCGTCTTCAAAACCGATGATGATAGTCGGCGGCGGCGTTACTTACAGCGAAAGCTATAAATCCGCCCTTGCTTTTGCCGAAAAGTATAATATTCCCATCGGAGAAACGCAGGCCGGAAAAGGACAGATACCGTGGAATCATCCGCTTAATATGGGTGGTTGCGGTGTCACGGGAACAGGTTCCGCCAACGCCATTGCGAAGCAGGCTGACCTTGTCATTGCCGTCGGAACGAGACTCACAGACTTTACAACCTGCTCAAAGTGGGGCTTCCAGAATCCCAACGTCAAAATACTTTCAATAAATGTTTGTGCTTTTGATGCTTTTAAAATGGACAGCACTGCGGTTGTTGCCGATGCACGCGAATCGCTTGACAAACTCGTTGATGAACTTGATGGCTATAAGAGCGGTTGGACGGACGAATATAAAATTGCACAGGCTGATTTCTTCAAGGAAATCGACCGTTGCTTCAACGCAAAGCTCGATAACGGTTTTTCGCAAACGCGCGCTCTCGGAATCATTAATGAGTGCGTTGCCGATGATGCGATTGCTCTTGCTTCTGCCGGTTCACTTCCCGGCTGTATGCAGCGCCTTTGGAAATCAAAGAGCGAATATACCTATCACGTTGAATACGGTTTCTCCTGCATGGGATATGAAATATGCGGTGCGCTCGGCGCAAAGCTTGCCTGCCCCGATAAGGAAGTATATACTCTTGTCGGCGATGGTTCGTTCCTTATGCTTCACAGTGAACTTTATACCGCTATTCAGGAAAAAGCAAAGATAAACGTTATGCTCTTTGATAACAGCGGTTGGGGATGTATCGAGAATCTTCAAAACAATCAGGGTACCGAAACGTTCGGAACGCGTTTTACGAGACGTACCGACACAGGCCTTGACGGCGAAGTAATAATTACCGATTACGCTAAAATTGCCGAAGGTTACGGCTGCAAGGCATATCGCGTTTCTAACGAAGAGGAGCTTTATGCTGCTCTCGAAGATTCCAAAAAGCAAACCGTTCCCTGCCTTTTCGATATCAAGGTTGCCCACAAGTCAATGTCGGACGGCTATGATTCATGGTGGCGTGTCGGTGTTGCCGAAGTTTCAACAAGCGAAACTGTTCAAAAAGCATACGAAGACATGAAAGAAAACATTGCAAAAGCCAGACTTTACTAAAATAATAAGGAGAAAAAACAATGCTTAACAAAGAAAAAGTACAACTTGCTATTGCTCCCATCGCGTGGACCAATGATGACCTTCCCGACCTCGGCGCCGAAAACACTTTTGAACAGTGCGTCAGCGAAATGGCTCTCGCCGGTTTTACAGGCAGTGAAATCGGTAACAAATATCCGAAAGACGTTGAAACCCTCAAACATAAACTCGATGTCAGAGGCATGAGAATCTGCAACGCATGGTTTTCTTCTCTCCTTCTTTCCGAAGGCTATGATGCCACTATCGAAGCTTTTATCAAACACAGAGATTTTCTTCACGCTCTCGGCGCAAAGGTTATCGGCGCTTCCGAACAAGGCAACAGCATTCAGGGCAAACCTGTTTCAATCTTCGGTGAAAAGCCTGTCTATACCGATGAACAGTGGGCGCTCATAGCGAAAGGCTTCAATGAGATGGGTCGCCTCGCAAAGGAGAAGGGCATGTATTTCACCGTTCATCACCATATGGGTACAGGCGTTCAGACAACGGAAGAAATCGACAAGCTTATGGAGCTCACGGATCCCGACCTTGTATATCTTCTTTTCGATACCGGTCATCTTGCTTTCAGCGGTGAAGACGCGGTCGCAGTCCTTGAAAAATATGTTCACCGTGTTAAACACGTCCATCTTAAGAGCATCCGTCAGAGCGTAATCGACGAAGCAAAGGTTAAAGGTTACAGCTTCCTTGATTGTGTCCGTGCAGGTTCTTTCACCGTTCCCGGTGACGGCGACTTCGATTTCACTCCTGTTTTCGATATTCTCGCAAAAGCGGATTATGAAGGTTGGGTAGTTGTTGAAGCCGAACAGGATCCCGCAAAGGCGAATCCGTTTGAGTATGCTGTTCGCGCAAGAAGCTATATAAGAGAAAAGACAGGACTTTGATTTTTACCGAAAGGGAGTTTTGCCAATGGAAAAATTTAATTTTTACCAGATAACCGACCTTCATTATTATGCTAACGAGGCGATCGGTTCCTACGGAAAGTTTTTTGACCTTCGTTGCGCCACCGACCAAAAGTGTGTTGCCGAAACGGGCGCAATAATTGACGCTGCTTTTAAGGAGATTGCCGACGACAAGGATAACGAAATCGTTATAATTTCCGGTGATGTTACCTATGACGGCGAAAAAGTCAGTCATGATCTTCTTGTTGAAAAGCTTAAAAAGCTGAAAGCAGCAGGTAAACGCATTTTCCTGACTTTTGCAACGCATGATTTTGACAACAACGCGCGTGGTTATACCGAAGTCGGAGACTTTAAACTTGAAGAATATACTCGTGCGCAGCTTCGTGAACTTTACAATGACTTCGGTTGGAGTGAAGCTGTTGCCGAACATGTTCCTTCTTATTCCTATGCCGTTAAAATGGTTCCCGGTTGGCGCTTCCTTCTCCTTAATGACGATGGAGACGGAAGGATTCACTGCGGTTACGATGACACTCTTATCGAATGGATAAAAGACCAGGTTGCGCAGGCGAATGCAGACGGCGAAAAGATAATCGCCGTTACTCATCACCCGATGCTTGAACCCGGTGTCATTTATCCTCTGTTCTCTCATCGCGATATGCTCGGTGAATACGAGACCGTTGCTCCCATGTTTGCCGACCTCGGAATTCAATTCTGTTTTACTGGTCACACTCATATGCAGTCGATATCTCACCTGGATACGCCGCGTGGAAACCGACTTTATCATATTAATACCGGTTCAATCGTCGGTCACCCGGCACCTTATCGTAAGATGACCGTTACCGACACCGGAATTGATGTTAAAACGCATAATCTCAAAACCTTCGATTGGGATATGCACGGTCTCACAACCGAGGAATACATGAAGGAACACTTCCTTTTCATGCTTAAAGACATCTTTAATTCCATGGAAAACGATATTGAACACTTCAAGCTTCTTGCGAAGGGCTTCAGTATGGACGAAAAGACAGTAGACGCTATCAAGCCGTTGCTTAAAACTCTCGGAAAGATCATCAATAGTCTTACCTTCGGTTCGCTTGGAAAGCTTCTCTTCGTTTCTTCGAAAATCGATCCGCTCATGAAAGATGTAAAGGTGAGAGATTTCCTTCTTGAACTGGTTGTCAATCTCTATTCCGGTGTCAGGCGTTATACTCCGGACACAGCGGAATACAAGAGCTTCATGGCTATCGCTTCAAGAATTCCGAAATTCATTCATCTCAAAGATTTCTTTGGCAATCCGGTAAGCTTTGACACCATAATCGAAGACCTTCTTTATGATACGGGTGAATTTGACAACACCAACACCTTCCTGCCGTTTAAGGAACATCATGTTTGATTGTAGTTTTAAACGACTTCTTCGGTGCTGAACAAACGTCATAAATTAAAAAGCTATGATACGTCAACGCGAAAGCGTTTGATCGTTTCATAGCTTTTTGTTGTCACTTGATGAGTTATAACTTCTTAACAATTACAAATTATCATAATTATAGAAATTTTAATAAAAAACTATGAACGAATTTCTTAACGGTTGTTGAATTTCTGTGTAAGTATGTTATAATATTTAAGCTAAAATTAAATCGGTGATTTGTATGCGCCGGCGATTGTCTGTGCAAACCGAATTTTTCGCGTCAACGAAAGAGTCGATCGGCATTTCGCTCGTGCTTTGATCATCGATTGGTAAGGAGTTGTACTTATGAACAAAACATTAAAAAGAACCCTTTGCGTTTTGCTCAGTGTTATCATGTTGCTTGGGCTTTGCGTTCCAAGCTTTGCAACGCTTGAGCTGAACAATTATCCGACGCTTCATATTCATGGAAGGTCAACAATTATTTATGACAGCAACGCAAAGCAGATTTATACCAATCCCGACCCTGAGTTTGATGAAATCGAGTTTGCGAAGTCTCTTGTTCCCGGAATGATCGAAGAACTTTCAAAAACGCTCATCACACAGGACTGGGAAGGCTATAGCCGCTATGTCTGTGATCAGATTACACCCGCTTTTGAAATGATTCAACTTGACGAAAACGGCGACCCCAAAGATGGTACAAATGGGGGGGGCTGGAAAGAAGGAAATCCTCTCTCTGCTCAAAGAGATTATTATTGGGTATATTATGATTGGCGTGTTGATCCGCTTGAAACTGCTGAAACACTTCGCAGCTATATTAAAGAGATCAAGCGTGTCAATAAGTGTGACAAAGTCAATATAGATTCACGCTGCCTCGGCTCTAATCTCGCTGTTGCTTATCTTTATCTTGAAGGTGAAAACGCAGCGAACGACGTTGCGAACCTTGTTCTTCACGTTCCGTCGGTTGACGGCTCGCAGACAGTCGGCGCGCTTTTTGCGAACCAGATTTATTTTGACGCTAAGGCTGTCGATGAATATGTGACTTATTATATGAACGGTCAAAACAGAATTTTCGATAATGAAGATTACGGTTTGGAACTTGAAACGTTCATTGCGGCTTTCTCTTCCTTCCTTTACCAGGTCAAGGTTCTCGGCTACGGAACAGATCTTGTTAACGATATTTACAACAAGGTCAAGGATTATATGGTTCCTCGCCTTGCGACGAACGTGTTCTTCTTCCCGACTTATTGGGCAATGATTGATGACCGCTATTACGAAGCGGCTAAGGAGACGCTCTTTAAAGAAAATGCAGATGGCTATTATACCCTCGATAAGGATGAATACGCCGGATATATCGAGAAGATTGATAACTATCACTATAATGTTCAGGCAAAGTCGCATGAAATTCTCCTCGCGGCGAAAAACAGCGGAATCAACATTTCCGTCATCGCCAAGTACGGTGAGAATATGTTGCCCGTTGAAAAGGACGCAAGAACTCAGGGCGACGGCAGAATTGAAACGAAATCACTTTCTTTCGGTGCAACCTGCTCAAATATAAGCGACACACTTTCCGAAAGCTATATCGCTTCTCATGACAGCAAGTATATCTCCGCCGACAAAAAGATTGACGCTTCAACCTGCCTTTTCCCCGAAAGCACATGGTTTGTCAGAGATTTGCAACACACCAACTTTGTAAGCAGCGTTGAAACTTTCAAGGAGTATCTCATCAGAGGTGTTGAACAGCCGACTATCGAAAACATGAAGGATTATGGTTATGAACAGTTCATGGCATATTCCGCCGAAGACGGTTCAATCACCCCGGTAGTTGGGGAGTCACCCAGAGACGAGGATTATAACAACGACTTTATTTCAACCCTTTTCCGCTTCCTGACAGCCTTCCTTAACTTCTTTGCAAAAATTTTCAAAATCAATCGCTGAAGCCGCTTTTTCATGAAGGCAGTTGAAAACTCTCTTCAAGTTAAAAATTTTTTAAAATTTTTTTGAGAAACAGTTGACTTTTTGTTCATAATGTGTTAATATTTAGGCGCAGTAAGAAAACACTGACTATTAACAAGGAGGAAACACAAATGACTGTTGTTCTTGATTTTGTAAGAGATCTTCTTAACTACCTTAAAGAAGGCAAAGCCGGTGAGATCATCAACATGATCAGCCAGTTCATCAAGGATCTTTTCAACCCCAACGATGACACTGCTGAATAATCTTTAAAGTTTTAACCGCCGCTTTTGCGGCGGTTGCTTTTTAGACCGAAGACCAAAAAATTCAGGAAAATATTGACTTGTAATGCAGAATGTGATAAGATTTTAGTGCAGTCGGTGAGCTTCGGCTTTTGATTGACAAATTTTAGGAGGAATTATTAATGGACGCTTTATACAACCTTGCAACCAACATCGTCAATTATCTCAGAGACTTTGTTTCAACGGATATCCTTGATATGATTCAGGATTTCTTTGACAAGATCTTCAACAAATAATTACGAATCTGTCTTTTGACTGAAGTGGGGCTGTCGTTACCGGCAGCTCTTTTCTCTTGCTTTGAATTTTAGAATTTTTACTGAACTGTTTTGTGGGGTGGTAATTTTGAGTGACAACCTTCGTGTCGAAGAACCGTATCTTGAATGTGAAAAAAATTGGGTGTACTATACCCTTACGGTGGTTGCCGGATTTTTTGGCGCTTATACATATCTTTTGCGCGGCGGAGTTTTTTGCAACGCACAAACCGGTAATATTGTTTTGCTTGGAATGGCGCTTGGCAGCGGAGAATTGAAAAAAGCGGTGTATTATATCATACCGATTTCCGCATATCTTATGGGCGCTTTTGTTTCCGAGCTTGTTCCTTCACCGCTAAAGCACAGATTGGCTGTTCGCTGGGACACTTTGTTCATAGCAATCGAAATGATTGTAATAATCATTCTTGGCTTTTTACCGGAGACGCTTCCCGTTCAGATATCTCAAGTGGCAATTAACTTCATCGCTTCAATGCAATATAACACTTTTCGTCAGGCGCAGGGAGTTCCCGTTGCAACGACCTTTGCAACCAATCATGTTCGCCAGGTTGGAATCGGTCTCGCAAACGAAATTCACTATCGACACAGTTCTGATAAGTCTTTCAGAAAAAAGAGCTTTAAACATTTCAAAATGCTTTTCTTCTTTCTCGTCGGTGTAATCGTCGGAACTGTTCTTTGTCGATTGCTTTCGGGCAAAGCGATATGGCTGACCCTCGTTTTGCTTGCGGTTGTTTTTGCCGCGCTGCTTCACGCCGACCTGACAAACGAGAGGGGAATGCTCGAAAAGAAACCGTCGGGTCATTGACTTAAAGTGCGTTTTAAGTTTTACTGCTACTCTCTTAATCGAAAATTTGCTCGATTTCTTTTGGGCATATTTCACATATGTTTTTGCTTTTGTTTCCGAAAACAACTTAAAATGTCCGTTTTGCGTTTTGTTATGGTGAATTTATACAATGTTAAATCTGACGAAAAATCGCGCTAAAAAAGGCAAAAAGTGCTGTTTTTTACAAAAAAAAATCCAAAGAAAAATTTTTTTGAAAAAAATATCTAAAAATTTTACCGTTTTATATTGCAAAATGCCGATAAAATGTGTAAAATGGTAAAAGTGACGATAGTCAAATTGTATAAAATTCACATATCAATGGTTGGAGGGACATTTTCCATGTCAAACAGATTGTTCCAGGGCATTATCCATCAAATGAAAGATGCTATCGACAGAACCATCGGCGTCGTTGATAACACCGGAACTGTCATTTGCTGTAGCGATCTTGGCCGTATCGGCGAAACCGGCTTTGCCGAGTTTAAAGATGAGATCACTTCTTTGGAACCGAAGGTAATCGGTTCGAGAACTTTTATCGCTATCGGTATGCAGCTTCATCCCGACGCTGCCGTTTTTGTTGATGGTGACGATGCCGCGGCTGCCAATTACGCGCGCCTTATTGCCGTTTCGCTTAATAACATCAAACAGTATTATGACGAAAAATACGACAGGAGCAATTTTATTAAAAACGTTATTCTCGACAACATTCTTCCGGGCGATATCTATCTCAAGACTCGTGAGCTTGGTCTTAACAACGAAGTTTCACGTTGTGTTCTTCTTATAAGGACGCTTGAAAGAAGCGACATCTCCATCAATGAAGCTGTTGCAAAGCTCTTTCCGGACAAGTCGAAGGATCTTGTTATTAACATTAATGAGTACGATATCGCTCTCGTTAAGGAAATTCGTCCCGGCAATGACATTAAGGATCTCGAAAAGCTTGCCCGCTCAATTGTGGATTCTCTTCATACCGAATATTATGTCAATTCGATAATTGGTATCGGTTCCATCGTTGTCGGCATTAAAGATCTTCCGCGTTCGTTTAAGGAGTCGCAGATAGCTCTCGAAGTCGGAAAGGTTTTTGACACGGAGAAAACAATCGTGACTTACGAAAATCTCGGCATTGCAAGGCTTATTTATCAGCTTCCGACCACTCTTTGCGAAATGTTCCTTAAGGAGATATTCAAAAAAGGCTCAATTGTCGGACTCGACCACGAAACACTCTTTACCATTCAAAAGTTTTTTGAAAACAACCTTAACGTTTCGGAAACTTCGAGAAAGCTTTTTGTTCATAGAAACACACTTGTTTACAGACTTGAAAAAATTAAAAAACTCACCGGTCTTGATTTGAGAGAGTTTGACGACGCCATTGTCTTTAAAGTTGCTCTTATGGTCAAGAAGTATCTTGACGCCAAGCCGGTCAAGTATTGATTATAATTATTGAAAGTGATTGAAAAATGATTGAATTTAAAAACGTTTCCATGAAGTATAAAACAAACGGCGCTGTTGCTCTTGATAACGTTAATGTTAAAATCGAGGATGGCGAATTTGTTTTTGTTGTCGGCGCTTCCGGTGCCGGTAAAAGTTCATTTTTGAATGTAATTATGGGTCAGGAAAAAGTTGATTCAGGTTCGGTTCATGTCGGTAATTATGAATTAACAACGATGAGACGCCGCGAACTTCCTTTTTTGAGAAGAAAGCTCGGTATTGTTTTTCAGGATTTCAGACTCATTCCCAAAATGACAGTTTATGATAATGTTGCGTTTGCGCTTCGCGTTATAGGTATGAGTGAAAGAAAGATTACCAAGCGCGTTCGTTATGTATTGAAGCTTGTTGATCTTTCTTCAAAAGCGCGCAATTATCCAAACCAGCTTTCGACTGGTGAACGTCAAAGAGTGGCAATAGCGCGCGCCCTTGTCAATAACCCTGAGGTTATCATCGCCGACGAGCCGACGGGAAATCTTGACCCTGTTCTCTCTAACGATATAATGACTCTTTTTGACAAGATTAATGCGCTTGGTGCAACGGTCGTTGTTGTTACGCACGACCTTGAGCTTGTTCACCAATTTGATCACAGAATTGTTACCATTGAAAACGGAAAGATTATTTCCGATATTCCCTCAAAAGCAAAACTCAGAGCCGCTGCCATGCAAAAGTCTCTTCAATCGACAGAGCAAAACGCAGAAGCGGCTGCCGCTGAAACTCAGCAGGAACAAGTGAAGGACGGTGAGACCGATGGCGAATAAAGCGCAAGCAAGGACCGCAGCGGCGAAAAAGAAAAAGAGCAAGCGCTCCTCCGGCGGTCTCAATACGAATTACCTTACAAAAATGGGCCTTCGCAATCTGGTATCCAATCGCAGTATGTCCCTGTCGTCAATAAGCGTTTTGACAGCCTGCCTGCTTCTTATCGGCGTTTCTTTTTTGCTTTTGTTCAACATGAGAACGCTTGTTTCCGATGTTGAAAAGCAGAATGTTGTTGTCGCTTTCGTAAAAGAAGGCATTGATGAAGCAGAGAAAATGCAGCTTGAAAGCGATCTTCGTGCCATACCCAATGTTACTGATATTGAGTATGTTTCAAAGGAAGAAGGTTTCAATGAACAGCTTGAAGAGTTTGGCGTTGAACGTGAAATGATTGATGGCGTGATTGATAATCCGTTGCCCGATTCTTATCGCATAACGGTGAGCAATATTGATGAATTTGCAACCACGCTCGCTTCGATTAAGTCGGTCGCGAATATTGACAGCGTTCGTGAAAGCCAGGAGATAATCGGACAGATTTCCACTTTGCAAAAATCCGTAACGTTTATATGCCTTATCATTGTTGCCATTCTTATTGTTGTTTCGCTCTTTATTATTGCAAACACCATAAAAATTACAATGGTTTCAAGGAAGGTTGATATCCAGGTAATGAAGTCAGTCGGCGCAACCAACATTTTCATTTGTTGGCCGTTCATGATTGAGGGTGTTTCAATAGGACTGATATCCGGTCTTATAGCCATGGCTCTCACATACGTCGTTGAACTCACAGAAGGCGACGCTTTGAATTCGCTTTTCGCGCTCTTCGGAAGTGCAACTATTACGCTTTCGGATTTCTGGTATGTTTTTGTTATCGGATATTTCGTTTCCGGTATGCTTCTCGGCTCATTCGGAAGTGTTGTTTCAATCAGAAAGTATCTTAAAAAAGAAGGCAGCGAAGCTAATGATATTTAAGTTTTACGTTGCTCTTTACTGTCACAAAGGAGGTAGCCGAATATGAAAAGAAAAATTGCGCTTTTGCTGGCTTTGGTTCTCGTTTTCGGTGCCGCCTTTACTTCTGCGCCGGTTCCTGTTGCTCACGCAGCCACACGCCAGGAACTGGAAGCGGAACTCTCGCGAATTGATCAAGAGTTGAAGGACAACAAGTCGAAGCTTAATAGCCTTAAAGACAAAAAAGAGTCGCAACAGGAATATCTTGATACCCTCAAAGCGCAGATCGAAGCTAACGAGAAAAAAGCGACCAACCTTAAAACGCAAGTTGAAGCTCTCGATGGTGAAATTGAGTCTCTTGACAAACAGCTTAAACAGCTTAACACCGAAATCGGTGTTATCAACGATGAAATTAAGCTTGCCACTGAGCAGATAAAGACCACAACAGATAATATAACTGCGTCCAAGGATCAGCTTTCACAGAAAATACGCGCAGCATATATCACAGGTAACGATACAAATCTGAAAATACTCATGGGCTCAAGCAGTCTCGCTTCGTTTTTGACAAGGCTCGAAATGATGAAACGAATGAGTGAAAACGACAAAAAGGTGATTGATACCTTTAAAAGCGAAGTCGCTACGCTCAAAAAAACGAAGAGCGTTCTCGAAAAGAAGCAAAACGAGCTTGATACCAAACAGCAGGAAGTTACAGACAGCAAGTCGGAACGCATAACAAGAAAGTCTGAGCTCAAAGCGACACAGGCTGAATATGAAGCGGCTGTTTCCGAGCTTGAAAGCGATTATGCAGAGGTTGAGCAGTATATTGCTCAGCTTGACAAGAGCAGTGCGGTCTACGAAAACTATATCAAAAATCTTGAAGCCGAACGCGCTGCCGCGGATCAGGAAATCGAAGAATTAATTAAAAATTATCAGGCGACCACTCCTTCGACTACCGAAGGAACGACCCTTTACGCCGCGAATAACGATCCCGCGTCAACAACGGCATCCGGTTCATCGGGCTCGTCTGCCGGCGGTTCTTCTTCCGCAACGATTTATCAGTCGAACGATAGCTGGGCTTGGCCTCTCGGCTCCATCTCCTGCTATATAAGCAGCCCTTACGGATACAGAGATGCTTCGATTTCCGGTTGGAGTTATCACGGTGGTCTTGACATTTCGGCGAGTGGTGTTTATGGCAAACCGATATATGCTTCGCGCGCCGGAACCGTAATCGCCGCTGTTTGGGGAACTACCGGATACGGAAGATATGTTGTTATTGACCACGGAGACGGTTTTTCAACCGTATACGGACATTGTTCCGACCTTGTTGTTCAAACCGGTCAGAGCGTTTCAAAAGGACAGCATATTGCAAATGTCGGAAGCACCGGAAATTCTACCGGTCCGCACTTGCATTTTGAAGTTCGCTATAACGGCGAAAAGCAGGATCCGCTCAATTATGTTTCAAAACCCTGATAAATGATGAATGAACGACGAGAGTTGAATCGGGTGTTGCCCGTGTTCACCTCTCGTCAGTTTGAAATTTCTACCGATATTTGAGGAGAAAACAATGAACAAAAAAATCTCGCTCGGTCTTTTTCTCGGAATACTTGTCCTTGCTGTTGCCGCTTCAAGCGCCGCAACTATGAGCGTTATGAACAGGCAGTATAATTCCCTGCTTGAAGGGCTTCCCGAAAAGCTGGAACGCTATGCTGTCATTGATGAACTTGACGGACTTATAAAGAATAATTACTATTCGGGAAGTGACGAAGCTGCTTTGAAAGCTGCGCTCGCCGGAGGATATGTTGCCGGATTGAATGACCCGTATTCAAAATTTATGAGTAGCGAGGAATACGAAGAATATGTTTCCGGCATTGAGGGAAATATGTATGGCATCGGTATTCAATATGCCCGAAAGAACGACAGCACCATAGAAATCACTGCTGTTTTTAACGGCTCACCGGCAGCAACGTCCGGCTTGAAGGTCGGCGACACTATAATCGCTTTTGATGGCATAATGTTGGACGCGAATAATTATACCGAGCTTTCCTCGAAACTTGAAGGTGATAAACTGACGTCTGTTAATATAACCTACAGACACGATGGTGCCGAAAAAACAGTCAATATAATTAAGGGTTACGAAGCTCAATCTGTTTCAATGAAGACTTATAACAATATCGGTTACATAAAAATCAGTGAATTTTATTCAACAACGCCGAGCCAGGTCAGTTCTGCAGCTCAGTCTCTTGTTAGTTCCGGAGTGGTTGCCCTTATTATTGATGTTCGCGGAAACACAAGCACGAATTACGAAAATGCGTTTGAGACGCTTGATGTATTTGTTCCTGTTAACGATGCAGATGTTCCTGCGGCGTCTTTGCTTGACGGTGACGGAAATGTTATTGAAAGTTATTCAACAACGGCGGGCGAAATCAATCTTCCGATGGCTGTGCTTATCAACGAAAAGACTTCCGCTGCGGCAGAGCTTTTTGCCTGCAATATGCGCGACTTTTCCAAGGGAAAGCTGGTTGGCACTGCAACGAAAGGTGTTGCTCTTGTTCCAAAAGTCTTCAAACTGGCCGACGGAAACGCCGTGTCGCTTTCCGTTGGTGTAATTAAACCTTACAAGAGTAATACTTTCAATGGTGATGGCATAACCCCCGATACTGTTTCCGAACAAAAATCGAAAACCAACAAACTCGAAACCGACAGTCAATTTCTTGATGCAGTTGCAATTGTTGCATAAATAAGCGAACACTTTTTTGATTTTCATAATATAAAACGCTCGGAATGGGGTGCGTCCCCTAATCCGAGCGTTTGTTTTGGATGTTTGTCAATAGTTGAAAGTAAAACGAAATTTAACTGATTGGATTAAATTAATTGCCGAACACGTTTTTCATTGAAGATTTAACTCGCGTCGGTTTTGTCGTTTTTCACCGCCCTTTTTATTGAAAAGAGCGACTGAAGTTGAATTGCACTTTCGGGGCAGGAGGAGATACATTTTCCGCAGCGGATGCATTCGGTGCTGTTCAGGTCTTTAATTATATCCACCTGCATCGGGCAGGCGCGTTCACAACTTTTACATTCAGTACATCTGACAGTGTCTCTTTGAAACTTTAAAAAACTTATTCGGTTAAACAACCCGTAGATTGCACCGAGGGGACAGAGATACTTACAAAACGGCCTTTCGATGAAAATCGAAAGCATTATAACGGCTATCAGTACGGCGCTTTTCCAAGAAAACAATGCGCCGACAGCCGAACGCAATTCTTCGTTTGCGATGAGCAACGGCAGTCCGCCCTCGAGTGTTCCGGCGGGACAGATCCACTTGCAAAAATACGGTGAAGAGGTTCCGTAATCATCACGAAGAAGCAAAGGCAGCGCAACAACAAATATGGCGAGAACGATGTATTTGAGGGCGCGAAACGCTTTGTCAAGTTTTCTGTCGGTTTTGAGCTTTCTTAACGGCAGCTTATAAATCAATTCCTGCAAGAAACCGAACGGACAAAGAAACGAACAACTTGCTCTGCCAAGCAAAACACCGAAAAGCATGATAGAACCGAGAACATAAAACGAAAAGCCAAACTTTTTGTCGCCGATAATGTTTTGTAAACTTCCGATAGGACATGAGCCTAAAGCTCCGGGGCAAGAGTAACAGTTAAGAACAGGTACGCAAAAGAGTTTTGTTTTTCCTGTGAAAATCTTTCCTTTCGCAAAGCCGGCTGCATATCCGTTGAATAGCGCGGTCGCAATGAGCTGTATTATGTGACGTGTTTTTTGAAGTTTATTTTTCATTGCTTTTAACCTATTCCGATGCATTCAAGGCAAATTCTGACAGCTTTCTGTAAAACGGAAAGGTGTTCTTGATGAGTGATCCCGACGATTATCATTGATATTGAAACGAGCAATATTGCGAAACGAGCTGTAACGAGCGCTCTCGCCGAAACTTTACTGTCGTTCATGCAAACACTCCTTTTTTTATATTTTGCTGATATCGTACGGTGTTCTTTGATAGACAAAGTAATTCAACCAGTTTGTGAACATGAGCGTGCCGACATTGCGCCAGGTCATAAGCGGCTGTTTTGTCGGGTCATCATCGGGAAAGTAATTATACGGAAGCTTGATGTCAAGTCCCTTTTCTTTGTCGCGAAAATACTCTTTTGCGAGTGTGTCCGCATCATATTCCGAATGACCGGTTGCAAAAAACTTTCTGCATTCAAGATCGGATATCAGGTGTATTCCGGATATTTCCGAATATGATATTATTTGCAAATCCTTGCAAAGAGCAATATCGGCGAATCGGGTTTCCGTATGACGCGATTGAGGAACAAAATATGTATCGTCAAAACCGCGAAGCATCGGATGGAACAAATCGAGCGGCTTGTGCGGAAAGACGCCAAACATTTTTTCGGGAAGATCGTGCTTGGGAATTCCGTAATGATAGTAAAGCGCTGCTTGAGCTCCCCAACATATATGCATTGTTGAATAAACATTTGTTTTTGACCATTCAAAAATTTCGCAAAGCTCCGGCCAATAATCAACGTCTTCAAAACGCAGATGCTCAACAGGTGCACCGGTGACGATCATGCCGTCATATTTGTTGTTTTTGATTTCATCAAAAGTTTTGTAAAAGGTAAGCATATGTTGCTCGTCCGTATGTGAAGCTTTGTGGGTGACTGTTTGCAAAAGTTCAACATCGACTTGAAGAGGGGAGTTGGAAAGCATACGAAGCAGTTGTGTTTCCGTGGCGACCTTCGTTGGCATAAGGTTGAGTATTACTATTTTAAGCGGACGAATATCCTGCGTTTTCGCTCTCGTTTCGGTCATTACAAAAATATTCTCTTTTTCAAGGCTCTCTCTCGCGGGGAGCTTATCGTTTATCTTGATAGGCATATTTTACTCCAAAAAAATAAAGTTGAACCGGCAAGCCGGAACAACTTTATTATACCATATTGTTCAAATAAATCAAGCCTCATTCATAGTGCGCGCGTTCGCCGCCGATGAATTTCGGTCTTGTTCTTGCCGCAGTAATGTGCGCCTGACCTATGTTGTCAAAAGAAAGCCTAAGTGGTACAGCCACACGTTTCAGGTGCATTCCGATAAGAGTGAGCCCGATATCCAGACCGGCATCCGCGCGAATTTCTTCAACGGCTACCGGCTGTTCAAAATTTTCGTATGCAGTCGTTGCAAAACTGCCGCCGGCTTTCGGCTTGGGAACAACGCAGACTATTTCGTAACCTCTTTCGACAGCTGCTTGCTTTTCAATGATCAACGCGCGGTTCAGGTGCTCGCAACATTGCGCGGCAAGATAAATTCCTCTTTCCTTGAGATAAGGATATATGCCTTCAAAAACATCCTGCGCCGCTTCAAGCGAAGAGCCTTTTCCTATTGTTTCGCCGACTATTTCGCTTGAAGAACAGCCGACAACTAAAAGGTCACCTTTTTTTAACCCGGCTTTTTCAACAAGTTCTTTTATAACTCTTTCGGTTTGAATTTTAATATCTGTCATATTTTTTCTCCTGAAAGCAAAATTTATTATATCATTCAAAAAACCACTTTGATATTTTCGGCTTGATTTTGTCAATGGCGGGGGAGAGCGCCAAAAACAGAACCGTGCTTCCTGCGGCTTGAATCAGGTTTTGAACTATAGTACCGGCTGCGGCGGTAAAAGCACCGCCCGTCGGCAGATTGTTAACGGTTATTCCTATAATAAACTCTGCTGCCGCATATATCAATACCGAGGCTGCGGCAGAAATGGCAAGAGCGGCTATGTTCCTTTTGCAAAGCGTCTTCTTTCCGTTTGATGTAAAAGGCAGGGAAATTGCACACTTTGCAATTATTGTCGGAATGACATATACGAGATATCCGCTTGCCGTGTCGGCTATTGCTCCGCCAACGGCGGCAGCAAGTGCAGCGTAAGGCGTTGGCAAGAGGACAGCTGCAAAATAGATTATCGCGTCGCCGAGATGGATATATCCGGTGGAAGCGTAGGGAATGTGAAACAGTGTAATAAAAATTGCCGTAAATGCGGCAAACAGTGCCGAGAGGACAAGATATTTAAGGTTGTTTTTTTGTTTTTCTTTCAATTTTACCACCTCATATTGACTTTTTCTTACTACGTGATATAATATACACAAAAATTGTCGTGATTAAAATACCCAAATTCAAGAATTTTTAAAGGGACAGTTGGTGGAAAAATGTCAAAATATCTTGAACTCTATGACCATTATAAAAAGTTGATACTTTCCGGTATGCTTTTGCCCGGAACGAGACTTCCGTCCGTGAGGCGTTGCTCTCAGGAGTTTTCGCTTTCCAGAACAACTGTTGAAACGGCTTACGGACTGCTTGCGGCCGAAGGGTATATTCTCTCAAAACCGCAGAGTGGATATTTCGTTTGCGACCTTTTGCTCAATGAACCGAAAAACAAAAACAGTTTTTCTTCAGAAAAAATCGAACAGCAAAAAAAAACTCTTTATGATCTTGTGACGGTTTCGGCAGACAAAGAGAGCTTTGACTTCGCTCTTTGGCGGCGTTATGTAAAAAGCGCTCTTCGTCAGGACGAACGACTGCTTTCTTACGGTCAAAGCAACGGCGAAGCCGATTTGCGTGCCGCGATAGCGCGGTATATAGCAGCCCAACGCGGCGTAGTTTGCTCGCCTGAAAGCATCGTTGTTTCAGCCGGAACGCAGGGCTTACTTTCGATTCTTTGTGTGCTTCTCAAGGAAGAAAAAAGAATCGCCTTCCTCGGGCTCGATTTTCCAAAAGGGAGAACCGTTTTTGAAGACTACGGAAAAGAGGCGATTAATATTTCAAACGGTTTTGATGAAGATGAGTTGCGTCAAAGCGGAGTTTCGCTTCTTTATGTTTCTCCGTCTTACGTTGACAGCTTCGGTAGTGTTTTGTCGATGAGCGAGCGGGCGAGGATTATTGAATATGCGCGTCGCGAAAACTGTATTGTTATCGAAGATGATTATGGAAGCGAGTTTCGATACGGCAATCATCCCGTTATGTCGCTTCAAGGTCTCGACGGCGGAGAAAACGTTGTTTATATCGGAACTTTTTCGCGCCTTCTCCTGCCGTCAATCCGTGTCGGGTTTATGGTTTTGCCGCCGCATCTTTCGCGAGTTTATAAGCAACGCGCCGCTCTTTATAATCAGACCGCTTCAAAGGCCGAACAAATCGCCCTTTGCCAATATATAACCGATGGACATCTGTTGTCGAGAATCAAACGCCAACGAAAAAATTATACTCAAAAAAGCGAAAGACTGTGTGAACTCGGCAATGAGCTTCTTTTCGGCGTTGCGGTTTTTTCGCGCTGTGAAGCAGCTTATTTAATCAAGGCGCGGTCGCTTCTTTCCCAAAATTCGCAGGCTGTTGCCAAAGCAGCACTCGCTCATTCAATTAAAGTTCGTCAAATCGAAAACGAACCCGGAACAGTCCTTTTGTCCTGCGCCGGGTTTGATATGAGCAAAGCCGAAGATATGCTGCTTCGATTGAAAAAAGCGTTTGAATTATGCTGACGGGAATATCAATGTTTTTGCTTTAAGCCTTTTTGACAAAGCCGTTTTGAAATTGAACGAAGCTCTTGCAGTGAATTGACTTCAATATCGCTTTTAATTATGCCTTTGCGAAGAAACCTCGGAAGCGTTTCAAAATAGTTTTTCATTTCGCCCGAAAAATCCTCAATATTCGTCATCGGCAACCCTGCCTTTCAAAAAAGATTTTCACTTTGATTTTTGCCGCCCCGCTTTTCGTTTATTCAAAATATTTTGTTCTTTGATTTTTTCGGCTCTCCTCAGCTTAACAAATTTTTCAATATTTGTTGACCTTGCAATTTATTTGTGCTACCATTAATCTGAAATTTAATCATGAGGTGAAAGTATGCATAGAAATTTAAAACGAATGATTTTTGCTGTTCTTGCTTTTGTTTTCGTTCTTTCGTGTTTTTCGGTCATGGTGTTCGCAGCCGAAAGAGGCAAAATTGAATCCTTTTCAATCGATCCGTTGAATAAGGGCGAAGAATATTTTATCGACTGGGAAAAGCAGAGCTCTGACGGTGGGTATTATTTTTATCTTCCCGCCGGAAGTGATCTTTCGTCTGTGACTGTTAGGTTTTCAGCAAACGGTGATGTTTGCGTTGGAGAAAAGAAACTTGTCAGCGGCGAAGCTACCGATGCTTTTGCCGGCAAAACGAGCGCTGTGTTAACGTGTGCGAACGCAACTTACAAGGTTCATTTCCTCTCTTCGAAAAACGTGCCGTCAGTGTTCATAAAGACCGAAAGTGGTTCGCTTGACGCAATTCATGCAGATAAATCGCACAAAGAAAAGGGGACCATTGCAATAGTCGACGACGATGAAGTCGTTGTTGACGCCGCCTTGTCCTATATTAAAGGTCG
The DNA here is from genome assembly GCA_964403085.1 of uncultured Faecalibacterium sp. GTDB lineage: Bacteria > Bacillota > Clostridia > Oscillospirales > Acutalibacteraceae > UBA6857. The sequence continues at coordinate 36,146 of CAYOEN010000003.1, read as the reverse complement.
CGGAAATATAACGTGGCTCTATTCCAAAAAGCCATACAACATTAAATTTGAGAAAAAGACCGACCTTTTCGGAATGGGAAAAGCGAAAAAATGGAGCCTTATAGCGTCATATTACGACACTTCTCTGCTTCGAAACTCCTTTGCTTATAATCTTGCCGACAATGTCGGTTTAAAGTATACAGCTTCTTCAAAACACGTCGATCTCTATATTAACGGTGAGTATCAGGGCAATTATCTTCTTTGTGAATGCGTTGAACCCGGAAGCAGCAGGGTTGATATTACCGATCTCGAAAAGCTCAATGAAGAAGCGAATCCCGATCTTGATCTCAAGTCGCTTTCGGTTCTCGGAAATATTAACGGAACTGCTGCGGACTCAATAAAATATGTTCAAATTCCAAACGATCCGCAGGATATTAGCGGCGGCTATCTTCTTGAGCTCGAGTTTGCCAGCGAAGCGAATAACCGATATGCCAAAGAGGTTTCGGGCTTCGTTACTAAGCGCGGTCAGGCGGTTGTCATTAAAAGCCCCGAATACGCTTCAAAAGCCGAGGTTGAGTATATAAGCTCTTTTTGGCAGGAATTTGAGTCAGCCGTATACTCGGAAAACGGAATTAATTCTCTCGGAAAGCACTACACCGATTATGTTGACCTCGATTCGCTCGTGAAAATGTATATTATTGAAGAATTGACTATGGATGTCGATGCCGGGCTTTCGAGTTGCTTCTTTTGCAAAGATTCGGGTTCAGACAAATTGGTTGCGTCTCCGGTTTGGGATTTTGATTCTTCTCTCGGTTCCTGGGAAGAGATAAGAAACGGCGTTTCGCCTTTTGACACCTCAAAATGGTTTGTCGGTATTATGTCGATTGCTGCCGATTCCAATCCATCGGGCAATGAGCTTAACACAATTTTTGCCGCTCTTTGCAGGCACGGTGATTTTGTTGCGGAAGCCAAAAAGATCTGGAAAGAAAGCTTTCTTCCGAACCTCGGAGAAAACAGCGCTTCATATATTCGTTCTCTCGCTTCTGAAATTCGTTCGTCGGCAATTATGGATATGCAGCGTTGGCCTCGAGAGCAGGACTGGCAAAACAAGGCCGCCATCGGCTCGTTCGATGACAGCGTCTTGGCGCTTGTCGCTTTCCTCGAAAAGAGAACAGCTTCGCTTTCAAAAGGTCTCGGTGCTCAGGGAGCAATGCTTTATTACGACGCTAACGGCGGATCGGGAATTATGTTTAACGAAAATATCGCTTCTGTTGGAGAGAACCTTACTGTCAAGAAGAATTGTTTTACACCTTCAAGTTCCGAGCTCTCTTTCGCCGGTTGGAACACAGCCAAGGACGGAAGCGGTACTGATTACACACCCGGTGATAACCTTGCCCTTAAAGATGAAATAACCGTTCTTTACGCGCAATGGAAAGAAGGCGAAGACGGCGAAAAAACAAATGCATTCGTTGCTTTCTTTAACAGAATTGCCCAATTCTTCCGCGACTTGTTTGAAAAAATCAAGAACCTGTTTTCCTAAACAGACCAATTGATATTGACCTTGCAATTCAATTTAACAGTCTGTCAAAAACGCCGAAATAACTATTGTTTTTTTCGGCGTTTTGCTGTATAATGTCTCTTTGTGATATGTGCCAATCAATATTCCGGAGGTGACGCTGTGTTTGAAAATATTAACTTTGACACAGTGTGTAAAGAAAAGCTTTCGGCGAGTATTAACGCCGGTACTTTTCCTCACGCCGTGATACTTGAAGGCGCCGATTCCGATATCAGGCTCAAAACTGCTTTGAAAATTGCCGAAGCTCTTGTTTGCATCGGAGAAAACAAACCGTGCGGTGTCTGTAGTTCCTGCAAAAAAGTCAAAAGCGGAAATCATCCCGATGTATATCTGTTTCAAAAGGAAGACTCCGCAACTGCCATTAAAGTTGATGATGTGCGCAGTATACGCGAAAAAGCCATGCTCATGCCGAACGATGGAGAAAAAACCATCTTTATCATCAGCGAGGCTCAGTTTATGAATCCGCAAGCGCAAAACGCCCTTTTGAAAATTTTTGAAGAACCGGCGAAGCACGTTACTATCATTCTTACCTGCCCTTCGAGAACAGCTATGCTTGAAACCATAACTTCGCGCGCGAGTGCGTTTTTGCTCTCGCAGGAGGAAGGTATAAATTCAACATCCGAAAAAGATTCGGTTGCGTTTGAATGCGCGCAAAAATTGCTTCAAACTTTTTGTCTTTCAAACGAGTTTGAGTTTTTGAAAGAAACCTCCGCGTTCACAAAAGATAAAGATTTGTTCAAGGCTGTGTTGCCGTGCCTTATTTATATTTTTCGCGATGCACTTGTAAAAACGGACTCGCTTTCAAACAGCGGCGAAATTGCGCAAAAGCTTTCCGCTGCTTTTACTCCCAAAAAGCTCATTAACCTTATTGAAGAAACAAAAAAGCTTATCGAAGCTACTGAACGAGCTGCGAATTATAACCTTACAATAACAAGGCTCAGTAGCGTTTTTTATCGGATCAAAAACAGTTGATCTGCCACCCACTGTAAAAAAGCCGTAAAAGGGCAAAAAGGCAATCGCCGATCGCGATCGCCAAAGCAGAAAGGAATGACAGTTTTATGATAAAGGTTGCCGGCGTAAGATTTAAAAACGTTGGAAAAATCTATTACTTTGACCCGAACGGTCTCAAACTTGAAGTCGGAGACAGGGTTATTGTCGAAACTACACGCGGACTTGAATGTGGCGAGGTTACTTTTTCGGACAGGATGATACCTGATGACGAGATAACCTCTGAACTCAAACCGGTCATTCGTAAAGCCAACGAACGCGACCTTAGAACCGTTGCCGAGAACAAAGAAAAAAGCAAGGCTGCTTTTGATATTTGCCTCAAAAAAATCGAAGCTCATCAACTTGATATGAAGCTCGTTGATGTTGAATATACCCTTGACAGAAACAAAATCTTGTTTTATTTCACCGCTGACGGCCGAGTTGATTTCAGAGAGCTCGTGAAAGACCTCGCTTCGGTTTTCAGAACGCGAATCGAGCTTCGCCAAATCGGCGTCAGGGACGAGTCGAAAATGGTTGGCGGTCTTGGCGTTTGCGGTCGCCCGTTTTGTTGCAATTCGTTCCTCGGTGAGTTTCAACCCGTATCCGTAAAAATGGCAAAAGAACAGGGGCTTTCTCTCAGCCCTGTAAAAATCAGCGGAACCTGCGGAAGATTGATGTGCTGCCTTAAATACGAGCAGGACGCCTACGAACACCTTTTGCGTGTTACGCCGAAGAACGGCGCTGTTGTTGACACTCCGGACGGTCGCGGAACAGTTGTTGATTTTAATCTCCTTACCGGAATTTTAAAAATAAGACTCGATTCAAGACCCGATGCTGCGCCGCTCGTTATTGATCGAAAGCAGGTCAAGCTTATTAAGGACTCTCAAATTCGTGTTGACCGTAAAGAACTCGATGCTCTCAAAGGCATTGAGTAATTACCGAACCGACAATTATAGTTCGTCTTTCACTTGACAAGGCTTCAATTTACCAATAAAAGACACTGCACTTTCTTTTGGCGAAAACGCAGTGTCTTGTTGTTTTTTAGCGGCTGTTTTTCAATATAGAAACAACGTAGTAAAGCTTTAACTGATCTCGGTTTTAAGCGTTTCAACGATTGAATCGTTTTTCAGCATTTTGACCGAATAAAGCATCGAAAAAGCAACAATCAAAAATACAACAGCGGCGGCGGAAATATACATCCAAATATTCAAAGAGAACGGTATTGCGCTTTCTCCGACAATGCGATTCATCGCGTAGCTGAGAGCAATGCTTATCGGATAGGCAATAAGTATTGAATTTGCGCCGTAAAAGAAGCTTTCGAGGCAGACCATCTTGTTGAATCCCTTGGGTGTTGTTCCGACAGATTTTAACATTGCAAACTCCTTGCGTCTCATTGCTATTCCGGTCGAAATCGTGTTTATTATGTTTGCTATCGCGATCATCGTTATAAGAACGATAAAGCCGTAAACAAAGACCTGAACCGCAAAGAGCATACTGTTTATCATCTGCATGTTTTGAGCGTAATCTTCGGCATAGATATAAGCCATACCGTCGAGCGAATCAAAAACCCGGTCATGTTCTTTTGTTTCGATTCCGAATTGATAATCTGGTTGAGTAATAGTGCATTGGGTTTCTTTCTCAAAATCTTTAATGTATTTCAAAAATTCACTTTCGGGTGCAAAGAGAGCAACGGAACCTTTTGGTGAAAGATTGCAAGCGTAGTTGCTTGAGCTGTATTTTATTACTTCACCAATTGAGAAATTCAAATAATAAGACTCTTCGTCAAAAGTATATTTTTTGCTTATTTGTTTGCCTTTGACGGATGGGTCAAAAACCTCGGGATTGCTGTTGTCTCGCAAAAGGTCATCCATTATCAGATATTTCAATTCGTTTTGACCGTAATAATCGGACGGGTCAATATTGTTGCTTTCGCAAAGCGAATTGAAGTCTTCGTCGTCTATGCCGAAGTAATACGCAAGAATTAACGAATCGGCGACTGATTTATACGCTTTGGTGTAATTGCTTTCATCGTTAAAAAAGCTGTAATCTTCGTTGTATTCGATTCTTTCTTCTTCGGAATATGCCAAAAGCAGATAGTTTATGGGGTAGAAACGATCAACACCATCTGTGTTTTCGATTGTTTCTTTTGTTTCTTCAATGTGTTCGAAGTCGGTCGATGCAGTTACCTGATAGGGGATGTTGAGGCTGTAGCTGCCTGACTGAACGAGCATTTGACAAAAATAATTTACCGTCAGGAAGAGAATCAAAGAAAGGGCGATAGACGCCGTGATCATGCGCGTTTTTCTTCCGTTTCTCTTTAAACTCTTTTTTGCAAGGACGCCCTCATAGCCGAATACTAAACGAACAAGACGTGAAGTCTTTATCTTTTTTGCGTTGAGCTTATAATCGCTTTTTTGACGTATTGCATCAATGGGAGTAATTTTCGAAGCTTTTTTTGCCGGTATATACAGCGAGATGAAAATTGTAATAGCACTGAACAGAACGATAAGAACTATCGCTATAGGCGAAACAATGGTCTTGAATTTCATCCCGGCGTTCTTTGCCGCTTCGCTGAGTATTCCGGAGGAGATGATCTTGTCGCCGACAAAATGCAACGTTATGGATATTCCGGCAATACCGGCAATAAGTCCTATCGGTATTCCGATCGCTCCGAGCAAAAGACCTTCATAATAAACGGAGTTTCTTTTTTGCCTTTTTGTTGCGCCAACGCTTGAAAGCATACCGAGATAACGCACTCTTTCGGAAAGTGACATTCCGAAAGCATTATATATGAGAAGCACCGAAGCAAACATGATGATCAAAAGACAGACAAGACAAAGCGGCAAGAGCGTTACAAAAACAAAGCTGTCTGACTCGATGGAAAAATATGAAATCAAAAGATCTTTGTTAATCGTGAAACTGCCGGAAAAAGAACCGAGGTCATAATCTTTTGCGATTTCTTTAAGTAACTTCCCACTCGTATATCCGGGGTCTTTCAAAGTGAAATATGTTTGAATTTCTCCGTTTTTTTCAATGCAGGCAGCAATATCGGACTCAAAACCGATCTTGATGAAATCATATCCCTGGGTTGCGTTGTTTTCTTCAAGAATGCCGACTATTGTGAAAGTTGAGTCTTGTTTGTCTGTGTAATAGACTGTATTGTCGTCTTTGACTTTTCCTTTTGCGGATGTCAGCGTGATTTTGCTGCCGAGCGAAAGAGACGGATAATATTTATTAAGTGCTTTTCTTGAGATGATAATTTCGCTTTTGTTTGTCGGCAGTCTGCCTTCAAGAGAAGCTTGTTTTTTCATTTCGAAGAGATTTTTGTCAAAGGTTGCGCAAAGAAATCCTTTTACAACTTTGTTTTCGTCGAAAATATAATATTCGTTGTTTTCTATCCAAAAACCGATTTTATCGATTCTGTCATCGCTTTTCAAAAGAGCAATGCTCTTTTCGGTTGCAACGTCCGATTCTGCGTGCCAATAACCGCTTTGAAAAACCGACAATTCGCCAAGCAGATTTACGAGCGAAAAACCTGCTACGAAAACGGCGGTTATCATTGCAACGGAGACACAAATTCCAAGCGTTGTAATAATTGATCTGCTTTTGTTTTCCTTCAGGTGGCGGAGGGTCAACTTGTTAACGATGTTCATTTACTGTTCACCCCATCTTTGATAATTTTGCCATCGACAAGCGCTATGGTTCTATCCGCAGAAAGAGCGATGTTTTCATCGTGTGTGATAATGATAACGGTTTGTCCGTTTTCGCGGTTGAACCGACGCAGAAGCGAAATAATTTCGTGGCTGTTCCTGCTGTCGAGATTGCCGGTCGGCTCGTCCGCAAGCATCAAAGCCGGGTTGTTAATCAAAGCTCGTCCGATTGAAACGCGCTGCTGTTGACCTCCCGAAAGTTGATTCGGAAGGAATTTGAGCCTTTTTGAAAGGCCGAGTGTTTCCGTCAGATTTTCAAGAAGAGCTTTGTCCGGTTTCTTTCCGTCAAGCAGCAGCGGCAACGTCATGTTCTCTTCAACAGTCAGAATAGGTATTAAGTTGTAAAATTGATAAATGAGTCCGATCTGTCTTCGGCGAAAAATCGCCAAAGCCGTTTCGTCCAATTGAGAAATATCCGTTCCGTCAATGACAACACTTCCGCTTGTCGGGGTGTCAACACCGCCGAGAATATGAAGCAATGTTGACTTTCCCGAACCGGACGGACCGATGATTGCAACAAATTCGCCCTTTTCAACGCTGAAAGATACGTTGTCAAGCGCTTTGACGCTCGTCTCTCCGTTTCCGTAAGTTTTGCAAAGACTGTTAATTTCAAGAATTTTCATAGGATTGCCCCTTTCTGAATTGATGAACCGATAATAATCCTTTAAACTTACATTTCGGTGACTTTTAAATAACAAACATGTAATTTGTCAGTCGGAATACAGGGGCAAAAAGATTGAGAATGTTGTTCCTTTTTCTGCGGCGCTTTCAACCGTGATCTTCCCGTTGTGGCCTTGAATGATTGCGTTTGAAAGCGGCAAACCTATCCCAACGCTGTCTGCCGATGTGTTTTTTCCGCGATAAAAACGTTCAAAAATATGTCGAATATCTTCTTCGTCTATTCCGCAGCCGTTATCCGTTATTGATATCACGCCGAAAAGAGAAGTGCTTTTTAGGTCAATAACGATTTTTCCGGCGCACGGTGTGTATTCGATTGAGTTTTTGATAATGTTTTCAATCGCTTCCGTTATCCAACTTTTATCGCCCCAAAAAGTGAAATCGCTGTCGTTGCGTTCAAGAGTGATTTCGCGTATATCGAGATTGACAAGAAAGGGCTTTAAGCTTTCCGTAATAATGTCATATGCCGAAAGTTTTTCCTTTTTTAATATTATCGTTCCTGCATCGAGCTTTGAAAGTTTCAAGAGCGTTTGAATTAACCAGCGCATTTTTTCAAGCTGGTTTTGAATTATGTCAACAAAGTCTTTTCTCTTTTCCGCAGATTGCTCGTCTTTGAGAATGTCACTCATGACCATCATTGATGTCAACGGAGTCTTTAACTGGTGCGAAATATCTGTCATAGAATCCGCAAGATATAATTTGTCTTTTTCCAACTGCTCGTTTTGGAAGCGCAACATTGTAATAACCTTGTATAAATTGTTTCGAAGAACGGAAAGCTCGCCTTCGCTGTTTGACGGCAGATCAAGACTCAGATTTCCCGAGCAGATAAGAGCCAGATAATCGTTCAGCTCGCTTAATTGACGGTGTCTGTTTTTTGTGAAAATTAAAAATGTCAGCGTTGATATTGTGCCGGAAAGCAAGCACAACGCGCCCGGAATCAAACCGAAGAAAAAAGAAACAGTTGAAATCAAAAGTGTAATAAAGATCAGAAAAATCAAAACGTGCCTGAATTTTTTGTCGTTCATTTTTCAATCACATATCCCATGCCGCGAACAGTTTTGATGATGTTCGGATTTGCGGGATCCCTTTCAATTTTATCTCTTAACCGTTTTATATAAACCGTCAGTGTGTTGTCGTTAACAAAGTCGCCGTCAACGTCCCAAATCTCTTCAAGCAGTTTGTTTCGCGTTAAAACAATTCCGCGGTTGTTCAGAAAGGTCAGAAGCAAACGATATTCCATTGCGGTCAGAACAATTTCTTCGCCGTTTTTTAAGACCTTTGCCTGAGCGATGTTAACGTTGATGTCATCGAGCTTTACGTTTTGATCGCTTTTTTCGTTTGAACATCGGCGCATAACATTCTTTATTCTCGCAACAAGCTCACGCACTCTGAAAGGTTTTGCAATGTAATCGTCTGCGCCGAGTTCGAGCCCCATGACAACATTGACTTCATCGTCGTATGCCGTTAAAAATATAATCGGAAAACTGCCGAGCTCTCTGATTTTTTTGCATACATCGTACCCATTGCCGTCCGGGAGATTTATGTCTAGTATGTAAAGCGAAAAAGTTTTGCTTTCGATTATCTCGAACGCGTCGCGGACGGTTTTTACAATCGTTACATAGTACCCTTCGTTTTCGAGTGAATATTTAAGACCGATTCCGATGGCTTCGTCGTCTTCGAGAAGAAGTATATCCATATCTGTCACCTCAAGGTTATTTTAGCATATTTTGGTTGACGTTTCCATTACAATTTAGTAATGCTGGCTTTTTCCGGGTAAATAAGAACGGAGCTGTAAGATAAGTTTCTTTACAGCTCCGTTGATATATTATTGTTATTATTCGCCGAACCAAGCTTTTGCAAAAGCGGCAACGCCGGGAACGAGCTTTTTGATTTCTTTTCCGCTTGTGTTAACACAAAGGTGATAGCTTTCTTTTTTGCCCCACGGTGTGTCCGCAAGGAGACTTCTGTGTCTTGCGCGCGACATATCAATTTGTTTGATTTTTTTCTCGTATTCGCGCCGCGTAAGCTCTTCGTCTTCGGGAGCGCGGTCGATACAACGATCAATTTTTGAGTCGATATCGGCATGAACAAAGATGTTAAGAGGGGAGTATTCGCTCAAAATAACATCCGCGCTTCGACCGACAATAACAAAGTCTTCGCCCTTTCGCACAAGCTGGATAATAAAACTTTGCTGTGCAACAAGAGCTTTTGTGTAATTTTGTTGCGAAAAATCCACAAACGCAAACGAATGACCGAACGACAACGGAAAAGTTCTCGGAATATCTTTTTCGAGTATTCTTTCAACATAGCCTTCATCGAGCTCGCTGTTTTTTGCGACAGCGGTGATGATTTCTTTGTCGTAATAAGCTATTCCGAGTTCGTCGGCGAGCCTTTTGCCGATTTCCCTGCCGCCGGAGCCGAACTCACGGCTGATTGTTATGATTCTCATGTTTGACGCTCCTTTCTCAAATCGGTGTCAATGTTTTCTGTGCTATTATTCTATCATTTTTTCTTTTGCTATGCAACAAAAATTCAGTAAAAACAACGAAAAAAATAAGATATGGAGATAATAATTGTTGACATTATCAAGATAAAATGTTAAACTAATCATGAACACGAATACTCGTAATATTGCAAAAAGGAGTTGTTTATATGAAAAAATTACTTTGCGTTGTTTTGTCAGTTATTCTTGTTTTCTCCTCGTTTGGTGTTGTGGCTCTCGCTGCCGACGAAAGCGGCACCAAGGTTAACCTCAATTTCGACTTTTCGCTTTCGGACCTCGTTGACGAAAAAGACTTCAGCTCTGCTTTGCAGAACTATACTTTTGACGAAAGCTCAATACCCGACAAGTATAAAAACGAAGGAAAGTATGACATGGAACAGCTTGTTACCAGTGGTACGGCCGACGACGTTTATATGTACGGTCTTTCGCTCGATTTTCTTTATAACAGCGAAGAAAAGTTCCTCTGGTCCATGCTTCCGACTTCCTCTGATCCCTATTGCTCTGACTGTGAAAAAGCTTTTGCCGCGAATACAGTCACCGACAATGTTTGTCCGAATTGCGGCGGTAAGCTTAAAACCGATACCGTTTACAACGACATGACTCTTGCTTGCGGAAACCTTAATGTTTGCCTCACTAATATGCTCACAAAGCATTATGGCGACGGTCAGCTTTTCACGAACGAAAACGCAACTCTGCTTTGCAATTTCATCGGTCATCTGCTTTATCCCAACTATGTTGATCAGTACATCGGTTTCACCTACGGTCTTGCCGAAGATGATGAAGACGAATTTTATGACACCATAGCCGAAAAGAGCGGTCTTACCGACCTTATTCAAAAGAACTGGTGTGACAATCGCAGCGTTAACTTTAAACCTCTTATTTACACTCTCGGTGTTCAACTCAGCAGTTTCCCCGTTCCCGACAGAGATATTTACAACGGAAAGATCGTTGCGAGACTTCTTTTGAAGGCTATTATTAATTCTCTCATGAATCAGGGTCCCGTTAACTATCTTCTTGATGTTGTTTGGGCGTTTTCGAGAACTTATTCAACTTATCTCTCCGATGCGGTTAAGGCTATCTTCCGTTTGAAGATAAACGCCGGAATGATTGACCCCGAAGAACTTATGACCTTCAAGGGCTTGTTGAACCTTATTTTTAATGATAACGATCCGACAGACGAAACGAAGCTTCAGTTTATCACTCCGCCGAGTCGAAGATTTGCTCTCGCCGAAACAAAGACCGAACTCTTCCTTTATGTTATTATATACCTCAACCTTGTCGGAAAGAACGGCTCTAACCCTGAGGTTATTGAAAACCTTAAAGCCGATATCTCCGCAAACACTGTTTTGACCGATGTTGAAAAGGAAAGACTTATAACTATTGTTGGCGGAATTTTCTGCGGAAGACTTAACGACATGGTTCCGATGCTCGCCAATTTCTTCATCACGAACATTTCCGAAGCCAAGGATACGATTTGGCAGACCTTTGTTAAAATGCTCAGAAATCTTATTCACAGCTTTGTATCTGTTTTTGATAAGATTTATCAAAACTTTAAAAGTCTCGGCAGTTGGGGCAAGGCTTGAATAATTTTGCTAGTTTGAGAAAAGAATAAGGTAAGCCCGAACAGCGTTTTGGCTGTTCGGGCTTATATATTTTAAAAGGTGGAATGAACCATGAGCTGTTGTTCAAATGCCAACAAGGCTATCGGTTGCACTGTTGAAAAGTGTGCCCATCACTGCAAGTCGGAAGATTATTGCACTCTTGATCACGTTTCGATTGGAGCGCATGAAGCTGATCCGAAGGCGTGCGACTGTGTCGATTGCCAATCTTTTCAGCCGAAGACCAACTGAATGAAAAAAGCTGCATTGAGCACAAAGCTCTTTGCAGCTTTTTCTTGACAAATGAATTAAAATCAATAAAATTAACATCAGTGAGGTGATAAGATGAAAGTCGGAGGCGTAATTTGCGAATATAATCCGTTTCATAACGGACATAAATATCATTTGAATAAAATGCGCGAAAGCGGAATAACACACATCGTTTGCGCCATGAGCGGAAATTTTGTTCAGCGGGGCGATTGCGCCATTGCGGACAAGTGGGTTAGAGCTAAAGCTGCCGTTCTTTGCGGTGCAGACCTTGTTGTTGAAATTCCGACGCCGTGGGCGTGTTCGGCTGCCGAAAGCTTTGCGCGCGGCGGAGTTGCCATTCTTTCCTCTTTAAACATTGATTGCCTGTCGTTTGGCTGCGAAACGGATGACGTTAACCTTCTTGTCGCTGCCGCCGCTGCTGTCGATTCACCGCTTATTACCGCCGAGTTGAAAAAACTGACTTCTTCCGGAAAGGGTTATCCCGAAGCGCTCCAAACAGCGGTCGGCAAAATTTTCGGAGATGATATCGGAAATGTACTTGTGTCTCCGAATAATACGCTTGCTGTTGAATATATTAGGCAAAGAGAACGTCTTGCCGCTTCTTTTGAGCTTCTTCCGATTAGAAGAATCGCTTCCGGTCACGGCGATATTGCGCCGGCGGACGGACAGTTTTCGAGTGCGAGTGCTTTGCGCATATTGGAACGCGCAGAGTCGATTTCCCCATACATACCGACCGAAATTTATGCTGAGCTTTTCGAACGTGAAAGGGATTGTTTGTTCCCGTGCAAAACGGATAACGCGGACAAGGTAATATTAGCTGCGCTTCGAGACATGGAACTTCGTGAAATTAAACGCTGTGTTCCCGATGAAAACGGACTTGCTGAAAGGATTTTTGCGAAATCAAGAAATGCCCAAACGGTCAATCAGCTGCTCGGCGATGTTAAAACAAAAAACATAACCAATTCGGCCGTCAGGCGCGCAGTGATGCTTTCATATTTAAAAATTCCGGCTGCAATTGCCGAAGGTACACCGCCGTATATCAAAGTTCTGGCTGCAAACAAAGCCGGTTTTGAAATTATTCGTGAGCGAGAGCCCGCCTTGCCTGTGATAACGAAGAAATCTGAGGCGGATAAACTTAACGATGAAGCGAAGTCGCTTTATGCCCTTGAATGTAAGTGCACCGATCGCTTTTCAATGTTTTCGAAAAAAATATCGGGTTGTTCGCGTGAGCAAACAACCCCGATAACAGTAATTTAAAATTATTCAACAATTTCTCCGGTACAGCAATCGTCGCCTGTGCCGGTTATTTTTACGTTCACTATTTTTGTTTCAACGTCAGACTGTGTTTTAACTCTTACCGGTGTGTAATTCGGCGTGTGTCCAAGCATGGCTCCGTCCTTCTCTTTGCTTTCAAAAAGGACGCTGACCGTTTTGCCGATTTGACTTTGAAGATAATTCCTGCGAATTTTTTCGCATTCGGCTATCATGACGGCGGCACGCTGTTCTTTAACGAACTTTGGCAGATGCCCATCCATTTTTTCGGCTTTTGTTCCTTTTCTGACAGAATAGGGAAAAACGTGAACTTTTTCAAATCCGATTTTCTTGACAAAGGATAAGCTTTCATTAAAGTCTTCATCGGTTTCACCGCAAAATCCGACCATTATATCCGTGGTGAGAGCACAGTCTTTAAAATGTGTACGCAGCGAGTTGCAAAGATTATTATAATCATTCGATGTGTAGTGACGATTCATGTTTTTTAATGTTCTGTCGCAACCGCTTTGAAGAGAAATATGAAACTGCGGACAAAGTTTTTTACATTTTGAAAGTCTTTCAACAACGCTTTCGGTCAAATGGTCGGGTTCGAGTGAACCGAGTCGAACACGCTCAATGCCCGGAATGTTGCAAGCGAGCTCAACCGCATCGCAAAAATCACAGCCGATATCTCGTCCGTAAGCCGAAAGATTAATGCCGACCAGGACAACTTCCCTGTATCCGCCGGCAGCAAGATTTTGAAGTTCGGTCTTGAGTTCAAAAAGCGGCTTTGAACGCACGCGACCGCGCGAATATGGAATAATGCAATATGAACAAAACCTGTTGCAACCGTCCTCAATTTTGACGTAAGCGCGAGTCCGTTCGTCAAAGGAAGAGATGGAGCAAGGCGGAAAAGCATCGCCGTTTTCGTGCTTTGAAACCATGTTGACCTTGGCTCTGTCTCTAAAATAATTTTCGAGTATCGAAGGGAGTTCGTTGTTGTTTTTGTTGCCGATAATAATATCCGCTTCTTGAAGTTCTGCTGCCGCTTCGGGATAAGCCTGCGGCATACAACCGGTCAAAACAACAGCGGAATTCGGAGCTTTTCTTTTAAATCTGCGAACAGCCTGCCTTGTTTTTCTGTCAGATTCCGCCGTAACGGTACAGGAATTGATTATATAAACATCGGCAATTTCGTTTTTGTTGACTGTTTCATATCCGAATTTTTTCAACAGCTCACTCATCGACTGACTTTCATATTGATTGACTTTGCAGCCGAGTGTATAAAAAGCAACTTTCATATTAAACCTCACAGGTGAAACAAACTCGTTCGTTTATTATAAAACATCGGCGCTTGTAATTCAATATTTTTTTGTTTTATTTTTGCTGCATTTGTCATATATAATTGTGAGGTGATGACAAAATGAAACGTATAATTTCCTTTTTGCTTTGCATGATATTATTGATCGTATCTCTTGTAATATCGGCGGCGGGGGAAAATGATTCGCTTGAAATCAAGGCTAAAAGTTATGTACTGATGGACGTTTCAAGTGGCGAGTTGCTGCTTGCCGAAAACGAAAATGAAAAACTGTATCCGGCTTCGGTGACAAAAATAATGACATTGTTACTGGTCATTGAACGAATTGACAGTGGGGAATTGTCAACAGAAGAGAAAGTCACCGCCGGACCGGAAGCAGCCGGAAAGGGTGGCTCGCAAATCTGGCTGAAGGAAGGCGAAACGATGACCGTTGATGAATTGTTACGCGCTTCTGCGATCGGCAGTGCAAATGACGCCTGCACTGCATTGGCAGAGCACGTTGCGGGTAGCGAAGAAGGGTTTGTCAAGCTCATGAACCAAAAGGCGAAAGAGCTTGGAATGAAGAACACAAACTTTGTTAACTGCACGGGGCTTGATGATGACACGACCGAACATCTGACGACTGCTTATGATATAGCACTGATGTCCTGCGAGCTTTTGAAACACGAGCGGATTCAAAAATATACAACTGTTTGGATGGATGAACTTCGTTCCGGCGCAACCGAACTCGTTAACACCAATAAGCTCGTTCGTTTTTACAAGGGAACTACCGGGTTGAAAACCGGAACAACATCAAAAGCCGGGCATTGTATCAGCGCCAGCGCGATGAGAAACGATCTCCATCTTGTGGCTGTCGTTCTCGGCGCCGAAAACAGTACCGACAGATTCGAAGGCGCAAAAAAGCTTTTAAACTGGGGCTTTGCAAATTATGAGACTGTTACGCCAAAGTATGACGAAAGTCTTATAACGGATGTGTCGGTAATCAAAGGTCTTGAAACGGTGATTCATCCAACGGTTGAAACTGTTCTTCCGATAACACTTGAATCCGGGAAAGCGGGCAATTTGCAAGCTGAAATTAATTTGGCGGTTTCCGTAGAAGCGCCGGTTGAAAAGGGACAGATTTTGGGAACCATCAATTTCGTTATAGACGGAAAAACAGTTACAAGTTGCAATATAGTTTCACCCGTTGAAATAAAAAGAACAACTCTTTTCGATATGATGAAACGTCTTATATCCTCGTTAAGCAAACGCGTAATGGAACCTTTTGAACGACAAAACGATACGATTGAAAGCGCGCCGAAGAAATCTTCCGCCGCGTGAATAGTAAAAGCTTGACAAAAATCGCCAAATGTACTACAATTGCAAACAACACTTTTTTCCAAAGCATGGAGGAATAGAAATGTCAGTTAAGTTAATCGAAAAATACGTTTCCTCTTTTTTAACGGATGCTCAGATAAACGCATATTCAGACAAAATCAAGAACGCGCACGCTCAGCTTCACGAAAAAAACGGAGCGGGCAGTGATTTTACCGGCTGGGTAGATTTGCCTGTTGATTACGATAAGGACGAATTTTCAAGAATTAAATCTGCCGCAAAAAAAATCGCTTCAAACAGCGATATACTCATCGTTATCGGCATAGGCGGTTCATATCTCGGCGCGCGAGCTGTTGTGGAATTTATTAAATCTCAAAATTACAATGTTCTGAGAAAAGGCACTCCCGCTATTTATTTTTCGGGTAACAGCATCAGTTCGACCGCACTTTCGGAGCTTGTTGAAATTTGCGAAGGCAAGGACTTTTCCGTTAACGTAATTTCAAAATCCGGCACAACGACCGAACCCGCAATTGCGTTCAGAATTTTCCGCGAAATGCTTATCAACAAATACGGCGAAAAGGGCGCTGCCGAAAGAATATATGTTACGACTGACAAGGCGAAAGGAACGCTGAAATCTCTTGCTGACCGCGAAGGTTACGAAACCTTTGTCGTTCCCGATGATGTCGGCGGAAGATATTCTGTTCTTACGGCTGTTGGTTTGCTTCCGATTGCCGCCGCGGGAATAGATATTGATGCACTTATGTCCGGCGCCGCAAAAGCGAGAACCGCTCTTATGTCGGATTCGATTGACGAAAACGATTGCTATAAGTACGTTGCAATAAGAAACGCCCTTTATCAACAGGGCAAGTGCACGGAGATGTTCGTTTCGTATGAACCTTGTTTTACCATGATGAACGAATGGATAAAACAGCTTTTCGGTGAAAGCGAAGGCAAGGAAGGAAAGGGTCTTTTCCCGACGTCGGCCGTCTTTTCGACCGATCTTCATTCGCTCGGTCAGTACATTCAACAGGGTGAGCGACTGATGTTTGAAACCGTTGTTGATTTTTCAAAACCTCAACGTGAGATCATTATTGAAGAACAGGACGGAAACATTGACGGTCTCAATTTCCTCGCCGGTAAGTCTATGGCTTTCGTTAACAGAAAGGCTTTTGAAGGTACTGTTCTTGCTCACAACGACGGCGGCGTTCCCAACGTTGTTCTCAGAGTTGACGAAATGAACGAAGAAAACCTCGGTTATCTCATCTATTTCCTCGAAAAAGCCTGTGCAATTTCCGGCTACGTTCTGGGAATTAATCCGTTCGATCAGCCGGGCGTTGAAAGCTATAAGAAGAATATGTTTGCTCTTCTCGGAAAACCCGGATATGAAAAAGAAAAAGAAACACTTGAAGAAAGACTTTCAATGTGATACAATAGGATTGTAAAAATCCACGGACAGTGGAAATTATATAAGGAGGAGATATTTTATGATTTCTCTTATTTTAGGACACAAAGGCTCCGGAAAAACAAAGCACCTTATCACCTGTTTGAACGAAGCTATCGAAACTTCAAAAGGAAATGTTGTTTGTGTTGAAAAAGAAACCAAATTAACATTTGATATTGATTACCGCGCGCGTCTTATCGCTACGGATGATTTTCAGATAAAGGGCTATCAGGCTTTCTATGGTTTCCTTGCCGGCGTGTGTGCCGGTAACCACGATATTACCGACATACTTGTTGACGCTACGCTCAGAATCGGTGGCAGGGATTACAACGAGCTTGCAAAATTCCTTGAAGAAGTTTATGAGCTTGGTGAAGCTCAGGACAAGAAGTTCATCTTTACTGTTTCGGCTGATAAGGAAGAACTTCCCGCTTCGATCTTCAATTTCTGCAAGGTTCTTTGATTTTCAATTTTAAAACCAATTTTGCGGCAGGTCTTTTTCCTGCCGCTTTTTGATAGGAATACCGTTATGGATTATGAAATAGAAAAAGAGTTCTATCGACAAGGATATAAGTTGATTTGCGGAATTGACGAAGCCGGAAGGGGACCGTTGTGCGGCCCTGTTTGCGCTGCTGCTGTGATTTTGCCGCTCGGTTGTGATATTGATGGCATCAACGATTCCAAAAAGTTGAGCGAAAAAAAGCGTGATTTGCTTTTTGATGTAATAAAAAAAGAAGCGCTCGCATATTCTGTTGCAATGGCAACAGCAAAGGAAATTGACGAAATCAATATTCTTCAGGCAACTTTTCTTGCAATGCGACGCGCCGTTGAAGGGCTTGAAATTAAACCGGACCTCGCTTTGGTTGACGGAAACAGAAAGCCCGGACTTGATATTGACGAAATAACTATTGTCAAGGGTGACTCAAAATGTATCTCAATTGCCGCGGCTTCGATTCTCGCAAAAGTTACGCGTGACAGATACATGAAGGAGTTGGACGAAAAATTTCCGCAATTCTGTTTTGCAAAGCACAAGGGCTACGGAACCAAGCTCCATTATGAAAAAATTGACGAATACGGAGTCTGCGACGAACACAGGCGCACATTCTTGAAAAAGCTCTTTGGAAAAGAAAATGGATAAAACGAAAAAGGGGAGAGCGGGCGAGGACTTCGCCTGTGGCGAGCTTCTGAAAAAAGGATATTCGATAACGGCGAGAAATTATCATTCGCGTTATGGCGAAATTGATATTATTGCCGAAGATGATTATAATATTGCTTTCGTCGAAGTCAAGGCACGCAGCATAAAAAGCGTTTCTCAACCAAGAGAGGCAGTGGATGTTTTTAAACAGAGAAAAATAATACTTACTGCCATGCGCTACCTTCAAACTCATAATGTTCAAAAATCTCCGCGGTTTGATGTTTTTGAAGTTTGGCACAACGAAAACGGCGTTTGCAAATTTTCCTATATAACAAACGCTTTCGATCTTTCGGCTTTTGGTGATGATCATGGATTATTTTGACCTTCATTGCGATACTGTTACTGCTGTTGCCAACGGAAAAACCGACGTGGCGATCACTTCGCAAAAAGCTTTATGCTTCGATAATTATACCCAAACTTTTGCTATTTGGCTTCCCGACGGTCTCGATGCGAAAGCAGCTTTTAAGAAAGCGAAAAGCTACTATGATTTCTACCGTGAATATGTATTAAACTTTTCACGACCGGGGTTTTCCTCTTTGCTTACTCTTGAAAATGCGAGTGCATTCGGCGATGATCTCGAAAAAATATCTTTTTGGGCGCAGCGCGGCGTGAGAGCCGTTACCTTGACATGGAACGGAGCAAACGCTTTGGGCTTCGGTTCATCGTTGCCCGATGAAGGCGGCTTGACTCATTTTGGCAAAGAAGCTTTAAAAGTTATGCAAAGCTTTGATATCCTCTGTGATGTTTCTCATTTAAACAGTGCCGGCTTTTATGATTGCATAAACCTTTCAAAGCTCCCGCCAATCGCAAGTCACAGTAATTGCGCCGCTGTTTGTAATCATCGGCGTAATCTTGATGACGACAGGATTAAAGCTCTTTTTTCGGCGAACGGACTGCTGGGTCTTTGTTTTTATCCGCAATTTTTGGGTCATGGTGATGTTTTTGAGTTGATTTATGAGCATATTTATCATGCTCTGGACCTCGGCGGAGAAAACAATCTCGCTTTCGGAAGTGATTTTGACGGAGCTGTAATGGACGATAAATTAAGCTCGCTTGAACAAATCAATGCGCTTTGGCGGTTTTTGTTGAGCAAAGGATTTGACACTGAGCTGTTGGAACGAATATTTTTTAAAAACTCAAAAAATTTTTTCGATAACGTTTTACATAAATAAAAAAGTATGATATCATATCAGAAGTAGTTATCCATGGAGGAATGTTTATGCTTTATACAAGTACAAGAGACAAGAGCGTTAAAGTTACTTCTGCCGAAGCGATCGCTCGCGGAATATCAAAAGACGGTGGTCTTTTTGTCCCGACAAAGCTTCCGAAAATTTCGTCGGAGTTTATCGCTTCACTGGTCAATGAAGATTATATTTCAAGGTGCAAAAAGGTTCTTTCGCTGTTCTTGACCGATTATACCAAGGAGGAAATCGACTACTGTGTGAACGGCGCTTATTCGGCAGGAAAATTCAGCAGTGAAAAGGTTGCTCCGATCAAGACGATAGCTCCCGGCGAGAACATTCTCGAACTTTGGCGCGGACCCACCTGCGCTTTCAAGGATATGGCGTTACAGCTGTTACCATATCTTCTTACCGTTGCCGCAAAGAAAACGGTTGCAGACAAAACCATTGTTATTCTTGTTGCAACATCCGGCGACACGGGAAAAGCTGCGCTCGAAGGTTTCAAAGATGTTGAAAAAACAAAGATCATGGTTTTCTATCCGAATGATGGCGTCAGCCCGATGCAAAAGCTCCAGATGACCACTCAGGAAGGAAACAATGTCGGCGTTTGTGCGATTAACGGTAATTTTGACGACGCTCAAAACGGTGTCAAAAAAATCTTTACAGACCCGACGGTTGCGGAAAAGCTCGATGCTAACGGAATGATGTTCTCTTCGGCGAACTCAATAAACTGGGGCAGACTGGTTCCGCAAATCGTTTATTATATCAGCGCATACTGTGATTTAATAGAGAATAAAAGCATCGAAAACGGTGACGAAATAAACGTTGTTGTTCCAACCGGAAATTTCGGCAATATTCTTGCTGCTTATTACGCGAAAATGATGGGTATACCGATCAAAAAACTCATTTGTGCTTCGAACGCAAACAACGTTCTTACCGATTTCTTCGAGAACGGTAAGTATGATAAAAACAGAAGCTTTTTCACAACCGAATCTCCTTCTATGGATATTCTAATTTCTTCAAACCTCGAACGACTTCTGTTTCATCTTTCCGATGAGAATGATGCTCTGGTCAGAGACTGGATGAATTCTCTCTCTTCAAAAGGCAGCTATGAAGTTACCGATGATGTTAAAAAGCAGATATTCTCACTTTTTGATGCGGGTTGCTGCGATGACGACCAGACAAACGCAACGATTGCAAAAACATATAAGAACGGCTATCTTCTTGACACGCATACCGCTGTTGCCGTCAAGGTTTATGATGATTATATTGCCAAAACGGGCGATACCACTCAAACCGTTATAGCTTCGACCGCAAATCCGTATAAGTTCTCCGCTGCCGTTTTAAACGCGATAACAGGAGAAAATGTAAACGCCGATGAATTTGAGCAGGTCGAATTACTTATCAAAGAGAGCGGCGTCGAATGTCCGTCACAGCTTTCGTCTCTTAAGGGCAAATCGCCGCGTTTTAACGATTGCTGCGACAAGGAAAACATGGCCGAGATGGTTTACAAAATGCTCGGCATTTAAAAAAGCTTTCTTTTGTCAGTCATAAGTGAATTTCAAAGAAGTCCCCAAGGGGCTTCTTTGGTCTGTAAGGAGGGCGGGAATGAATATATTTGCAATTGCCGACACGCATCTTTCGCTCGGCACCGACAAACCGATGGATGTTTTTAAAGGCTGGGATGATTACGTTTCGCGCCTTGAAAAAAACTGGCGCGCTGTTGTTGCGGACGATGATGTTGTCGTCATAGCCGGTGATATTTCCTGGGCAATGAGCCTTGAAAAGGCGGAGGCGGATTTGCGGTTCCTTCATTCGCTGCCCGGAAAAAAACTGATAATGAAGGGCAATCACGATTATTGGTGGAATACCAAAAAGAAAATGGACAACTTTCTTGAAGAAAAGTCGTTTGACAGCATTTCCATCCTTTTCAACAATGCTTATCGTTTCGGTTCAACAACAATTTGCGGCAGTCGGGGATGGTTCTTTGACGCCGAAAGCGATGCTGACAGGAAAGTTCTTTTGCGCGAAGCCGGAAGATTGAAAATGTCTATCGAAAACGGAAAACAGCTTGGCGGAGACATCGTTGTCTTTTTGCATTATCCCCCGGTGACCAAGCTCCAAGTTTGTGACGAGATGATGCAGGTCTTGAAACAGGAAGGCATCGAACGTTGTTATTACGGTCATTTGCATGGCGCCTCGGTTTATAACGCCTGCACAGGAACACTTGACGGTGTTAAATTTGAGCTAATTTCTGCTGATTATTTAAAATTTTGTCCTAAATTAATCGGAAATTTTTAAAATATAGTAAAAATTCAAAAAATGTATGGAAATTTTTAACAGATACTGATATAATATTACGGTTAAAATCCATAATGGGTATTTTGGAGTTTTACCCGTTGAAGAAGGAGTACAAAAAATGAGTTTGAAATCATCAACCAAAACGGAAACAAATCTTTACACACTCGAAGTTGAGATCAGTGCCGAAACTTTCGAGGCAGCACAGGTCAAGGCTTTTGCGAAGCAGAAGAATCGCATTTCCCTTCCCGGTTTTCGTAAGGGCAAGGTAACCAGAAAAATGGCCGAAAATTTTTACGGCAAAGGCTTCCTTTATGAGGATGCGCTCGATCTTTGCTATTCCGACGCGCTCGAAGAAGCGATCAAGCAGTCTGAACTTGATGTTGTCGGAACCAAGACGGCCGATATCAAATCAATAAGCGAAGAAGGCGTTCTTCTTTCGGTCGAAGTTTTTGTAAAGCCGGAGGTTGAACTTAAAGCTTATAAAGAGCTGAAAGCCACCAAGAAAAAGGTTGAAGCGACCGACGAAGAAATTCAAAACAAGATTAACGAACTTGTTGAACGCAACGCAAGAATCGTTTCGGTTGAAGACCGTGAGGTTCAGGACGGCGACATCACAGTTATTGACTTTGAAGGTTTTGTTGACGGCGTTGCTTTTGACGGCGGAAAAGCTGAGGAATACGAACTTACTATCGGTTCGGGTGCTTTTATTCCCGGTTTTGAAGAGCAGATTATCGGTCACAAGAGTGGCGACGAATTTGATGTAAACGTTAAGTTCCCGTCGGAATACACCGAAGAACTTGCAGACAAAGACGCTGTTTTCAAAATCAAGCTTCATGAAATCAAAGTCAAGGAACTTCCCGAAGTTGACGACGAATTTGCTCAGGATGCTGCCGATTGCGACAATGTTGACGCTCTCAAAAAGAGCCTTGCCGACGAGATCAAGCAGCAGAAGGAAGACGAGAACGAGAGAGAAATCAAATCACAGCTCTTTGAAAAGCTCGTTGAAAATGTTGTTGCCGAAATACCGGAAATCATGGTTGAAAACGAACTTGACAGCCAGATCAGAGATATTGATTACAGACTTTCTTCTCAGGGCATCGGTTTTGACAACTATCTCAAGTATATGGGCATGACTGTTGAACAGTACAGAGAAAAAGCAAAGCCCGACGCTGAAAAGCAGGTTAAACTTCGTCTTGCTCTCGAAAAGATCGTTGAGCTCGAAAACATCGAAGCAACTGATGAAGACGTTGAAAAAGAATACGAAAAGTATGCTTCGCAGTATCAGATGGAGCTTGACAAGATTAAGAGCATTGTTCCGGCAGACGGTCTTAAAAAGGATATTGCCGTTGAAAAGGCTATTGACTTTATCAGAGACAACGCCAAGGTTACAACCGCAAGAAAACCAGGAGCAACAAAAGAAAAAGCAGAGAACAAAGCCGATGAGGCTACTGATGCCGAATAATTTTGATTAATCGGCTGTTTGCTTTCCAAAACTAAGTTCGGCTGTGTCTTTGAGACGGTCGGTAAGGAGCTGTAAAAAACGGTTTTTACAGCTCCGAACACATATATTTATTTCCAGGAGGCGTAGTTATGGCACTTGTACCATATGTTGTTGAACAAACCAATCGCGGTGAACGTCAGTATGATATTTTTTCAAGACTTCTCAATGACCGAATCGTTGTTCTTTCAGACGAGGTGAACGATGCAACGGCGAGCCTTGTTGTCGCTCAGCTTCTCTTCCTTGAAAGCCAGGATTCGGAAAAGGATATCAGCTTTTATATCAACAGTCCCGGTGGCTCTGTCACTGCAGGTATGGCGATTTATGACACCATGCAGTATATCAAGTGCGACGTTTCCACGATTTGCATGGGTCTC
>CAYOEN010000003.1:0-12962 GCA_964403085.1 uncultured Faecalibacterium sp. | reverse complement strand
AGCATGGGTGCGTTTTTGCTCTCTTCCGGCGCGAAAGGCAAACGTTTTGCGCTGCCCAACAGCGAAATAATGATTCATCAGCCCTCCGGCGGGGCTAAGGGTCAGGCTACCGACATTAAAATCGTTGCGGACCATATCCTTAGAACCAAGGAAAAACTTAACAAGATCCTTGCGGAAAACACCGGAAAACCGCTTGATGTCATTGCTCAGGATACAGAAAGAGACAACTTTATGTCTGCCGAAGAAGCTCTTAGCTACGGTCTTGTTGATAAAATTCTTTACAAGAGATAACCAAAGGGGTATATTTTAATGGCAAGAGATGACGAAAACAAAGATAAGCTCGTGCGCTGCTCTTTTTGCGGAAAGCTTCAAAACGATGTTGCTACCCTCATTGCGGGCCCGGGAGTTTATATTTGTGATGAATGCGTTGACATTTGTCTGTCTATCATAAACGAAGAACCTGACAACAAGCGCAAAAAAAGCGGCGAAACCGATTTTGATTCGCTTCCCAAACCTCATGAAATCAAGGCGCGCCTTGACGAGTATGTTATCGGTCAGGACGAAGCTAAACGCACTCTCAGCGTAGCGGTTTATAACCACTATAAGCGCATTTTTTCAAAGAACAAATCCGATGTTGAGGTTGCAAAAAGCAATATCTTGATGCTCGGCCCCACCGGTGTCGGCAAAACAATGCTTGCGCAAACGCTGGCAAAAATTCTTGACGTACCTTTCGCGATTGCCGACGCAACCACGTTGACGGAAGCGGGATACGTCGGTGAAGACGTTGAAAACATTTTGCTTCGTCTTATTCAGGCTGCGGATTATGATATTGAAAAAGCCGAACACGGTATCATCTATGTTGATGAGATTGACAAAATCTCGCGCAAGTCCGAAAGCGCATCAATAACTCGTGATGTCAGCGGCGAAGGAGTTCAACAGGCACTTTTGAAAATTCTCGAAGGCACTGTTTCCAACGTTCCGCCGCAGGGCGGAAGAAAGCACCCGCAACAGGAATTCATTCAAATCGACACAACGAATATATTGTTCATTTGCGCCGGTGCTTTTGACGGCATTGAAAAAGTTGTTGAAAAGCGCATGGGAAATTCAGGTCTCGGCTTCGGTGCAAAAATCAAAACCAAGGAAGAAGTCGAATCGAGTCGTGTTATGCAACAGGTCGTTCACCATGACCTTGTAAAGTACGGTCTTATTCCGGAACTTGTCGGTCGTTTGCCGGTAATAACCGCGCTCAACGCGTTGGATAAAGCCTCTCTTGTTCGTATCGTTACAGAGCCCAAAAACGCCCTTGTGAAACAATATCAGTATATGTTTTCGATGGACGGAGTTCAACTTGAATTTGACAACGGAGCCCTTGAAGCTATTGCCGAAAAAACGCTTGAAACCAACACTGGCGCCAGAGGATTGCGCTCCGAGTTTGAAAAGGTTCTGATGAAGTATATGTATGATATACCGTCAGATCCCGAGATTTCAAAAATCACAATAACCCGTGGCGTTGTTGAAGGTAAAGGTGAGCCAGTGCTCGAACGAGGCAAACCGACCGAAGCTTTAAATGGGGAAGCGGCAAACAGTTTTATCGCAAAAAGACAAAAAGTGTAAATTGACTATTGACATTCTGTGTTTGTTTGTGTTAAAATGTTTGAGCATAAAAATTGTGGAGGTTAAAACATGACTGCTCTTCAGTATATTCTTTCAATCGTTATTATACTTGTTTCTATCCTTATAATCGTACTTGTTCTTTTCCAGGAGAGCAAGCAGGAAGGTCTTTCCGGCGCAATTTCCGGCGCGGCTGACAGCTTTTTCGGTAAAAATAAGGGCAGGACTATGGAAGCAAAGCTCGCAAAGTATACCAAGATTGCCGGTACGGTTTTCTTCATTCTTGCGCTTGTTTCTTCTTTGCTGGTTCTTTTCGGTATATAACGATCGACTCGATAAAAATACGTTACTCCTTTCGCTTTGGCGAAGGGAGTTTTTTCTTGATTTTTTCTCGATAGATGTGTATAATAAAATGATATCGTGTTTGGTGGTTGCCTATTAACTGAAAATGAGGTGTTATTGCAATATGGACACAAAAGAGCTTTGCTTTTCTCTCGCTCGTGCTGACGGAACTTCCGGAGACGAAACAGAAATTCGCGACCTTTGCAAAAAGTATCTGTCCGAATTTATGAATGTTGAAACGGATCGTCTCGGCTCCCTTGTGGGAACGATAGGAACAGGTGCTTTTAAAATTTTGCTTGACGCGCATATAGACAGAATCGGTCTCGCAGTGAGAGAAATTGACGAACAGGGCTTTTTGCTTGTTACTGCGGTTGGCGGTATCGACCCAAGAGTTCTCGTCGGTGCTGAAGTTACCGTTTTCGGAAAGGAAAAACTTCGCGGCGTTATATGCTCAACACCGCCGCACCTTCTCTCAAAAAGCGAAAAAGAGGCCGGCGTTGAAGTTAAATCTCTTTCTGTCGATGTAGGTCTTTCAAAAGAACAGGCGATTGACATGATTTCAATCGGTGACAGGATTCTTGTTCCTTCAAACGAGCTTGCTCTTTTGAACAAAAGAATATCATGCGCTGCGCTTGATAACAGATGCGGCGTTGCTTCGCTTGTTCTCGCGCTCAGAGAGCTTTCGGGAAAATTGAAAAATTGCACGGTGATGCTTCAATTATCTTCTCAGGAAGAGGTCGGCGGCAGCGGTGCAAAGACAGCAGCATATAATTTCGACAGTGACGTTGCGCTCGTTGTTGATGTTGGCTTTGGCTCTGATCCTTATTGCGACAAAACGGAAACAGTCGATCTTTCAAAAGGTCCGTCAATAGGCATCGCTCCCACGTTGAACCGTGAACTGATGCTTGAACTTGTCGGTGTTGCAAAGGATAACGCAATTCCGTATCAGCACGATGTTATGAGCGGAAGAACGGGAACCAACGCAGATATGATAAATATTTCCCGCGGCGGTGTTAAAACGGCTCTGCTTTCGATTCCGCTTCGTTATATGCATACGGCTGTTGAAGTCGTTGATATCGAAGACGTTGAATACACGGCAAGGCTTATAGCCGCGTATGTTCTCAAAAAGGAGGCAGAACTCAATGCTTGATACACTTAAAGCTCTTTGTGAACTTAACGGCACTTCCGGCAGAGAAGAAGCCGTTCGCGAGTATATAATCGAACGAATCAAAGGAAACTGTGACTACAAAGTTGACCCTCTCGGTAACGTCATTGCTTTCAAAAAAGGCAAGTGCGAATCGAAAAACAGAGTTATGCTTTCAGCGCACATGGACGAAGTTGGCTTTATAATAACCTATATCACAGACGAAGGATACCTTCGTTTTGACACCGTTGGCGGCATCAACGAAAAAGTTATTGTCGGAAGAAGTGTTACGGTCGGAGAAAAGAAAATTCCGGGCGTGATCGGCATAAAAGCAATACACTTGACCGATAAAGCCGACAGCGGGAAGGTTCCGGAGATTTCTTCGATGTATATCGACATCGGTGCTTCCGACAAAAAGCAGGCAGAAGAGTTTGTCAATATAGGGGACAGCGCTTATTTCAATTCCCGCTTTGAGCAAATCGGTGATAGCAAAATCAAATCAAAAGCTATTGATGATAGATTCGGTTGTGCGGTTTTGCTAGATATGATTGAAAGCGAAACGGAGTATGACGCTTATTTTGCTTTTCTCGTTCAGGAAGAGGTCGGACTTCGCGGTGCGGGCGTTGCCGCTTATTCTGTTGACCCCGATTACGCAATTGTGCTTGAAGCGACAACGGCAGCTGACGTTGCGGGTGTTAAGAAAGAAGATCGCGTTTGCGCACTTTCGGGCGGAGCAGTTGTTTCTTTTATGGATAGATCCACCGTATATGACAGAACACTTTTCAAACGTGCGTTTGAGCTCGCGAAAGAAAATAATATTCTGTGCCAAACGAAAACAACGGTAGCCGGTGGTAACGACGCCGGAGCCATCCATAAAAGCGGGGGCGGCGTTCGAACACTCACTGTTTCTCTTCCGTGTCGCTATATTCATTCTGCCGCCTGTGTTGCGGATAAAAAAGATATGGAGTGTTGCAGGGAGCTTGCCGACGTTCTTCTTGCTGATTTTGCCGATGCTTAAGCTTGCGGAATATAAGGATTTTGAAAGAATAAAAGCTTTTTGCTTCGGCGATCCGTTTGGCGCTTATATCTGTTGCCGCGCTGAAGCGTATGGCTTTTCCTGCGAGCAGTCGATGATATGGATATCGGAAAACATAAGCCGTGAATTGACGTGCATTGTTTCTTCACTTAATGGAAACGCTGTTGTTCTGGCTTCGGACGGTGCTGATTTTGAAGAGCTTTCTTCGATGCTTTTTGCTTTTAATTTTAAATCTGTTTTAACAAGTCTTTCAACAGCCGAAAAATGCAGCTTAAAGACGGCAAAGATTAAAAAAATATTTCGCTTCAAGGAGAACGAAGAGATCTTTGAAACTGTTGACAACACAGATATGAAGAGCGTTTATTCACTCTTGTGTGCTTCTTTTTCCGATTCATATATCGCAGGTCGCGAAGAGTACCTGACATGGCTCTCCGATTTCATATATCGCAAAAACAGAAATCTTGCCAGATTGAAAGCGGTTGAAACTTCAAACGTTGCGCTTGCCGTGGCGATGACCGCCGCTGAATGGGAGAAAGGCGCAGTTGTTTCTTCGGTTGCGTGTAACGAAAGCTGTCGCGGCAAGGGTCTGGGAAAAGCGGTTGTCGTTTCGCTTGCGTCGGAATTGAAAAAAGAAAAAAAGGATGTTTTTGTCATCGCCCAAAACAGAAACGCCGAAGAGTTTTATAATCACATCGGTTTTGAAAATTGCGGAATGGCCGCGTATATAGAAAGGCAATAAAATGTTTGATTTTGATAAAAAAATTTATGAATATTCTCAAAATGCGCTCAATAGCGTCAAAGATGAATTTGAGGCCATTGACAGAATAACCGAGTTTAACCAGCAAAAAATGCTTCGTGCCTTTATTAACAACAATGTCAGCGAGTCAATGTTCAGCGGCACTACCGGTTACGGCTATTCGGATCGCGGACGAGAAACACTTGACAGAGTTCTTGCCGAGGCAATGGGCGCCGAGGATGCGATAATTCGGCATAATTTTACCTGTGGAACGCACACGCTTTCGGTCGCTCTTTTCGGTGTCCTTCGCCCGGGTGATGTTATGCTTTGCGTAACCGGAACACCTTATGATACGATCCATCCTGTTATCGGACTGAACGGCGAAGAGGGGATGGGTTCGCTTCGTGATTTCGGCGTAATCTACAAACAGGTTGACTTGCTTCCCGACGGGAGGCTTGACTTTGATTCGATTGAAAAGGCTGTGGATGACAGCGTTTCAATGGTGTATATTCAAAGGTCGAGAGGATACAGTCTCAGACCTTCTCTTTCCGTTGCCGAAATTGAAAAAATTGTGAATATTACAAAAGCAAAAAGCAACGCCGTTGTCATGGTTGATAACTGCTACGGCGAGTGGGTCGAAGAAAAAGAACCGACTCAGGTCGGCGCAGATCTTATTGCGGGTTCCCTTATTAAAAATCCGGGTGGCGGAATTGCGCGAACGGGAGGTTACATAGCCGGAAGGCATGACCTTATCGAAAAATGTGCATGTCGGCTTATAACTCCCGGTATAGGTCGTGAAGTCGGCGCGACCCTCGGAATGAACAGAGAACTTTTTTTGGGCGTATACAGTGCGCCCCATGTGGTTGGCGAAGCGTTAAAAAGCATGGCCTATGCGGCGGCTTTATTTAAACAGCTCGGATTCGAGTCAACACCCGCTTCGGGAGAAACAAGACATGATATTATTCAGGCGATATGCTTGCATAACGACAAAAACCTTATTGCTTTCTGCCGCGGAATTCAAAAATGTTCGCCGGTCGATGCTTTTGCTGCTCCGGAGCCATGGGATATGCCCGGTTACGACAGCAAGGTCATTATGGCAGCAGGCGCGTTCACTCTGGGTTCTTCCATTGAACTTTCTGCCGATGCACCGCTCAGAGAACCTTTTGCGGTTTGGATGCAGGGTGGGCTGAATTTTCACAGCGCAAAATTAGCTATAATGAGTGCCGCCGACGAAGTTTTGAAGGTTTCGCAATAACGAAAGGATGTTTTATGAACAACTTTAAAGGCTTTGACCGCGATACTTTTTTGCTCCTTGCCGAAAATAGGTTTAATGACAGCAAAGTATATTATGATAAGATAAAAGACACACTTAAGCAAAAAGCCATAATCCCCATGCGTAATATTTGCTCCGATCTTTCCGAACAACTTTATGAGATTGACAACAAGATGAACCTTGTCCCTGTAAAGATGGTGTCGCGAATACGTCGTGACACTCGCCGCGCCAAAGACCTGAATATGTATCGCGACAATGTCTGGTGTATGTTTATGCGGCACAAATATGAGTGGAGCTACCAACCGTGTATGTGGTTCGAGATTATGCCGGGCGGATATACGATCGGCGTCGGTATGTTTAAATTTGACGCGTCTTATCTTGAAAAATATCGCGAGACCCTTCTTTCTTCGCGAAAGGAGTTCAAGGCGGCGCTCGAGAGCGTTGAATCTGTCGGAGCTCAAGCGGTCGTTGAGCGTTATTCGAAAGATAAGCCCGGAAAAGTTCCCGGTTGGCTCAACGATTACTACAACGCGAAGAATTTGTTCTTCATTAAAAGCTGCACGGATTTTGAACCGCTGTTTGACGGAAGTGTTCTTTTGCAATTGCAAAAAGTTATTGATGCTTACGCACCAATGTATAAATTTCTTTTGAAAGTTACCGATAAAATGATCAGTGAGAAAGGCGGATGATTTTTATGTCAAGACTTGAACTTTACAAAAAATTAAAAAGCGGAACCGATATACGCGGTGTCGCTGTTGAAACCGAAAATTCACCTGTGGAGCTTGATGACCTTACTGTGTTCGATCTGACGTGCGGTTTTTGCGAATGGCTGTTAAAAAACGGTGTTCCGGCTTCATCTCCGGTGGCTGTCGGTCACGATTCGAGAATATCGGCGGAACGGATAAAAAAGCAGGTCATCAGCGCCCTTTGCGTTTACAGCTTCAATGTTTATGATTGCGGTCTCGCTTCAACGCCTGCAATGTTTATGACAACTGTCGACCTTGACTGCGCGGCTGCAATTCAAATTACGGCAAGCCACCATCCGTTTGACAGAAACGGTTTGAAGTTTTTTACGAAAAACGGCGGGCTTGACAGTGAAGACCTTGACGCTGTTATTGAAAATTCGTGCTCGCTCACTATGCCGAAAAAGCAGCATTTTGTTATTGAAAGAACCGACTTCATGTCTGTTTACGCAAAAAGACTTCGCGAAATGATTTGCCGCGAAGTTAATGCCGATGATTATGAAAAACCGCTCAACGGATATAAAATCGTTGTTGACGCCGGAAATGGCGTTGGCGGTTTTTATGCGTCCGAAGTGCTCGAAAAGCTTGGCGCCGACACCTCGGGAAGCCAGTTCCTTGAACCTGACGGTATGTTCCCGAATCATGCGCCAAACCCCGAAAACAAAGAAGCAATGAAATCCATCAGTGAAGCCGTTATTAAAAGTCATGCCGATCTCGGCGTGATTTTTGACACCGATGTTGACAGGGCAAGCTGCGTTGACGAAAACGGAACGGAAATCAACAGGAATCGACTGGTTGCGCTCGCTTCGATAATTGCTCTCGAAAACAATCCCGGCGGAACAATAGTTACCGACAGCGTAACTTCGGTCGGACTCACAAATTTCATCAACGGCGATCTCGGCGGCGTTCATTACAGATACAGACGCGGATATCGTAACGTTATCAACAAGCAGCTTGAACTCAACAGAAACAATATCAACTGTCCGTTGGCGATTGAAACGTCGGGTCATGCGGCTTTCAGAGAAAACTATTATCTTGATGACGGTGCATACCTTATAACAAAAATTGTCATAAAAATGGCGCAGATGGGCAAAGACGGAAAAAAGCTCGAATCGCTGATTTCTTCGCTGAAAGACCCCGCCGAAGCTGCCGAACTCAGATTAAAAATCAAATCCGAAAATTTCAGGGAATACGGCAACGATGTGATTTCAAAGCTTGAAGAGTTTGCGGCTTTGCAAAAGGGATGGAGAATTGCCGATGATAACCGCGAAGGAATCAGGGTTTTCCTCGATGACACTCATGGCGACGGCTGGTTCCTTTTGAGGCTCAGCGTTCACGACCCGATAATGCCGCTCAATATTGAAAGCGACCTTCCGGGCGGAACGAAAATCATAGCTTCGGAGCTGTTCTCGTTTCTCAAAGAATTTGATGAGCTTGACACTCAAGTTGTCAGCAGCTTTATAAAATAAAAAAACAGAAGGTTGGTGAAAAGCAAAAATGAAAAGATTTACAACAATAACTATTACTTTTTCCCTGTTTGTTGCGATTTTGCTTCTGCTTTTCATCACAAAATCAAAACCGGTCGAATCGCTGCTTCGTGCGCCGGGTCGTGACGAGCAGAACACCCAGATATGGCAGGTATTCGAAAACACCGTTGGCAATGATTATACGCTTAAAACTCCGACCTACGGCGGTCATCGCTCTGCTTTGATTTATTCCGATTTGAACAATGACGGCGTTGACGAGATTGTTGTTTTTTATTCAAAAAAAGGCTCGGGGGAAACCGTTTCCTTGCAGATTTTTTCGTCGAATAATGCAGATGGTTGGAGCGACCTTGCGGGAACCGAAAGCGGATTCAACGAAGTCAAACAGGTTGAGTTTGCCGATATCAACGGCGACGGTACAAACGAAATTATTGTTGGTTGGGGTTTGCAAAGCAACAAACTTTTGCAACGCGTTGATGTTTATATTGTTGATTATGATTCAAAAACGCTCAACAATATCTTCAGCACGGAATATCTTTCTTTCGGCGTTTATGATTTTGATGCCGACAAAAAAAGCGAGCTTGCGGTAATATCCGCCGACAACACCGTTGAAACCGCCACTTCGAGATTTTTCATTTATACCTACAAAGAAAGCAAGGTGAAAAAGCTTGCTTCAATAGAGGTTGACCCGACGATAACAACTGTTTCGCAATTAGCGTTTGATTATGTTCGCAGGTTTTCCTGTAGCCGCGCATATGTTGACGGATATACAACCGACGGCTTTATGACAACAGATATGATTTCTTTCGATATCAAAACCTGCAAGCTTTCGCGTGTCTTTGTCAAAGAGGAAACCGTTTGCACAATTTCAAAGCGAAACACAAACGTTGAATGTGAAGATATCAACGCCGACGGAATTGTCGAAATACCGCTGCAAACCGAACTTACGCTCAAAAGTATAAAGACAGGTGTCATTGATTGGACGGCGGTATTGCAGGATAAAGTTATATCGACAACCAGATATTTTGACAACAGAGCAAACAATTATTATTTTGAAATTCCTCAATGGCTGAAGGAGGATATTGTTCCTGTTTTGCTCTCCGATGGCGAGACATTGCGGTTTTATTATTCTTCAAACAATTTAGTCAAAAACCAAAATCTCAATGAGGCAACCGCTTTGTTTGAAATAAGAACGGAATTTGAAGATGAAGACAGTTCACTTTCAAATCGGTTTAAGCTTATCAATACCCATAAAGGCAAAAACTATTATTTCAGAATTTTCGATGCAGGCAACGAGCTTGGCATAACGAAAAAGCTGATTTCGTCATATATCATATTTAATTGAGAGGTGCAAAAGATGAAAACGATACTTGTTGCCGAAGACGAGCGTTCGATCAGAGAACTTATTGCGCTGAATCTTTCGCACCAGGGCTATAGCGTTATTGAAGTTGAAAACGGACTTGATGCCCTCAGAGCTTTTGAAAGTCAAAGAGAAAATATTGATATTCTCCTTCTTGATGTCATGATGCCGAAAATCAGCGGTATTGATGTTTGCAAACGCATCAGGGAACTTTCCGAAAGTGTCGGTGTGATTTTTCTGACAGCTAAAACGCAGGAACGCGATAAGGTCTATGGACTTTATTCGGGAGCTGACGATTACATAACAAAACCGTTTTCCATAGCCGAACTGCTCGCAAGGATTGAAGCTGTATACAGGCGCGTTCACCTCAACAAAGAGCTTTTAACTACGCGCAGCGATGAAATCGTTTGCGGAGATTTCACCTTAAGCACGAAGAAACGCGCCGTTTTTTACAATAACCGAAGAATTGATCTTTCGCAAATTGAGTTCCAAATTCTTGAACTGTTTTTTTCAAAGCCAAATCAAACCATCGGCAGGGATGAACTTCTTGCCTGCGTCTGGGGCAATGATTATTTCGGTGATGATAAAGTTGTTGACGTTAACATTCGCCGTTTGCGACTCAAAATCGAGAAAGACCCATCCTGTCCGGAACATCTGACTACGGTTTGGGGCAAGGGATATAAATGGCTTTCCGGTCGTTAAGAGTTTTCTTTTTGAAAAGAGGTGGTGGGCATATCAAAACAACGATAAAAACGCGCTGGCTTCGCAACATTTTTCTTGCAACGATAATCATTTTGGCAGTTTTTGCCGGCGTTTTGATGTATTCAATATATATGCGATATGATCACGCGGCGGAAATGACGCTTAAATCATGTGACACCGACGTTGCGGATACATATTTCAGCTATTACTTTAACGAGGACAATCGAACATTTTACGAGGCGGCGGCAACGTTTGCCGAAAACTATGAGTACCGTGAAAAAATCGAAATATGGGTCATTGACAAGGAAAGTAATCCGCTCGTTTCGTCCGGTGGCTATGATGTCAGTAATTATTCCGATATGCCCGATTATTACGATGCGCTGAATAACCCGGACAATAAATCCGTCAAAAGGTCGCGCACCGAATGGAACGAACCGATAATGGCAATGAGTTATATTTTGCGCAACACAAAAGGAGAAAACTGCGGTGCTGTCAGATATATCGTTTCACTCAAGGAGTTAAATCGTCAGATGTATTTGATTTTTCTCGCTCTCTTGATTGGGCTTTTGTTTATCGGTGCTCTAATGTTCAACTCGGGATATTACTTCGTTTCTTCAATTGTCAATCCGGTAAAGGTACTAAATCAAACTGCAAAGAATATTGCCAAGGGCGACTTTTCTGCCCGAATTTCCATTTCACATTCCGATGACGAAATCGGCGAACTATGTGACACAATCAACAACATGGCCGAGCAGATAGGTGAAATCGACAACATGAAAAACAGCTTTATATCGACTGTTTCTCATGAAATTCGAACTCCGTTGACGGCTATAAAGGGTTGGAGCGAAACGCTTCTGTCTCTTGATAACGGTAACGACGAGCTTATGAAAAAAGGTCTTGATATAATCACTGCCGAAACCACAAGGCTTTCCGGAATGGTTGAAGATCTTCTTGATTTTTCCAGAATGCAAAGTGGTAAGCTTACGATAAAATCGGGTGTTGTGGATATAATTGCCGAGGTTCAGCAAGCATATATCATGTATCAGCCAAAAGCGCAAAAAGAAGGGAAACAGCTTTTTCTTGAGCTCTTAAGCTCTCAGGAAAGCTTTGTCTTCGGTGATGCAGACAGAATATGTCAGGTCTTTATAAACATTTTGGATAACGCCGTAAAATATACTGAAAAAGGTGGAAAAATCGTTATTAAGGTTGAAAACTCTGAAAAATATGTTAAAATATCTTTTAGCGATAACGGTTGCGGCATATCAAAAAGCGATCTTCTTCACGTTAAGGAAAAGTTTTATAAAGCCAACAACGAGAAGCACGGAACCGGTATAGGGCTTGCGGTTGTTGACGAGATTATAAAACTTCACAACGGAAAGCTTAATATTAACAGTCGCGTCGGAGCCGGAACTGTTGTTGAGGTTTTGCTCCCGACATATAATAAGGAGGACTAATTTTGAGTAAAAATAAAGACAACGCTCTCATGCATAAAACATCCGTCGGCGGTCAGGCGCTTATTGAAGGGATAATGATGCAAGGTCCCAAAGGCGCCGCCATGTCCGTTCGGCTTCCGGACGGAACAATTGACACGGAAGAAAAAGAACTCACCCACATTCGAGACAAAATAAAAATACTCGGCTGGCCGATAATTCGCGGCTGCGTTAATTTTATCGAGTCAATGATCTTCGGCTATAAATGCCTCATGGAGTCGGCGGAAAAATCCGGTCTTGAAGATATGGAAGCGGACGAAGAAAATCAATCTAAGCTTGATCGCTGGCTTTCTCAACACCTCAACCAAAAGGTTATGGGAGTTATAACCGCCGTTGCCTCCGTTCTCGGTGTTTTGCTTGCCTTCGGACTCTTTTTCTGGTTGCCGTCTGTCGTTGCGGATTTCTTTAACAAGCTTGCTTCGGGAGCGTTGACAAATTATCGTGCTCTTATCGAAGGCGTAATGCGTATGGCAATTTTTGTCGCGTATATTGCTTTGGTTTCGTTGATGAAGGATATAAAGCGTGTGTTCATGTACCACGGAGCAGAGCATAAAACGATTTTCTGCTATGAGCACGGTCTTGATCTTTCTGTTGAAAACGTCAGGAGCCAAAGTCGTTTTCATCCTCGTTGCGGAACAAGCTTTATGTTTGTTATGATAATAATCAGCGTCATTTTTTCATCCGTTGTTTCGGTTGCTTTTCCTGCTTTGAGAAATAACACCGCCGTTTGGATGGTTGTCAAACTTCTGATTTTGCCGTTTGTTATGGGCGTCGGTTATGAATTTATAAAGTATGCCGGTAAGCATGAAAATCTTCTGGTTAAAATTCTTTCTGCCCCCGGTCTCTGGATGCAAAGGCTGACGACCAAGGAGCCGGACGACTCGATGATTGAAGTGGCTTTGGAAGCCTTTAAGGCTGTTATTACCGATAATCCGGAGGATGACAAAATAAAATGACATTTATCGAATTGTTTGTTTATTGCAAAAATGAACTCGACAGTTGCGGAATTCGCGACTCGATATCCGAAACTCAACAGATAAC
>CAYOEN010000002.1:0-81336 GCA_964403085.1 uncultured Faecalibacterium sp. | reverse complement strand
ATGAACTCGACAGTTGCGGAATTCGCGACTCGATATCCGAAACTCAACAGATAACCGAAAACGCCTTGGGAGTGACCAGGACGCAACTGCTTTTGCGTAAAACAAAGAAAGCTCCTGCGCGTGCTGTTAAAAAGGTCAACGAAGCCATTGAAAAAAGGAGAAACGGTGTTCCGCTTCAATATATTCTCGGTGAATGGGATTTTTACGGTGAAACCTATAAAATAGGCGAGGGCGTTTTGATTCCGCGCCCCGAAACAGAAGAACTTTGCGCCCTTGTTGTCGAAAGGCTCAAATCTATGGACGCGCCTGTTGTTTTCGACCTTTGCTCCGGAAGCGGCTGTATCGGCATCACATTAAAAAAGCAGATTGAAAAGGCGAACGTTTATCTTGTTGAATATTATGACGAAGCGCTGGCTTATCTCAATCAAAACAGAATAAACCTCGGAGTTGAAGACAGCGTTCCCGCGATAAAGGGTGATGTCCTTACCGGTTATGAAAATTTTGATTCGCTTCCGATTCCGGATGTTATCGTTTCGAATCCGCCATATGTTGAGCGAAATGAGCTTTCGACCCTTCAGCTTGAAGTTCGCCATGAGCCTGTCACGGCGCTTGACGGCGGCGAAGACGGCCTTGATTTCTATCGTGCTATTGCCGAAAAGTGGTTACCGTTTTTAAAACCGGGAGGTTTGGTTGCCGTTGAATGCGGAGAAACTCAGGCGCAGAGCATAGCGGCTTTGTTCTCCGATGAATGCGAGAACATCTCAATAGTCAGAGACTTCGATGGCATTGAACGTTATGTTCTTGCCGAGAAAGGAAAAGTATGATCTATGATTTAATCAGAGACGGATTTTCCATATCTGTCATTCTCAATCTTTTTGCAAGAGTTTTTGTAATGTTTTGCATTTTACCCGTACACGAATTTGCCCATGCACTCGTTTCAACGAAGCTTGGCGATCACACAGCGCGCCTTTCGGGAAGGTTAACGTTAAACCCCCTGGCTCATCTTGATATGTTCGGCGCACTCATGATGATAGTCGCCGGATTCGGATACGCGAAACCCGTTCCTGTTAACATGAATAACTTCAAGCCGAAAAAGCGCAAGCTTTATATGGCTCTCACCGCGCTTGCGGGGCCGGTTGCCAACCTTATAATGTGCTTCGTTTTTCTTGTTTTATATTGCGCGGTATTTAAATTTTCAACCCCGACCGACGGAAGTCTTTCTTATGCTATCGCATTGTTTTGTATGTACGTTGCGCAAATCAACGTTTCTCTTGCGGTTTTCAACCTCATCCCCGTGCCGCCGCTTGACGGTTCGAGAATACTGACTTCTATTTTGCCGGACAAGTATTATTATTCTCTCATGAAATATGAGCGATATATTGTTTATGGCGTTCTTGCTCTTGTTCTTTTGGGTGTACTCGATACTCCGATCTCAGTCGCCTCAACATCAATTATGAAACTGTTCATGAAAGGTGCAGGTCGCATTTTCGGCTTGCAGATTGCTTAAAGATGGAAAAAATCAATTATAAGCTTGAGGTCTTTGAAGGACCGCTTGATCTTTTGCTG
Organism: uncultured Faecalibacterium sp.; assembly: GCA_964403085.1. GTDB lineage: Bacteria > Bacillota > Clostridia > Oscillospirales > Acutalibacteraceae > UBA6857. The sequence continues at coordinate 79,770 of CAYOEN010000002.1, read as the reverse complement.
CATCTTATCAGTAAGCATAAACTCAACATCAACGATATACCTATCCTTGAGCTTGTTGAACAATATGTTGAATATGTTCGCCAAATGGAAGATTCCGACATGGATGTTGCCAGCGAATTTATTGAAATGGCTGCGCGTCTTGTTTACATTAAAACAGTTTCTCTTTTGCCGGTTCATGAAGAAGCTCAACAGCTTAAACTTGAGTTGACCGGAGAGCTCATTGAATATCGTGATTGCAAGCTTATGGCGCAGAAGCTTGCCGCTCAGGCTGACGGCGTTGACCATTTTTGCCGTGAACCCCAACAAATTCCGAAAGATTTGACTTATAGTCGCATTCACGACACCGGGGATATCCTTCTTGCATATCTCAATGCCATCGGAAAGGAAAAGCGAAAATTGCCGCCGCCGATTGAGGCTTTCAGTGCCATTGTTTCGCACAAAATAGTTTCCGTTAACTCCAGAATTGTCTTTATTTATCGTCAACTTTTGAAAAACGCAAAGCAAAAGCTTTCGTCTATCTTTGAAAGCAGTACATCGCGTTCGGAAATGGTTGCAACGTTTCTTGCTGTTCTTGAGCTTGTTAAAAACGGCAAGGTTAAATTGAACGATGATAATACGCTAGTCACCTTAAACAGGGGAGTGAAAAAACCAAAATGAATATGAAGGAACTTCAAAATTCACTGGAAGCAATTCTTTTCGCTGTCGGTGAACCCATAGAAATCGAAAGACTTTCTCAGGCGCTCGAAATCGATGAACTGCTTTTGACACAAGTTCTTGAAAATCTTCGCGCGGTTTATGACGAACGCGGCGGCGGACTTTGCGTTCTGAAATTGGACGATAAATATCAAATCTGTACAAATAAGCAATATTCGGAACAAATCAGAAAAGTTCTTGAAATCAAGCGCAACGCGCCTCTGTCTCAGGCTGCGTTTGAAGTTCTCGCCATTATTGCGTATAATCAACCGGTGACGAAAGCTTTCGTTGAACAAATAAGAGGTGTTGACTGTTCGGCTGTTATTTCAACGCTTTGCCAGCGTGAATTGATTGAAGAAAAGGGCAGACTTGATTTGCCGGGCCGTCCGTTGATTTATGCAACAACGTCAAATTTTTTGCGTTGTTTCTGCCTTGAATCGCTCGAAGAATTGCCTGCCGTTCCCGAAAGAGACGAACAAAAAGAAGAAAAAGTTGTCAATCTTGAAGAAAATTTACAATCTTGAGCTTTTGATTTCGTTTAAAGTGTTGACGAAATTTGATTTTTAGGGTAACATATACAAAGTAGCAGAAGAAAGGGGGCGGTGTGTTGACCGGATTTCAAATTTTTCTTTGTGTCCTTGCCGGGATAATCGCGTTTTTTATTTTGGTTTTGTCCGTTCCGGTTCATGTCACTTTTTCGTACAGCGATAAAATTTATTTATCAATACGATATCTTTTTATCAAGCTGAACATTCTTCCGCTCGGAGAGAAAAAAGAGAAGAAACCCAAAAAAGAAAAAAAGCCCAAAAAAGAAAAACCCGAAGAAGAAAAGCCGAAGGAAGAAAAAGAGAAAAAGCCAAGTCCAATCATGCAAATGGTCAAGGCCAACGGTTACGACGGCATGATGGAGGTTCTCTCCAATCTCGGTCACGTTTTGGCTCTTTACGGCGGAAAGTTATTCAAGAGCGTTGTTTTTGATGAAATTGAACTTTATATTTCCGTCGGCACCGGAGACAGCGCGAAAACCGCAATTGAATACGGAAAAACCTGTCAAAAGCTTTATCCGATTTTCGGATTTATATGTTCTAACAACCTTGTAAAAAAATATGACCTTTCTGTTGAACCGGATTTTCTTGCGAACAACAGCGAGGGCGAGTTTTATTTTGATTTTCATCTCGTTATCAGAAAAATCATTAACGCAACGTTTGGTCTTGTTTTCCGACTGATATTTAAAGTCGCTCTCAAGTTCTTGAAGAACGGCAGGAAAAAGCCGAACGCTGCCGAAGCTAACGACGAAACCAAACAACCGCAAACAAAGAAAGGATGATATACAATGTCAGAAAAATCAGCAGGTGCTATCCTCAGTTCAACGATTGAAAAGATTCGCGACCTTGTCGATACCAGCACAATTATCGGTGAACCCATTTATGCCGAAGGCGGGGTAACCATCATTCCGGTATCGAAGGTTACATACGGCTTTGCCTCTGGTGGAGCGGACTTCCCTTCAAAGAACACCCAGGAGCTTTTCGGCGGCGGCGGTGGAGCCGGCGTTACTATCACACCGGTCGCGTTCCTTGTCATCAGTGACGGTGAGGTTACTCTTAAACATATCACCGCTTATGACAACGCAGCCGAAAGAGTTGTAAATCTTGTTCCGGAAATGTTTGACAAGGTTACCGGTCTTGTTAACAAAGCGAAAAAAGATTCCGCTAAACAAGCTGCAACGGATGCTGTTGTTGACGCAGCACTCAGCGAATAAATTAAAAACAGATAATTTTTTAACAACCGCCTGCATACCATAAAAATGGCAGGTGGTTGCTTTGTTGATTAAAAAAATACTATCTCTTGTTTTGGCTCTTATAATTTTTGCCGTTCCGTTCTTTAATGTTTCGTTTGCCGTTTCGGTCAGTGCCGAAAGCGCCGTTGTTATCAACGCGCAAACAGACGATATTTTGTACGAAAAGAATGCCTTTGAAAAACGTTCAATGGCAAGCACAACAAAAATTATGACCGCTATTATTGCAATTGAGTCGGGCAGGCTCAACGATGAAGTTGAAATTACGACACCGATGACCGTTGCCGAAGGCACCTCCATTGATTTGAAAATCGGTCAGCGCATTTCGCTTATGGATCTCGTATACGGAATGATGCTTGAATCCGGAAATGACGCCGCCGATGCTGTTGCAATTTATCTTTCGGGCAGTCTCGAAGCTTTTGCCGAAACGATGAATCGGAAGGCTTCGCAGCTCGGAATGAAAAATTCAAATTTTGTCACGCCTTCCGGGCTTGACGATGAGGCACATTATTCAACTGCCTATGATATGGCGCTTCTTGCTTCGTACTGCATAAAAAATACGGTTTTCAGGAATGTTTGCTCGACAAAAAGTTATACGGCGACATTGCTTAGTCCTGTTAATCACAAAATGTACTTTTCCAATCACAACAGATTGCTCGAAAGCATTGACGGTGTCTTTGGGGTTAAAACAGGCTTTACTAAAAAAAGCGGCAGGTGCTTGATAAGTGCCATTGAGAAAGAGTCGGCCATCCTTGTTGCCGTCACTCTCGGTGCACCCGATGATTGGAACGATCACGAAAAGCTTTTTGAACACTGCCTGGCTTCTTTTGAAAAAGTCGAAGTTAGCTTTGATTTTCCCGAAAAATTGCCGGTCATCGGCGGAACGTCGGATACTGTTGGGATTATTACCGGCGATTATCAAACGACCATTTGTGTGCCGAAAGAGGGCACATTTACGCAAATTGTGTTCTTGCCGCGTTTTATTTATGCGCCGATAGATCAAGGTGATTGCATCGGTTCGATTCAGCTCGTTTTGGACGGAAAAGCGTTCAAGACGATAAATCTTTACGCCGGCGAGAAAATCAATTCCATTGAAGAAACCTTTTCGCCGAAAAAAGGATTCTTTGCAAAAGTAAAAGACAGATTAATTAGTTTTTTTTAAGGATGTGTTGCTGCGTGGCAGATAATAAAATAAGACTTCAAAAATATCTTTCGGAATGCGGCGTGGCATCAAGACGTAAGAGCGAAGAAATGATTGAAAGCGGAATTGTTAAAGTGAATGGCAAACCGGCTTCGCTCGGCGAAAAAATCGATCCAAAGCGTGATACTGTTACGGTTCGCGGAAAGAAAGTTGTCAAAAAGAAGAACAATGTTTATATAATGTTGAACAAGCCTCGCGGATTCATTACCACCATGAGCGATGAAATGGACAGAAAATGCGTTGCAATGCTGGTTGAAAACGCTCCGGCGCGTGTTTATCCCGTCGGCAGACTTGACCGTGAATCGGAGGGAATGTTGCTGTTTACCAATGACGGAGAGTTTGCGAACGCTTTGACTCACCCTTCAAAGCACGTTTCAAAGACCTATCGCGTCACTGTTCGCCCACCGGTCAGTGAAGAGCAGCTTACAAGAATAGCCACCGGAATCGTTATCGACGACCGAAAAACCGCACCGGCCGATGTCCGTGTTGTTCTTTCTCAGGAGAATCGCGTTGTTCTTGAAATCGTTTTGTATGAAGGACGCAATCGCCAAATCAGAAAAATGTGTGAAGAAGTCGGACTTGAAGTTGCGCGTTTGCGCAGAATCGCTGTCGGCTCCGTGAAACTCGGAATGTTAAAACAGGGTGACTGGCGTGAGCTGAATGAAGAAGAGGTTAGAAAATTGAAACTTGCCGCCGGCATGGAGGTAAAAAAGAAATGATCTTTTTTAAGCCGTTTGAGGTTCTTTCGAGTGATTGCACCGCGATTTTTCGTGCCTTTGAAAACGAGGACAAGCTTGGGGAATGTCGTTTGCTTTTAAAAGGCAACGAAGCTGACGTTTATTTTCTTGAATATTCCGAATTGCGGCCTGAAATCGGCGAAGGTCTCTTAAAAAGCGCATATAACTATGCCGCAAATCGCGGCGCATATATCGGTTCTCTTTCGGTCAAAGACAGCGGCGGGGCGCATTTGCTTTTGGATTTTAACGAAAAAGACGGCGTTCTTTCGAATGATATTCCGTCTCTCCTTGTCGGTCATTGCCGTTGTAAAAATTCCGATGCGGTCGATATTTGACAAAATCAATAATTAGATATATAATACTAAAAATACGGAAAAAGCGAAGAAGGACTTGAAAATATGGTTAAAAGCATGACCGGCTTCGGTCGAGCACAGGATACGATTGACCGAATGAATATTTCGGTTGAAATTAAAAGTGTTAATCACAGATATTTTGAATTCAGTTCAAGAGTTCCGAGAACATACGGCTTTCTTGAGGAAAAACTGAAAAGCTACGTTCAATCGCTTGTCGCTCGTGGAAAAATTGATTGCTATGTGTCAATCGAGGAACTTCAAGACGATAATTGTACCGTAAGCATCAATCACTCTCTTGCTTCCGGTTATCTTAACGCGCTGACGGAGCTTTCGGAAAAATATGGAATCGAAAACGATGTTACGGTCACCACGCTTTCAAAATATTACGATATTTTTTCCGTACACAAAAACGAAGCTGATGAAGAGCGCGTTTGGAATGCGGTCAAAGCCGTTGCGCAGCGAGCTGTTTCTTCGTTTGTTGCAATGCGCGAAAAGGAAGGCGAAAAGCTCAAAAACGATGTTATTTCTCGCTGCGATACGATCATAGAATATGTTTCGTTCATTGAACAGCGTTCTCCTCAAACCGTTCAGGAATATAACGCCAAGTTGCTCGAAAGAATGCGAAGTGTTCTTGAAGACGTTCATGTTGATGAACAACGCTTGCTTACCGAAGCGGCTATCTACGCCGACAAAATCGCCGTAGCCGAAGAAACTGTTCGTCTTCGCAGTCACGTTGAACAAATGCGTGAATTTATGAACAGCGATATCGCTATCGGTCGAAAAGCCGATTTCCTGATTCAGGAATTTAACCGCGAAGCCAATACTATTGGCTCAAAAGCGCAGGATGTTGCCATAGCCAAAAAGGTTATTGATATTAAAGCCGAAATTGAAAAAATCAGAGAACAGATTCAAAACATTGAATAACCGAAAAGGGGAATGTAAATGAAGCTGATTAATATTGGGTTTGGCAACATGATCAACGCTTCGCGGTTGATTGCGGTTGTCAGTCCCGATTCTGCTCCGATAAAAAGGATCGTTCAAGAATCAAAAGAACGCGGAACACTTATTGACGCAACTCAGGGAAGAAGAACTCGCGCTGTGCTTATGATGGACAGCGACCACGTTGTTCTTTCTTATCTTCAAACCGAAACAGTCGCAAACCGTTTAAACGGTGATTTGGACGAGTCTTTTGAAAAGGATGTTTATGATGAATAACGGACTTCTCGTTGTACTCTCCGGTCCCTCCGGGAGCGGAAAAGACACGGTCTTGAAAGGTGTGCTTGACAAACTGAACGGCGACGCTTTCCTTTCGGTTTCAATGACAACTCGCCCGATGCGCGCCGGTGAAAAAGAGGGCGTTGACTACTTCTTTGTTTCAAAAGATCAGTTTCAACGAAACATCGAAAACGATCTTATGCTTGAATACGCCCAATACGGTTCTAACTTTTATGGCACTCCCGTCGGTCCCGTTAAAGAAGTTTTAAGCACAGGAAAAACAGTTTTTCTTAACATTGAAGTTCAGGGCGGCGCAAATGTACGTCGTCTTATGCCGGAAGCGGTTCAAATCTTTATCGCGCCGCCTTCCAGGGAAGAGCTTGAACGCAGGCTTCGAAAACGGGGCACCGAAAGCGAAGAATGCATTTGCGAACGTTTAAAAATAGCTGAAGAAGAAATGAAACACGCCAATGAATATGACTTCGTTGTTGTTAACGATATACTCGAAGAAGCCATTTCTGCGGTTCTTTCGATTGTGAATAATGCGTCAAACTGACAGAAGTGTTCGGTTTCGCATTTTAAACAACTTTTTTCAGTGTTAATATATAACTTATTCTGATATGTGAGGTAATCAATATGCTTAATCCGGATCTCAGAGTTCTTCTTAAAGATCACATCAGTCGTTATTCACTCGTAACCGCCGTTGCAAAACGCGCAAGAACAATCACCGAAGACCCCGTGCTTTCCGAAAAATGCGGAACGGAAAAACCGGTCTCCTACGCTCTTGACGAATTCCTTGCCGGAAAATTTGAAATCAGAGAGCCCGAAGAGATCAGAGATATTTGATTTAATTTAAAAGGGAAGTGAAATGATATGGAACAGACTGTTGCTGCCGTTGCCGTCGAGAATGTTTCATATCATTTTGATATTTTATACGGTTATACGATACCGCAAAAGCTCTTCGGCAAGGTGAAGCCTGGTTCGAGAGTTATTGTCGGTTTCGGCAGAGGAACAGCAACCAGACTCGGTATTGTTTTCGGCTTTGAAAAAGCGGAAAACGGAAAGACATATAAATCAATAATCGAGCTGCTTGATGACGAGCCGCCGCTTACCGCGGAAATGCTTGAAATCGCAAAATATCTTAAAGACCGAACTTTTTGCACATATTTTGACGCTGCAAAAGTTCAATTGCCCTCGGGGTTTAACTACTCTTTAAACGTTACTTATGTTGCGCTGCTCGGCGACCTTGACACCGAGTCACTTTCTGCCGCTGAGAAGACCGTATATGAATATATGTGCGAAAAGGTCGGATATCTTTCAAAGAAAAAGATTCTCGATGATTGCAAGTTAAAAAGCAGTTGCGATGCAATCGAAAAACTCGTTGCCAAAGGTTATGTTCAAAAAAACGTTAAAACAAAAAAGCAAGTCGGTGAACTTTCGGAAAAAATAGCGGTTTTTAACGGCGACTTTGATGATAGGAAAAAACTTGCCGAAATGCTGACAAAAAGGCAAATGGAAGTTGCGAACGTTCTTTTTGATGTCGGTTCGGCGAGGGTTCGTGAGCTTTGTGAAATTACCGGCGTTTCAACTTCCGTTGTCGAAGCACTCGAAAAAAAAGGCGTTGTCAACATTATGGATGTTGATGTTTACCGTATACCCAAAATCACCGCTTTTAAAAACGAAGCGGAAAAGAAGATAAATCTGACGCCGACACAAAACAAAGCTTATACCGAGCTTCTTGAACAATATCGACAGGGTTTCGGCGTTTCGCTTCTTTACGGAATTACGGGAAGCGGCAAGACATCGGTTTTTTTGAAATTGATAGATGATGTTACAACCGACAACAAAAACGTTATCGTTATGGTTCCGGAAATATCGTTAACTCCGCAAATGGTTTCGTTGTTCAAGGCACGTTACGGTGATGAAGTTGCGATTATTCATTCGGCTCTTTCAATGGGCGAGCGAAAAGACGAATATCGTCGTGTGAGAAACGGCGAAGTTAAAATTGTTGTCGGAACGCGTTCAGCTGTTTTTGCTCCGTTCGAAAACGTCGGTCTTATCGTTATTGACGAAGAACAAGAGCACACATATAAATCCGAATCTTCTCCGCGATACCACGCGAGGGACGTCGCAAAATTCAGGGCAAAATGGCACAATGCGCTGCTTTTACTTTCCTCGGCGACTCCGAGCATCGAAAGCTACTCGCTCGCCAAAAAAGGCGTTTATTCGCTTGAAACTCTGAATGAGCGTTACGGTGACGCTGTTTTGCCCGATGTCTCAGTCGTTGATATGAAAGCGGAACGCCAAAAGGGCAACAAGTATCTAATCAGCACACAGCTTATCAATGAATTAAAAGCGAATCTCGATGCCAAAAAGCAATCCATCCTCCTTATCAACCGACGCGGATATAACACATTTGTTGCCTGCGACAGTTGCGGAAGCGTTGTAACCTGCCCGAATTGCAGCATTTCTCTGACGTTCCATTTGTCAAACAAAAAACTCATGTGTCATTATTGCGGTTATACAACCGATTTTAAAACCAAATGCGATATCTGCGGAAAAGATCACGTTCGATATTCCGGATACGGTACTCAGCGAATAGAAGAGCAGTTGCATAATCTTTTGCCGCAGGCAAGAATTTTGCGAATGGATACTGACTCAAACTCCGGTCGATATTCTTTTGAAAAGAATATCACAGCTTTCGGAAACAATGAATACGATATAATGCTCGGCACGCAAATGGTTGCGAAGGGTCTTGATTTCGAAAACGTTACGCTCGTCGGTGTTATCAACGCCGACCAGCAATTATATAACGATGATTTCAGAAGTGAAGAGCTCACCTTTGACCTTTTAACTCAGGTTGTCGGAAGAAGTGGTCGCGGAAAAACAAAAGGCACTGCGATCATCCAGACAACAACGCCGGAGAACAACGTGATAAATCTCGCAAAAGCGCAAAATTACAACGCTTTTTATGATAACGAAATAGAGATTAGGCGCTATTTGACCTATCCTCCGTTTTGTGACATTTGCACTGTTTGCGCTGTCAGCGAAAACGAACTTCCGGCGCTTTCAGCCGCTCAGCTTTTTCTTGAAAAGTTTCGCAGTGCGGTTGACAAAGAAAAGAAAAACATAAAAGTTATCGCTTTGCCTGTGATGCCGCCGCGCGTCGCAAAGGTTAATAACAAATTTAGATATAGAATTATTATTAAATGCAGGAACAGTCCTGCGTTCAGAAAGATTATTTCAGACCTGCTTGTTGAATTCGGCGCAAGCAAAACCTTCAGCGATGTTACGGTCTTTGCGGACATTAACCCTTCATCGCTCGTATAGTTTTAAGGAGACATATTATTATGGCAATTAGAAAAATAGTTACAGTTGAAGATTCCGTTCTCAGGAAAAAGAGCCGCCCTGTGGTCAATTTTGACGAAAAGCTCTGGACACTTCTTGATGATATGAAGGAGACTTTGAAAAAAGCGGACGGTGTCGGTCTCGCTGCGGTTCAGGTCGGAATTCTCAGACGAGCGGTTATAGTTGATGTCGGTGACGGAGAGCCGCTCGAATTGATAAATCCCGAAATTGTTGAACAAAACGGGGAACAGGAAGGGCAAGAAGGCTGCCTTTCGCTTCCCGGCGAATGGGGAATAGTGAAACGTCCCGAGTTCGTTAAAGTTCGCGCGCAAAACAGAAAAGGTCAATGGAGAATGTATAAAGGCGAAGGACTCAAGGCACGTTGCTTTTGTCACGAGATCGACCATCTTGACGGAATAGTTTTCACCGATAAGGTTTCGCGTATTCTGAGCGAAGAAGAGCTTCGGGATAATTAACGAAACGATCTTCGCGAAAACAGTTTTTAATAAAAGGGGCTTACTAAATGAAAATTGCATTTATGGGTACACCGGATTTTTCCGTTGAATGCCTGAAGGCGCTTGTTGAATCGAAACACGAGATAGTCGCAGTTTTCTGCCAACCGGACAAGCCCGTTGGCAGAAAGCAGGAATTGAAAATGCCGGATGTTAAGGTCGAAGCTTTGAAGCACGGATTAACGATTTTTCAGCCGAAAACATTGAAGAACGGCAACGGCGTTGAAATATTAAAACAAATCGAGCCTGAGCTTGTAATCGTTGTTGCTTACGGAAAGCTTTTGCCTCCCGATTTTCTTGAATATCCGAAATACGGCTGCATAAACATTCACGCTTCACTCCTGCCGAAATATCGCGGCGCATCGCCCATTCACCACTGCGTTTTGAACGGCGAAAAGGAAACCGGCGTAACTTCGATGCAAATGGATGCCGGTCTTGATACCGGAGATATGCTTTTAACCGAGAAATTGCCGATATCCATCAATGACACAACGCTCGATATGTTTGAAAAGCTTTCCGTTCTCGGCGCAAAGGTTATGCTGAAAACGATCGAGTTGCTTGAAAAAGGTGAGTTGAAACCGATAAAACAGAACGATGAGCTTGCAACTTATGCCGGTTTGCTCACAAAAGAAGACGGTCTTATTAACTGGAATGACAGCGCCCTTACCGTTCACAACAGAATAAGAGGACTTTATTCCTGGCCGGGAGCTTTCACGAAGCTTGAGGAAAAAACATTAAAGCTTCAAAGTTCTGTTTTGAGTGAACTCACCGGTAACAATATTCCCGGCGAAATCATTGACACCGATGGAAGAATCGTAGTTACCTGTGGTGACAATCACTGCATAGAACTTGTTGAATTACAGCTTGAAGGCAAAAAGCGTATGACCGTTTCTGCGTTTCTTAACGGTCATAAACTTTCGGTCGGAACTGTTCTCGGATAACCTCTTTCCCAGAGACTATTTGTTTGACCGAAAGTAACCACAATTGTTAATTGAACGGAGAATTGATGAAAATTACAGCGCGACAAATTGCATTCAATGTGCTTTCGAAAATTTTTAAGGATAATGCATACTCAAATATTGCGCTTGATTTTGCGTTGAAAAAGTCAAACGCCGAGCAACGCGAAAGAGCTTTCGCTTCCACTTTGGTTTACGGTACCGTCGAGCGCATGATAACACTTGACTATGTTCTCGTTTCCTATCTTTCAAAGCCATTGAAAAAACTGAAACCCGATGTACTTACAATACTCAGACTCGGCGCTTATCAGATCTTGTTTCTTGACAGCGTTCCGAATTCCGCCGCAGTCAACGAAAGCGTCAAATTGGCAAAAAATAACGGCTGTTCATATGCTGCGGGTCTTATTAATGCTGTTTTGAGAAAAGTTTCGCAAAACGGACTTATCCTTCCCGAATCCCAAGAGACCTTAAAATATCTCGGCGTTAAATACTCCTGCCCGCAGTGGCTTGTTGAAAAATGGCAAACCGAATATGGCTACGATTGCACCGAAAATATACTTGCATATTCTTTGAAGGAAAATCATCCCTCAATTCGTGTAAACACACTCAAAACAACAACCGCTGCCCTCATTGAGCTCTTGAACGAAAAGGGGATTGACTGCAAAACGACGCACATTAAAGATTCTCTCATCGTAGATACACATTCTTTACCGATCGAAGAACTTGAAGAATTTCAAGACGGACTTTTTCATGTTCAAGGCTTGCCTTCACAGTTATGCGCAAAAGCGCTCGGCGCAAAACCCGATGATACGGTCTTTGACTTGTGCGCCGCTCCCGGCGGGAAAACTTTCACCGTTGCGCAATACATGCAAAACCGCGGAACATTGAAGGCTTTTGATATTTATAGCGGAAGAGTCGATCTTATAAACAATGGCAAAGACAGACTGGGACTCAATATAATTACCGCCTTTGAAGGTGACGCTTCTGTTTTTGACGATTCGCTCGGATACGCCGATTGCGTTTTGTGTGATGTTCCGTGTTCGGGACTTGGAATAATTTCCAAAAAGCCCGAAATCAAATTTAAATCGCCGACCGAGCTTGAAGCTTTGCCGAAATTGCAGCTCGCTATTTTGGAAAACGGTTCTCGTTATGTCAAACCCGGCGGCAGATTGCTCTATTCAACCTGTACGCTTAGCCGCGCTGAAAACGAAGATGTTTGCGAAAAATTTTTAAAGCATCATCCTGAATTTGTTGCCGAAAAACCATTACCCGAGCTTTCAAACGAAAAATTCAAAACGTTTTTCCCTAACGAAAACAACAGTGACGGTTTTTTTGTTGCACTTTTTATTAAGAAGGGATAACTTGATTAAAGATATAAAATCAATGAATCTCGCCGAGCTTCGCGAAGAAATGACTTCGCTCGGCGAAAAAGCTTTTGTTGCTTCGCAAATTTTTTCCTGGTTACACAAACACCTCGTTTCATCGTTTGACGAAATGACAAACATTTCAAAAAACCTGAGAGAAAAGCTGAAAAAAAACTACTATATTTCAGGGTGTACTATTGAAAAAAAGCTTGTTTCAGTGTATGATGGTACGGTTAAATATCTTTTCAGGCTTTCTGACGGAGAATTGATCGAGTCCGTTGTAATGAAGTATAAATACGGCAGAACGATTTGCGTTTCAAGTCAGGTAGGCTGTAAAATGGGCTGTACGTTTTGCGCTTCCGGGATTGCCGGATTTGTTCGTAATCTTCTTCCCGGTGAGATCCTTTCTCAGCTTTATACCGCACAAAAGGATATCGGTGAGCGTATATCGCATATTGTTATGATGGGCGTCGGTGAGCCGCTTGACAATTTTGATAACGTTATGCGTTTTCTGGAACTTGTCTCTGACGAAAACGGTCAAAATCTCAGCATGAGAAACATTTCTCTTTCAACCTGCGGTGTTGTCAGCGGAATTTATAAGCTTCTTGACAGACATCTTCAGCTGACCCTTTCAATATCTCTTCACGCACCTAGCGATGAAATCAGAAACCGAACAATGCCCGTTAACAGCCGTTGGAATATTGACACGCTTCTTAAAGCCTGTCGTGATTATACTGAGGCGACAAATCGAAGGATATCCTTTGAATATGCAATGATAAGCGGAGTTAACGACAGTGATGATTGCGCGCGGCTGCTTTCGCAAAAATTGAAAGGTATGCTTTGTCACGTTAATTTAATACCGATAAATTCTGTAAAGGAACGTGATTACGTCAAAAGCAGCAATGAACGCATCAACGCTTTTATACGCATACTTGAAAAAAATTCAATCAACGTTACCGTCAGGCGAACGCTTGGCAGTGATATAAACGCCTCCTGCGGTCAGCTTCGCAGAGGCGAAAAGTAATAAAACCCATCGGAGGTGGTAGCATGATTGTTCTTGGCAATTCGGACATCGGAAAAATTCGACAAATGAACGAAGACGCTTTTCGTTTCGGAAAGTATGACGACGGCTCAATTTGGGCTGTTGTCTGCGATGGAATGGGCGGCGCTTCGGGCGGTCGCCTTGCGAGCACAATTGCTGCCGATATGGTCAGCAGAAAGCTTGAAAAAAGCTATAACAAATCAATGACCGGCGTTTCAATCGAGAATATGCTCCTTTCTGCCATAACAACAGCTAACGTCACCGTTTTCGACCGAGGAGCTGTTGACAGCGAATTGAAAGGGATGGGTACGACTATTGTTGCCTGTGTCGTTAAAGGCAATACGGCCTGCATCGCTCACGTTGGTGACAGTCGAGCTTACATAATTTCAAACGACAAAATCAACCAGCTCACAAAAGACCATTCACTTGTTCAGGAAATGTTGGATAACGGTCAAATAACCAAAGAACAGTTTGAAAACCATCCAAACAAAAACATCATCACACGCGTCTTGGGCGTCGATGAAGAAATAGAGATAGATTTCGATTATGTCGATGTCCTTGAAGGTGATACGATCATCCTTTGTTCGGACGGCTTGAGCGGTCTCGTAAAGCCCGAAAGTATTCTTGAACTTTCAAAAAGCGTTGCATTTGAGAATCTTTGCGACAGCTTGATAAATACAGCAAACGAAAACGGCGGACGTGATAATATTACAGTCGTCGCCATCAAATGTTAAGGAGTGCTTGACAAGTGGAAAATTATGTTGGAAAAAGACTTGACGGTCGTTATGAAATAATCGAGATAATCGGTGTCGGTGGAATGGCTGTTGTTTACAAAGCTTTCGATAACATTGACAACAGAATTGTTGCCGTCAAGGTTTTAAAAGATGAATACCTTCAAAACCAGGAATTCAGACGCAGATTTAAAAACGAATCAAAAGCAATTGCGGTGCTCTCGCATCCCAATATTGTTAAAATTTACGACGTCAGTTACGGTGATAACCTTCAATATATCGTTATGGAATATGTGGACGGTATCACACTTAAGGAATATATTGAGCAGCAGGGAAGACTTGATATTCGCGAAGCGATTTATTTTGTCACTCAAATTCTTCGTGCATTGCAACACGCGCACGACAAAGGAATTGTTCATCGCGATGTTAAACCGCAGAATATTATGCTCCTTTCCGACGGCACTATTAAAGTCACGGATTTCGGAATTGCGCGCTTTAGTCGCAGCGAAACAAGAACAATGACCGACGGCGCAATCGGCTCGGTTCACTACATAAGCCCGGAGCAGGCTAAAGGCAGCGTTACGGACGCAAAAACCGACCTCTATTCTGTTGGCGTTGTGCTTTATGAAATGCTCACGGGCAAGGTTCCTTTCCAGTCGGACAACGCGGTTTCCGTTGCGCTGATGCAACTTCAAAACGATCCTGTTAAACCCAGAGAATTGAATCCGGATATTCCTGTCGGTCTTGAACAAATCGTTATCCGCGCAATGCAAAAGAATATTAACGACCGCTATCAATCGGCGTCGGAGATGCTTTTGGATATCGGCGAGTTCAAAAAGAACCCGAATGTTAAGTTCGATTATTCATACTTTGTTGACAGGCAGCCCACAAAGTATGTTCCGCTTGACACGATTGAGAAAGCCGCGAAAAATTCGGAGTCGATGTTTGAAGACGATGACCTCGACGGTAATGACAGCGAGAGACTTAATAAATCCAAGAAAAAAACCGTTGCCATTCTCGGCGGAATTTTCGCCGCGTTTGCGGTTGTTATCGCTGTTATACTCGCTATTGTTGTCCCCGGAAAAAACAAAGTTCGCGTTCCCGACCTTGTCGGCAAGAACTTCGCCCAAGAGGTCATGAATGCAGAAGAATATGCAGATTTTGAGTTTAATTGTAACGAAGTTACCAACAGCGAAAAAGAGGACGGCGTTATTGTTGACCAGTCGCCGAAGAGCGGAAAGGTAAATCGCGGCAGCACAATAACACTTTATGTTGCCAAATCAAGCAAAAAAACAACCGTCCCCGATGTTTACGGATATGAATACAATTCCGCTCGTGCACTTCTAATTGAAAAGAATTTTGACCCGAAAATCATCAAAGAAAAGACCTCGAACGCCGAACCGGGCACAGTTATAAGAACTTCTCCGGCTCGCAACGAAGAAGTTGAAGAAGGCTCGGTTGTTACAATCTTTGTTGCAACTACCGATGATTCGGAACCGGTCGACGTTCCGAGCCTTACCGGTTTGACTGTTACCGAAGCGCAAGCCGAACTCGAAAAAGTCGGACTTGTGCTTGACACCGCCCGCACTGAGTATAGAAGCAACGCCGCCGAAAGAGGCACTATAATCGGTTACGAACACGTCGGTGAACAAGTCGCGCCCGGAACTGCGATCGCGGTTTATGTCAGCACTGGTCAACTCCCGACTCAGAGCACCGAATCAACCACCGAGTCAACGACTGCTCCCAAAACATCCGAGTCAACGACCGCTCCAACCACCACGGAGCCGAGACGTTTAACCACTCTTCCTTCAACCTCAGCGGAACCCGATACTCAATCAACCGAAAATTCAGGTGATTCAGGCGAAAATTCTTCCGCAGCTGCGAGCAGTGAACCTTCTTCTGAAAATCAGGATCCCGTGATTGAGGAGTAAATATGAGCGAACAAAAACTATCGACCGAAATTCACGGAACAGTTTTAAAGGGAATCGGAGGATTCTATTACGTTGAAACCGACGAAGGCGTTTTTGAATGTAAGGCGAAGGGGAGATTTCGCAAAGAAGGCATCTCTCCGCTTGCCGGAGACAAAGTGATAATCGAAATCAATCAAAACGCCGAAAACACGATTTCCCTCATCGAAGAACGAAAAAATTATCTTAAACGGCCGCCTGTTGCCAATATCGACAACCTTTTGATCGTGGTTTCAATGCGCGACCCGGAACCGAACACAATGGTTATTGATAAAATGACAACGCTCGCTGAAAGAAAGGGAATTCAGCCGATTCTTGTTTTTTCAAAGACGGATCTTGCAAGCCCAGAACGAATGATCGATATTTATAAAACGACCGGCTACAAGCTTTACACCGTTTCGCCTCAGGATCACTCTCAGCTTGAAGCGATCAAAAGCGAATTAACCGGAAAGCTTACTGCCTTTACAGGCAATTCGGGCGCAGGCAAATCCACTCTTATAAACGCTCTGAGTCCCGAGCTTTCCCTCAGCACGGGAGAAATCAGCAACAAGCTGAAACGCGGACGACACACGACCCGACAGGCGGAAATTTTCCATGTCGGCGGCGGTCTTATTATTGACACTGCCGGTTTTTCTTCGCTTGATCTTGTTTCCAACGATCCGATTCTCAAAGATGAACTCGCCGTCTGCTTCCCCGAGTTTTCGCAATTTCTCGGTCAATGTCGTTTCACTTCGTGCACGCATACTTGCGAAAAAGGCTGCGCAATATGCGAAATGACAGAGAAGGGTGTTATAAGTAAGAGTCGCCACGACAATTACGTTTCTTTGTATAACGAAGCGAAAAACATTAAAGAATGGACTCTTTCACACTAAAACGAAAACTCCGTATAATATATTGAGCTTTTCAAACAGCCGAAAGGCAAGCGTTATTATCGGAGTTGGTGTATCATGTCAGGTCAAAGAGGCAACAAAGGTCTCGTTTTTGCCGCGTTCGGTGCAGGGCTATTGCTGGCTCTTTGCTTCCCGACAAAAATAATGCTCTTTATTCTTGCGATAATGCTTGTAATTCTCGGCGTGATATCCTGTTCAAGATAGAGCTCAATTCTTTTCGGGAGGTTTTCTTTATGAAGGTTGTTGTCATTAAGAGTCCGAAAGCACTTCGCGGTATATTGAAAATGATTTTTAAGATCAAAGATTCCTGAGGCTCTCCGGGGCCTCTTGATTTTTTTTGAAAAATGTGTAAAATATATCTGTTGTACTATATCTTGTGATATTCTTATAAATATTAGCGGATTTTGTGTTTTCCGCTCGAAAGAAAGGAATTGAAATAATGGCAAAAAAAAGCGGCTACAGCGATCAGGACATTGAAGTCCTCGAAGGCGCAGACAAAGTCAGAAAACGCCCGGCTGTAATATTTGGTTCTAATGGAATTGAAGGCTGCGAGCACTCAATGTTCGAAATTCTTTCAAACTCAATTGATGAAGCGCGAGAAGGCTACGGCGACAAAATAATAATTACTCGTTTTCTTGACGGTTCTGTCGAAGTGCAGGATTTTGGCCGCGGAATACCGGTGGGTTTTAACGAAAAATACGGAAAGTATAACTGGGAACTTGTTTTTTGCGAAATGTATGCCGGAGGAAAATACAAGACAAACGCCGGCGGCAGCTATGAGTATTCTCTCGGACTTAACGGTCTCGGTCTTTGCGCAACTCAGTATGCAAGCGAATACATGGACGCCGAAATCAAACGCGACGGTCAAAGGTATACTTTGCATTTCGAAAAAGGCGAAAACGTCGGCGGGCTTTCCTGCGAGCCTTATTCCGGACGCGCAACCGGCAGCCGAATCAAATGGAAACCCGACCTCGACGTTTTTACCGATATTGACATTCCTCTTGAATATTATCAGGAGGTTGTTCGCCGTCAGGCGATAGTTAACAGCCGCGTTCGCTTCGAACTCAAAAATCAGATAAAAGGCGGCTTTGAAACATTTGAATATTACTATGAAAACGGCATCGCCGACTATGTTCGCGAATTTGTCGGTGAGGATGCTCTTTCGTCGATTCAGTTCTGGTCAGCAGACAGAGCCGGTCGCGACAGACCCGACCTTCCGGAATATAAGGTCAAGCTCAATGTTGCGCTGACGTTTTGCAACAAGCAGCAAATGATTGAGTATTACCACAATTCAAGCTGGCTTGAATTTGGCGGCTCTCCCGAAAAAGCCGTCACAAGCGCTTTTGTTTCGCAGATAGATTCTTATCTTAAACAAAACGGCAAATACAGCAAAACGGACCCGAAAATCAAGTTTCAGGATATCTCTGATTGTCTCGTTCTCGTTTCCTCTTCTTTTTCAACGGAGACATCATATCTTAACCAAACGAAAAAAGCCATAACAAATAAATATATTCAAGAGGCGATGACCGAGTTTCTCCGTCACCAGATTGAAATTTATTTTCTCGAAAACAAACTTGAAGCCGAGAAAATATGCGATCAGATTCTTGTCAATATGCGAAGCCGTGTTAAGGCCGAAGCTACAAGAGTCAGCATTAAGAAAACGCTTTCCGCTTCGAACGATTTAACGAACCGCGTTCAGAAATTCGTTGATTGCAGAAGCAGAGACGTAAATGTTCGCGAATTGTTTATTGTTGAGGGTGATTCTGCTCTGGGTGCCTGTAAGCAGGCGCGCGACTCTGAATTCCAGGCGCTCATACCTGTCCGAGGAAAAATATTGAATTGTCTCAAATCCGAATACGACAAGATTTTCAAGAGCGAAATAATTGTTGATCTGATAAGAGTTCTCGGCTGTGGGGTTGAAGTTAAAACAAAGCATATCCCCGATAAGAACATGGTCACATTCAACATGGACAACCTTCGTTGGAACAAAATCATTATCTGCACCGATGCCGATGTTGACGGATATCAGATAAGGACTTTGATTCTTACCATGCTCTATCGTCTTATGCCTTCGCTCATCAGCGCCGGCAAGGTGTTTATTGCCGAATCTCCTCTTTATGAGATAACAAGCGGCGATCAAACCTGGTTTGCTTACACCGAAAAAGAAAAGGCCGACGCTCTTTCTGAAATCGGCAACAAAAAATACACTGTTCAACGCTCCAAGGGACTCGGTGAAAACGATGCTGAGATGATGAATCTCACGACCATGAATCCGGCGACTCGTCGCTTGATTAAAATCGATCCTTCCGAAGCGCAGGCGACGGCAGAAAAATTTGACCTTCTTCTCGGAGATAATCTGGCAGGCAGAAAGGATTATATTGCTAATTTCGGTCATCTTTATATTGATATGACCGATGTCAGCTAAAGAGGTAGACTAATGGCAAAAAAGAAAAAAACAGTTAAAAAGACCAACGATATAACCGAGTTGCTTGAGCACGCTCATATTTCTTCGGCCGGTGACGTCGTTGAACAGCCCATAGTGGACGCTCTTGAAATCAACTATATGCCTTACGCAATGAGCGTAATACTTTCGAGAGCTATTCCCGAAATTGACGGTCTCAAACCTTCTCACAGAAAGCTTTTATACACCATGTATAAAATGAATCTTCTTTCCTCCTCGCGAACAAAGTCTGCCAACATTGTCGGTCAGACCATGCGCCTTAACCCGCATGGCGATGCATCGATTTATGAAACCATGGTTCGTCTCGCAAGAGGAAACGAAACGCTTCTTTGTCCGCTTGTTGACTCGAAGGGTAACTTCGGCAAAGCATATTCGCGTGATATGCACTACGCCGCTGCAAGATATACCGAAGCAAAGCTTGAACCGATATGTAACGAGCTGTTTCGCGATATTGATAAAAACACGGTCGATTTTGTCGATAACTATGACAGCACAACAAAGGAGCCTGTTTTGCTCCCGGTAACCTTTCCGTCTATTCTCGCGAACGTAAGTCTCGGAATTGCGGTTGGCATGGCAAGCTCGATCTGTTCCTTTAATCTCAAAGAACTCTGTGAAACGACGATAGAACTCATAAAAAATCAGGAGCACAACGTCATCGACACTCTCATTGCACCAGACTTTGTCGGCGGTGGAACAATAATTTATGACAGAAAAGCAATTGAAGATGTCTATAATACCGGTCGCGGCTCAATAAAAGTCAGAGCAAAGTACAGATATGACAAAGATTATAATTGCATTGATATTTATGAAATACCGCCAACCACGACAGCGGAAGCCATTATTGACAAAATTATTGAACGAATAAAAGCCGGAACTTTCAAGGAGATCAGTGACATTCGAGACGAAACCGACCGTCAGGGATTAAAAATCACGATTGATCTGAAAAGGGGAGTGGATGCGGATAAGCTGATGCAAAAGCTTTATAAAGCAACGCCGCTTGAAGACAGCTTCTCGTGTAATTTTAATATTCTTATTAACGGATATCCGAAAGTTATGTCGGTCAAAGAAATTCTTCTTGAATGGATACGCTTCAGGGGCAAGTGTGTTTTCAGACGAATCAGCTTTGACCTTCAAAAAGCGAAGGACAAGCTGCATCTTTTAAAGGGTCTTGAAAAGATTTTGCTCGATATTGACAAAGCGATCAAAGTTATTCGCGAAACCGAAGAAGAAAGCGAAGTTATTCCGAATTTGATGGTTGAATTCGGAATTGACAAAACGCAGGCTGAGTATGTTGCCGAAATCAAGCTTCGCCACCTCAATCGCGAATACATTCTGAAACGCCTGAAAGATATTGACGAACTGACCGCGTCGATATCCGACATGGAGGACACACTTTCAAGCAAGGCGAAAATCAGAAAAGTTATCATAAAAGAGCTCGAAGAAGTTATAAAGAAATATTCAATCGAACGAAGAAGTGATATTCTTTACGCTTCGGAAATTGAAGAATCGGAGCAGGAAGAAGAAATTCCGGATTATCCCGTCACCGCGTTTTTTACCCGCGACGGATATTTCAAAAAGATAACGCCGCAGTCATTGCGAATGAGCAGCGAGCAAAAGCTCAAAGAAGGCGACGAGCTTGTTTTGCAAGTTGAAACAAGCAACGCAAAGGAAGTTTTGTTCTTCACCGATAAGCATCAGGTTTATAAGGCGAAGCTTGCTGATTTTGCCGATTCAAAGGCCAGCGTTCTGGGCGACTATGTTGCTTCAAAGCTTTCTATGGACGAGGATGAAAACACCGTTTTTGCCGCCGTTCTTAATAACGGTTACGAAGGACATATGCTCTTCTTCTTTGAAAACGGAAAATGCGCAAAAGTTTCTCTTTCGTCTTATGCAACGAAAGCCAACAGGAAAAAGCTCATTAAAGCATACAGCGATAAATCTCCGCTGGTTCAAATGATGTTGCTCGAAGCCGAACGCGATCTTGTCATCGAGACCACTGCCGGAAGATATCTGCTTTTCAACACGGCTTTGATTTCTTCGAAAGCAATGAAAGACACGCAGGGCGTTGCCTGCATGACGCTCAAGAAAAGCAATCGAATTTCCCTTGTTCGTGATTATGTTGAAGGTGAATTTGTCAAGCCGTATCGTTACAAATCCAAAAACCTTCCGTCAACAGGAGCTTTGCTCAGTACGGAGGACGCGGCATTGAAAAACAATCTTCAGTTTGACGGCTTTCAGGTTTAATTATTTATAACGTTATATATCGGAGACAGAAATGTATAAACTTATCAAAACAAACAACAATGCGCGGCGCGGTGAATTTGTTACCGTTCACGGAACCGTTCAAACACCGGCGTTCATGAATGTTGCGACCTGCGGCGCAATTAAGGGTGCTCTTTCGGCGCTTGACCTTAAGGAGCTCAAGTGTCAGGTCATGCTTTCAAACACATATCATCTTCATGTCAGACCCGGTGATGAGCTCGTTTCGAAAATGGGCGGATTGCACGAATTCACCCGTTGGGATGGTCCTATACTTACCGACAGCGGCGGCTTTCAGGTCTTTTCGCTTTCCGGTTTGAGAAAAATTACCGAAGAGGGTGTAACCTTTTCATCTCACGTTGACGGACGCAGAATATTCATGGGACCCGAAGAGAGCATGACAATTCAGTCTAACCTCGGTTCAACAATAGCGATGGCCTTCGATGAATGTGTTGAAAATCCGGCCAAGTATGATTACGCGAAACAATCGTGCGAACGGACAGTTCGCTGGTTAGAGCGCTGCAAAAAGAAAATGGCTGAATTGAATTCAAAAGAAGGCACGATAAACCCGCATCAGCTTCTTTTCGGAATAAACCAGGGCTGCACTTTTGAAGACCTCAGAATCGAAAACATGAAGCAAATTGCCGCGCTTGACCTTGACGGATACGCCATAGGCGGTCTCGCTGTCGGCGAGCCGAAAGAGGAAATGTATCGAATTATCTCCGCCGTCGAGCCATATATGCCAAAGAATAAAATAAGATATCTTATGGGCGTCGGAACACCGGGAAATATCATTGAAGCAGTAAGCAGGGGAGTTGACCTTTTCGACTGCGTAATGCCGAGCAGAAACGCCCGTCACGGTCACCTTTTTACTCACGCGGGTATTATAAACATAAACAACGCGAAATACGAAAATGACAGTTTGCCGATTGATCCCGAGTGCGATTGTCCGACCTGCAGAAATTTTTCGCGCGCATACATAAGACATCTTTTCAAATGCAAGGAAATGCTTGCCATGCGACTTTGCGTTATGCATAATCTTTATTTTTATAACGATTTGATGGAGCGTATTCGCAATGCACTTGACGAAGACAGATTCGATGAATTTAAAAAAGATAATGTCGATATTTTGGACACGAGAATTTAATTTTCAAGAGCTTTACAGTTTTTTTCGACTTTTTAAGCGTTTTTGGCGAAAATCTTTATAATACACTTGAAAAACCTGTTGGTAAACTGTATAATAAAAACATTAATTTTTGGAGGAACAAGAAATGAACTTTATTTTTGCAAGCGCTTCTTCTACAGGTACGGGAACCGGCAGCAGCAACCCGATGACCATGATTCTTCTTATGGTCGGTATGTTTGCGGTTATGTACTTTGTCATGATTCGTCCGCAGAAGAAGAGACAAAAAGAAGAACAGGAAATGCGTAACGCTGTTGAAATCGGCGATGAGATCACAACAATCGGTGGTATATGCGGCCGCGTTGTCACCGTTAAGGACAACCATCTTATCATCGAAACCGGCGCCGACAGAAACAGAATGCAAGTTACCCGTTGGGCGGTTCAGAGCAATGATACCGCAAACGCAAGACTTGCCGCTGAAAGAGCCGCAGCCAAAGAAGCCGCCGAAAAGGCCAAGGCTGAGAAAAAAGCTTCCAAAGGCAAGAGCAAAAAGGAAGACAAATAATTCCTTTCCCGGCATAATTACAAAACCCTCCTCATATTCTATAGCAAAAGGAATATGAGGAGGGTTTTTAATGACCTCAAAAAAGGTTAAGCCTGCAAAAAAGAGCGGCTTTTCTTCCCTTAACACTAAAACGCAGGTGTTCATCAAAGCGCAAATATTGGCTTTAATACTGTATATGATATCTTTTCTTGTCGCTTCGGGCGTGTCTTTGGCGTTTAATGTTTCTGTGAGCTATGCTTTTTATGTTTGTATTTTCGCTTTCGCAATAAGTTCTTTTTTATGCGCTTTGTATTCGGGATATAAAATTCACAAAAAAGGAATTGTTATCGGCTTTTTGTTTTGTTTGCCGTTTAATTTGCTCGTAACATTAATTTCGGCAATTCTTAATTCGTTTTCAATTGATCTGACCGCTGTAATATCACTGTTTATAATGATCGTGTCTTCGATGTTAGGCGGAATGGTTTCGGTCAACATACGAATTAAACCAAAACGCAAATAAATTGGAGTTGAAAAAATGAAGATTAACGCTGTGATAACCAAAAAGCCACAAATAAAAATGCATGGCAACAGAATTAAAAACGCAGATAAAGCGCTTGTTGCGATTGAAGCTGTAATGCTGCTTGCGATTCTCTGCGGAGGATTGCTTTACAGATTTAAAAGCGATATATTCAAAACGCCGCTCTTTGAGAGCTTTGTCGCTTTTTCTACCGATCTTTCCGGAAAAAGCTTTTTTGAAGCGTTTTCCGGCTTTTTCATAACAGACTTGTCCGTTTTGCTTATCTTGTCAATCTTGGGAACAAGTGCCTTCGGAAGAATACCGATTCTGATAACGGCGTTTTTCAGAATGTCGGGAATCGGTTCGCTCGGCGCATATTTCTTCGACAGCTTCGCTTTTTCGGGAATCAAATACTTTTTGCTTGTCATATTGCCCGGGAAAACATTTATGTTTTTTGCTATGCTTATAATAATTCAAAACTGTTTTCAAACCGCGCAAAAAATGCGTTTGGCCGCAAATATCGAAATAACGGAAAAAGTGGACTTTAAACTTTATCTGCTGCGCAATACAATTGCAGCTGCGCTGCTCGCTGTTTCTGCATTGATAGATACGGCTTTGCTAAAACTGCTTTCGCAGCATTTACTGCCGAGCTTTTAACAAACGAGTAAAATCTCTTCATGATTTTTTAATTTCACTTAACGGACCGGATTCAATGGCTTCACGAACTTGTTTGTTTTCAACGTGAGTATATATTTCCGTGGTTGAAAGGTTTTCATGTCCGAGCATCTCTTTGAGAACCATGACGTCAACATCGTTATATTGATACAGCAACGTTGCTGCGGTGTGTCTCAGCTTATGAACAGAATAATTTTGACCGTTTAATCCGATTTTTTCGAGATAATGATATACCATAAGCTGAACTGCCTGTCTGCCCATTCGTTTGTTAAGGCGACTGACAAACAACGCGTTGCGGTCTTCACCTTTCAAAGAATCGACGGGTCTGACTTTAAGATATGCCTCCAATGCAAGAACGCAGGCATCATTTAAATAAAGCATACGTTCTTTGTTACCTTTACCGAGAACCTTCATCGTCCTTTTGTTAAGGTCAATGCTGTTTAAATTGAGCCCAACGAGCTCCGCGAGTCGTAAACCGCAATTCAAAAACAATGTTAATATACAATAATCGCGAGCGCTGTTTTTGCCTTCAACGGCGTTGAGCAATTCCACGCTTTGTTCAAGCGTAAGATAGCGCGGAAGCTTTCGCTTTCCCGATGCAACCTGAAGCTGCGCGGCGGGGTTTTCGGGGATATATTTCATATTATCCGAAATGTACTTAAAAAAGCCGCGAATTGACGACGCTTTGCGGTTCCTGGTTGTAACATTATTGCTGCGCTCGGAAGCACAATAACCGATGAAATTATAGAGGTCACCAAGAGTTATTTTTGAAAGGAAATCATCATCAATAAACGAAAGGTCAAAGTCTTTTCCGAGTTTGGCAGGGGAGGAAAGCCCCTTTTTTGTTGCAACGAGATATTCGAACAACAATCGAAGATCGCGAACATATCCGTTTACCGTGAGTTTTGAGCAGCCTTTAACGGCAAAAAGTCGGTCAACGAATTCATTGACTCTTTTCGGCAAAAGTTCAGGATCATATTCCGGCATATTGTCACCTCCACTTTGTTTTGTGAAACTGTTTCACAAAACAAAGACAGTTAAGTTAGAAATCAAAAAGAATTTGTATATAACAAAAAACGTTACAAATAAAAGATGAACTTCTTCAATTAACAGAAATAAATCAATCGCAGGATTTGGGAATAGAATAATTGAAAAAGATAAACGATTGAATTCGTTGAAAAACTTTATTGTAATAATTGTAAATCCAAAAATCGTTAACAAATATACAAATCAAAAACAATAAATAATTAAGCTGAAATAAGCTTATTGATTGAATTAAAATAATCAAATAACAAGTGGGTTATTTGGTCGTCTTGATTAGTTTGAAGTAGATAACGTTTATCGCGGTAATAAAAAAATCTTTAATAATGAAATCACCGATATGGTTAAAAATAATCAAATGCAATCTATATGACGGATGGTTTACCGATGAATAAAAGCGACAAATCAAAAACTCGGCAACAATTCTTGCTGAATTTGTAAAAAACATTTATTCTTGCTCCCCTTAACTATACAAAATATTTATTTTGTATAGTTGCCGATATTTCAAGCAAGAGAAAAATTAGAAATAATTATACTTTAGAAGAGACATCGCCCTCTTCTTCGACTGCGATGATTCCGCCGATATCGGTGAGCTTGTGTTTCTTTAAGCAGACATAATCACAATTGTGTTTTTTTAGGAAAGACAAAATCTCGCGATAGTTACTGTGTGCCGTGATATCGCCGAAAAACGCAAGAGTGTTTTTGTCAATAAGAGCGCTCGCGCCGCCAATAAATCCATACTTATGTCCGGGAAGACAAACACTGCCTTTTTCAATTAAAAGCGCTTCAATATTATGCTTTGCACACACACGATAAATTGAAACGTCGTCGGTTATAACAGCGTTTTCGTTAACAACGCAGGTCGAACATTTTGCGTATCCCTGGTTGACGTTTACATAGTTTTCGAAGCCGTAGAAATCAATTATTGTTTTATCTGCGTAGTTTTTTTTACCGAATACTTTGTTGCCGAGAGAAAAACAATTCAATGAACAGTCGGACGGATAAGCTCCGGAAACAGGCTTATTCGCGAATTGAACGTTAAATCCCCTTTTTGACAGATTTTTATATAGTGCTTTCTGAGATATATCCAGCAAAACTTTTCCGTTTCCGAAATGGAAAGCATTCACATCGGCATGGTGAGATATTGAAAAATCAATACTTTCATTCGCTTCGGTGTGTAACAATTCAATTTTGAAAGACTTTATAAAAGCGGTAATTTCAGGGTCGATATTTGCCATGATTGCCGTTTTAATCTTTCCGGAAGGAAGATTGGCCTTCGATAAAAAACTCATGTTATCAGCGCCTCGAAAGCTTGTCTGATCGTTCTGACTCCGATGACCTCAATGCTTTTCTTTAATTCATCCGGAACGGATTTCAGGTTGTGTTTCGGAATAATGCAGCGATTAAATCCGAGGCGCGCCGCTTCTTTCACGCGCTGTTCGCAATGAGATATTGCGCGAACTTCACCGGCGAGACCGATTTCGCCAAACGCAAGAACGTCATCACGAATAGCATAATCTTTCAACGATGAAACGAGAGCCATTGCAATCGTGAGATCGAGCGCGGGTTCATCGAGCTTCATTCCGCCGACAATATTGATATAGGTGTCAAAATTGCCAAGATAATACCCTCCCCTTTTTTCGAGGACGGCGATCAGCATTGCCATTCGGTTGTAATCAAATCCGTTCGTCATTCTTCGCGGATTACCGTAAGCGGTTGGAGTTACAAGCCCCTGAATTTCCGCAAGGATAGGTCTTGACCCTTCCATAACACAGGCAACACAAGTTCCGGGCGTGTTCTTCGGACGACCGGAAATCAGCATTTCAGACGGATTTTTAACTTCTTCAAGCCCCTTGTCGGTCATTTCAAAAACACCGATCTCATTCGTCGAACCGTATCTGTTTTTAACAGCGCGCAAAATTCTGAACGAGAGATTTCTTTCGCCTTCAAAATAAAGAACGGCATCGACAACGTGTTCCAAAACCTTCGGACCGGCAATATTGCCGTCTTTATTAACGTGGCCGACCATTATTACGGGGACAGACATCGTTTTGGCGACGCGCATAAGTAAATTTGCCGATTCTCTTACCTGAGTAATGCTACCAGGTGAAGAAGAAATTTCGGAATGGTTCATGGTCTGAACCGAATCTACAATGACAACGTCCGGCGCCACACTTCTTATATGTTCACAAATTGCCTGAACATCGGTTTCGCACAAAATTCTTAACTTTTGTGTGTTAACATTCAGTCTGTCTGCACGCAATTTTATTTGATTATATGACTCTTCACCGGAGACATACATAATTTCAAGGCTCTTTCCGAGTTGCTGACAAACCTGAAGAAGAATTGTCGATTTTCCGATTCCGGGGTCACCGCTCAAAAGCACAAGCGAGCCTTTGACAATACCACCGCCAAGGACGCGGTCGAGTTCGGACATACCTGTCTTGTATCTGATTTCGTTGTCGGGTTGAATTTCGCCCAATCTATAAGAACTCACCGATGAAGACTTCGCGGTTTTTGCTGTTGAGGACTGAGTTTGAAAAGTCCTGACTTCTTCTTCGAGTGTTGCCCATTCGCCGCATTCGGGGCATTTTCCGAGCCATTTCGAGGTTTCATACCCACAAGCCGTGCAAACATATATCGTTTTTGATTTTTGAGCCAAAACTTTCACTTCCTTAAATCGTTTTAAACAGCAAAGGTTTAGTTTGATAAATATTTTATAACGCCGTCGGCAATTGCCAGAGCGATTTTCTTTTGATAATCCGGATCATTCAAAAGCTGGGCTTCGCCGGGATTTGAAAGGAAACCGCATTCAACCATGACCGCAGGAATTTTTGCGTGATAAAGAAGATATATTTCCGTTCCGGAGGGCTTTATCAATCGTTCGTTTTCGGGCTGAAGCTTTTGAACAATGGATGACTGGATGCTTTGCGCCATGATTTCGCTTCGCGAATCGTTTTTTGAATAGAAAACCTGCGCTCCGTAATACTTGCTTTCGGCATAATGATTTTGGTGAATGCTTAAAAAAATACTGTTAGGGTGCGCTTCAATAAGAGCCATTCTGTTATGAATATCGGAAACTTTCTTTTCGCGGATCGTGTTACAGTTGTTGTCATATATTAGCTCATCGTCACTTCTTACAGAAATCGTTTTAAAACCGAGAACGGCAAAAATCGCTTCAAGATCTTTTGAAACCGAAAGGTTGATATCTTTCTCCAAAACGCCCGTTGAAGACTGAGTTCCACCGTCCTCACCGCCGTGACCGGCGTCGATTATAATTAACGGTAGCTCACTTTTTGTGACGGCAACCGACTTGTTGCTGTAAAATAAGTCAATTCCGAAAACGAAGGCCAATACCAAAACAGCAATGAAAGCGAAAAAAAGAAACTGTTTTGCGTTCAAAGTTCGATATAAAAGCTTTTTCATTAAAATCACCCGTCCAATTAATATGAACGAAAAAAGAGCAAAATGTCTCAAAGCTTTCAGAACTGTAATTTTGAAAATCGGGTTCTTGACAGAAAAAAGATTGTGCTGTATAATTAACAAAAATGCGGATATGGTGGAATTGGCAGACACGCAAGATTTAGGATCTTGTGCTTCACGGCGTGCAGGTTCGACCCCTGTTATCCGCACCACAGCCGCTTTCAAGCGGCTCTTTTTGTTTTGCGCTTCTCACGCTGTTAAACACACCATGAGAACCGTTCCTGTCACCATGAGAACGAGACCGAGCAAAGCTTTCTTTGTCAGCTTTTCCTTGAAGAATATGTATGAAAACAGAACTGTCGGTATAATACTCAGCTTATCTATCGGAACAACAACGCTGACATCGCCGTTCTGGATTGCGTAATAATAGCAAAGCCACGACCCACCGGTTGCAACACCGGAAAGCAATATAAATATCAGCTCTCGTTTTTCAATAGTTTTAAGTTGAGAGTGTTTTCCTTTTGCAAAAACGATTACCCACGCCATCAAAAGAACGACGGCGGTTCGAATTGCGGTTCCGAGGTTGGACTCAACGTTATCAATGCCGACCTTAGCGAGGATAGAACTCAGCGCGGCGAACACCGCCGAAGCCACGGCGTAAATTTTCCAACCGCTCCCCTTCTTTTTCGGTTGAGGTTCCTTCTTTTCAACCATAAGATAAATTCCCGCGGCGAGTATCACTGTTGAAACAAGCTTGATTGAAAGGTTTGACGTTTCACCGAAACAGACAATAGCCAACAGCACAGTCAATATTGTGCTAGACTTGTCAATTGGCACAACCTTATTGACATCGCCGAGAGAAAGCGCCTTAAAATAACAGATCCAGGAGCCGCCGGTGGCAATTGCGGACAGAACGAGGAACACGAATGACTTTGCGCCGATTGATGTCAGCTGATCATAAGAACCGACAACAAAAACCATTATCCACGAAAAAAGCAAAACAACGATAGTTCGTATCGCCGTTGCAATATCCGAATCGGTTTTGCGTATTCCGCACTTTGCGAGTATGGATGTCAACGCAGCAAATAAAGCCGAAAGCACAGCGGCAACAATCCACATAGCCCTCGCCTCCCCAAATAACATTATAATTCCAAGGCAAAAGGTTGAAAAACTTTTCATTCACCCAATGCCTTATAATAATACCACAAGCCGCTTTACAAAGCAAGGCAAAGAAAACCAAAAATGGAGGTCATAACCATGAGAAAAAACTTTGGAGCAAAACCGCTTATTTATCCGCAACCTGTTCTTATTATCGCTTCCTACGATGAAAACGGCGTTCCCGATGCAATGAATGCTGCTTGGGGCGGAATCAGCGAAGCAAATGAAATTTCGATGTGTCTGAGCGCCGAGCACAAAACAGTTAAGAACATCTTGAAAACAAAAGCTTTTACGGTCAGCATGGCAACCGTGGGCACGGTTGTTGCTTGTGATTATGTCGGTATCGCTTCTGCAAACGATGTTAAAAACAAGCTTGAAAAAGCGGGCTGGCACACATTCAAAAGTGAATTTGTGAACGCACCGCTTATCGGTGAATTGCCTATGGGCATTGAATGCAGACTAAAAAGCTATGATAAGGATACCTGCCGTATGGTTGGCGAAATTGTTAATGTTTGCGCGGATGAAAGCGTTTTGACCGATGGAAAAATCGACCCGATGAAGCTGTGCCCGATAACTTATGATGGTATGAATCATACATATATCGCCCTCGGTGAAAAGGTCGGAAACGCCTTTAAAGACGGGGAAAAACTGAAATAATCAATAGCGCATATTATTAAACAGAGATTAAAACCAAAAACCGACCGCAGCGCAATAGCTACCGGCCGGTTTTTTGCTAAATTCAGTATTGTCGGTTATGCTTTTGACAGCAGACATACCGTCTCCACATGGGTGGTTCTCGGAAACATATCAACGGGTGTCACATTGTTGACTCGATATCCGAATTCTTTAAAAGCGGCGCAATCTCTCGCAAGGGTTGCAGGGTCGCAGGAAACATAAACAATGCGTTCGGGTTTCATTGAAGCCGAAGCGGCAATAACATCGTGTGAGCAGCCTTTTCTCGGCGGATCGAGAATTATTACGTCAATCTTTTCGCCGCTTTCGCTAAGACGTTTTGATGCTCCCGAAGCATCATCGCAAAAGAATCGTGCGTTGCTTATTCCGTTTAGCTTTGCGTTTTCAACGGCATTTTCGATAGCCTGTTCGATTATTTCAACGCCAATAATAGCTTTGGCCTTTTTGGCCATGGAAAGTCCGATTGTGCCGGTTCCGCAATAAAGATCTAACACAGTTTCCTTTCCTGTCAAAGAAGCGTATTCGGCGGCTTTTTCATATAAAAGCTGCGCTCCTTCGGGGTTGACTTGGAAAAATGAAAGCGGCGAAATCTTGAAGCGTAATGAACAAAGTTCATCTTCAATGAAATCTTCGCCCCAAACAGTGATGCAATCTTTTGAAAGGACAACGTTTGTGTCTTTTGAATTTACGTTGATAACAATGCTTTTTATTGACGGTTCTTGCAAAAAGAGCGCTTTTACAAGTTTTTCGACATGTGGCACAATTTTACTTGTCACAACGAGGCAAAGCATAATTTGCCCGGTTTTGAAAGCTTTGCGAATATAAATATGACGAAGGAGACCGGTCTTTTGCTTTTCGTCATAAATTGATATATCGTATTCTGCTGCCCAACGTTCAACAACGCGAAGCAGCGCCGAAAATTCCGAAGGTTGCAAAAGACAATCTCTGCAATCAACAACGCGATGGCTCTTTTTTGCGTAAAAGCCAATCAATGTTTTTCCCTGAGGGGTCAGAGCGACAGGATACTGCGCCTTATTTCTGTAACGTGAAGTCTTCCCTGTTGTAATAATTTCGCCGACTTCAACATCGAGACCGCCTATTCTTTCGAATGCATCTCGGACGCGTTGCCTTTTAAAATGAAGCTCTTCTTCATATTCAATGTGGCGGAACGAACACCCTCCGCAGGAGCCGGCAACGCCGCAATCACATGAAATTCTCGACTTTGATGCCTTTAGGATTTTTTTAATTATTCCGATTGCATAGTTTTGTTTAACGAGAATTATATGAGCTAAAACAATATCGCCCGGAGCAGTACCTTCAACAAAAACCGCCATCGACTCAAAGCGACCCACTCCGCTGCCCTGCGAAGTAATCGCGGTTATTTCAAGGGTGATTTCATCGTTCTTTTTAATAACCGCGTTCTTCTTTGTTTTCATTACCATACCCCTAACGGTCAAATGTTTTATTTACATCTTTGAAGTTCAATGCACACGCTGAGACCACCGTATTTCGAGCGACAGGCATATATACTGCCGCCGTGACTTGAAACGATCTCGCGGCATATTGCCAGACCGAGACCGGCGACTCGTCTGCCTTCATCGGAGGTATAAAGCGGTTCGAAAATAATTTCAAGTTTTTCTTCTTCAACACCTTCACCGTTATCGCTCATTGATATTAAAACATCGTCTCTGGTTGCTGATATTTCAACTTCGATTTTCTTTTCCTCTGAAAGCATATGCTTAACGCTGTTGCCGATTATATTTCCGAAAACGCGTCTCATTTTCGTTTTATCAATCATCACCGCTGCTTTTTCGGCATTATTTATCACCTTAAAAGATATACCCGACATTTCAAGCTCATCGGCATATTCATACTTCAGCAAATCAACAAGCTGCTTTGTGTCAACTCGTTCTGTGTGGACCTGCTTGGTCATATTATAGCTGAGATATTCATCGAATTCATCAACAAGCTCCTGAATTTCCAGTGCTTTGCCGTAAACGGTGTCAAGGTATTGCAATTTTCTTTCGTTGCTGATGTTTCCGTTTTTAATTCTCTCTGCATAGCCGAGAATGGAAGTCAGCGGCGTTTTAATGTCGTGAGAGATGGAAGCTATTATTCTTTGCTGATTTTGTTGCTGGTGTTCAAGATTTCTCGTTAAGGAAACAAAGCGGTCGTAAACGTGACCGATATAGCCTTTGAATCGGTGTTTGGAAAGCGTTTTGCCTTTTTCGTATTCTTCGATCAGTTGATAGAATTTTCGATAAGGACGAAGCATCATTGTATATATTACAAAAATCAACAAACAAAGCGCAGAAAGACCGATTAAAAATTCAACGAAAACAAAGCGAACCAAAATTCGACTGTCATTTTCATAATCACGCAGAAAATAAACAGAAGAGATTATCATGTAGGCCTTGTTTTTGTATTCAAAAGCTGTTCTGACCTTAACGTCGAGCGCTGTCCAGTCACGGTTTTTGGAACGGGTAACAACCTCGTTTGAGCTGTTTTCGATAACTATTACAATGTCACGATACTGCTCAACAATGGACGACCATTCGGCAGTGCTGTTTGTTTCGCCGAGTTTTTCGATTATCTCTGCGTTATACTGTTTCAGACTTTCTTCGTCGTTATACGCAGAATCGGTTACCGCAGTTGTCACATAGGCGTTATATGAATACGAAAAAGCAACTATGACACCCAAAAAAAGCAAGATAACAACAATGTTGGCTTTTATATCTTTTGTCATCACTTAAATCCTTTTAGTGTATTTTTACAAATTTGTAACCTACACCCCAAACGGTTTTAATGTATTCATTATTCGGATCAAGCTTGTCTCTGATGCTCTTGATATTAACCGCAACCGTACCGATATCACCGAACTCCGTGTCCCATACATGGCTGAATATCTGTTCGCGAGTAAGTACCTTTCCGGCGTTTTCCATCAAATATTGAAGCAGCTGGAATTCTCTTGTCGAAAACTGAATTGATTGTCCGTTCTTGAAAACTTCAAAAGAACCGGTGTGAATTTCGATGTCACCGACTTTAATGACACCTTCTTCGTTGATGTCCCCTCTTCGTTGCTCGCGGCGAAGATGAGCCTTAACTCTTGCAACGAGTTCTTCAACGACGAACGGTTTTGAAATATAATCGTCTCCGCCCATTTCGAGTCCAAGAACAGTGTCGAGCGTTTTTCCTTTGGCAGAGACAAAAATTATCGGGCAATCAACTTTGTCTCTTATCATTCTGCAAAGCTCAAGCCCACTGAGACCGGGCATCATTATATCAAGAGTGATAAGCGAAATGTCAATTGTGTGCTGTTCGATATATTCAAGCGCTTCGTTTCCGTCCGAACATACAACTGTTTCAAACCCCTCATCGCCAAGCGCGTCTGACACAAGATTTGCAATTGCCACATCATCGTCAACGATAAGAATCTTGCTCATATTCAATCCTCCTTTGACAAGAAAAGCTTCATAAGCTGCGGTCCTCTTTCAACAAAAAGACCTGTGGAAGCTGCGGTTTCTTCGTTTATGGTTTCAACGCCGTCAACTTCTTTGTTTTTGTGATATATCATGAACGGCACGGCGTCTCTCGCGTGTGTCATGGTCACGATAGGCGTCGGATGATCGGGAAGGATCATGATTTTATAATCATCGTATTTTTCCAGAGCATCCAAAAGGATCGGCAAAACGCGTTCGTCAATAAGTTCGATTGCGCGCACTTTGTTATCGGGTTCGTTTCTGTGACCGCATTCATCGGGAGCTTCAAAGTGAAGATATACAAAATCTTTTCCGGCTTCAAGCTCATCAACGGCGGCTTTCGCCTTGCCTTCAAAGTTTGTGTCAATATATCCGGTTGCGCCCTCAACATCGGGCGCGGCCATCTTTGCACTGATAGCAATACCTTTTAACAGGTCAACGGCGGATATAACGGAGCCCTTCAAGCCGTAAAGACTTTCAAATGAGGGCAAAATCGGCTTTTTACCCTCGCCCCAAAGCCAGATTGAGTTTGCCGGGCGCTTGCCTTCAGCGATTCGTTTGAGGTTTACGGGATGATTCTTTAAAAGCTCATAGCTTTCTTTCATCATTGCTACGAGTTCTGCGGCGTTTTCGGAGGTTGACAAATGAGATCCGACTACCCTTCCGCTGATATCGTGCGGCGGTGTCATGTTACCAAGCTCAGTGGTGCCGCCATGAACAACAAGACAGTGGCGGTAGCTTACACCTCTGTAATATGAAAATTTATCGTTTCCGAAATGCTGCTGAACGCTTTTCATTATTTCAGCGGCTTCGGCTGTTGAAATGTCACCGGCTGAATAATCAATCATTGTTTTGTCTTCATAGCTTTCGTCATCGGAAAGCGTGACAAGATTACAACGCAAAGTGACATCGTCATCCAAAAGTTCAACTCCGATGCTGACCGCTTCGAGCGGAGAGCGTCCAGTATAGTATTTGAGCGGATCAAGCCCCATAACGCTCATGTTTGCGACATCGCTTCCCGGTTTCAAAGAGTCATCTACCGTTTTCACAAGACCAACGGTACTGCGCCTTGCGAGCGAGTCAAAGCGCGGCTTTTTAGCGCACATCATCGGCGTTTTACCTCCGAGAGCGGGAACGGGATAATCTGCCATACCATCATAAAGAACAACAAGATATTTCATAAATCAGTCACAGACGCATATTTAAAAAGCGTCCAATCCTTTCGTAAAATTTTTAACGACAGACAGCAAGCGCGCTGTCAATGAATTAAAGAATATGATACCACAAATCAAGGGATATTTCAACTCAAAAGATCATTTTTCCTTTAACCATAACGTGTTTTAACTCCATTTGCGCAGTGACGAAAATAATATCGGCATTCTTTCCTTCTTCAATGCTTCCGCAAATTTTATCCCTGCCGATGACGCGTGCCGGGTTAATTGTGCACGCAGCGAGTGCGTCGGTAAACGGGATTGAGAAAGACAGAAGGTTTTTAAATTCGTCAAAAAGATTTGTTGTGCTTCCGGCTATTGTTCCGTCCTCAAGGTGGGCGCGCGAGTCTTTGACGATAACTTTTTGACCGCCGAGAACATATTCACCGTCTTTGCACCCTGCGCTGCTGAGGGAATCACTTATTGCAACAGCGCGGTGCGCACCGAGAATTTTA
The DNA here is from genome assembly GCA_964403085.1 of uncultured Faecalibacterium sp. GTDB lineage: Bacteria > Bacillota > Clostridia > Oscillospirales > Acutalibacteraceae > UBA6857. Next base: position 43,927 of record CAYOEN010000002.1, on the reverse strand, counting down.
AAGGCCAGCCTGACAGTCTGTGGCGCAAGATGAAAGCCGTCACAGATAAGTTCGGCTGTTGCACGGTCGGAATCGAACACAGCTCCGACGGCGCCCGGAGCTCTGCTTTCAAACGGTGTCATTGCGTTAAAAAGGTGTGTTACATGAGTGAAACCGTTGTCAAGTCCTCTCTTTGCTTCGGCAAAGGTTGCATTTGTGTGAGCAACACTGCAAACTGCTTTTTTTGCGATATTTGCAGCGAAGCTTATTGCTCCGTCAATTTCGGGAGCGAGATCAACAAGAAGAACTTCGCTCGCCGCATTCAATCGTTCAAATTCATCTACGCTTGCCGGACGTATATATTCGGGGTTTTGTGCGCCGCGCTTATCATATGATATATACGGGCCTTCAAGGTTTATCCCATGGATATATGCGCCGCCTTCGCAACCTTTCAGCTTCTCAATCGCTTTGAGTATTGACGAAAGTTCGCTCTCCGGCAGCGTCATTGTTGTCGGACAGACAGACGTAACTCCGTGCAGCGCATAATAAAGCGAAAGTTTTTGAAGTTTGTCTTCGTCTTTGTCGCACCAGTCAACTCCGTCACCGCCGTGAGTATGTATATCCACAAAGCCGGGTAACGCCAAAAGTCCGTCCATGTTTTCGCCGTCACTGTCACCGCCAAGCGATTTGATTCGGGAATTTTCAAGGCAGATGTTTCCCTTTTTGATATTGAAATTTTTATCGACATAACTAAGATTGGATAACAGCATAAAATCCTCCTTATTGCTAAAACTACAAATGAAAATATAAAATTAAAAAAATCAGAAAAAAATTGAAAAAAGGGTTGACATTTTTTGCAAAATAAGCTATCATATTCAAGCTGTTTGATCCATTAGCTCAGCCGGCAGAGCACTTGACTTTTAATCAAGGTGTCCGGAGTTCGAATCTCCGATGGATCACCAGATACAAACGTTCCGTAACTTCATCGGTTTCGGAACGTTTTTCTTTGTTTTCGTTCGCCCGATTTTCTTAAATGATCGTTTTTGAAAACCGATGTCAGATTTTGTCGGTTTTCTTTTTATTATAATTCATTCACTGTATCGTGTCAACGCTTTTTCGCCGTAAACAATAGTTTTCAATTGCCGAAGCATTGAGCAGTATTATCAATAAATCTGCACGAGCTTGAGCTTTCGTCAACTTAAAAACAGAGCACATCATTCGCAATGGTGTGCTCTGTTGTTTTAATACAGATTAAACTATCTCAAAAAGCGCTGTTATCACTTGAGATAATCTTTGATATACTGCTCAAGTAATTTATCAACAGCTTTTGCACTGTCGGAATCGCTTTCAAGACCATGATTGGAGTTTTCGTAAATTACAAAATCATGTTTGACTCCGACTGCACCGAGCGCAGCATCAAGTTTTACCGCATTGGAAAACGGAACAATGGTGTCTTTTTTTCCGTGCGCAATAATCGTTGGCGGGCAAACAGAGCTGACATATGTTATCGGTGAAGCGGCTTTAAGGTTCGGAATTGCCGAAGCATAGGTATCCATGTTGAACTTTTTGCCACAGGCCTTTGACATAAGATTGCAAATATCCTCCTGCGAGCCGAGGTCGGGACATGATGAATAAAAGTTTGTGTCCGAAAGATCGGTGGGTCCGCAATAAGAAGCAATGAAAGATATCTTCATAGGTGCTGTAAGAGCATATTTATATCCATACAACAAAGCAAGATGTGCTCCTGCAGAAACACCCGTCAAAGCAACGCGGTCAATAACCGCTCCGGTTTCCAAAGCTTTATCCTTGATAGTGCGCAAAGCAGCATCAATATCTTCGAGAATATCAAGAACATCTACGTCATCGCTAATATAACGATAATTAATTGAGGCTGCGGCGAATCCAAGATCGTCGCTTATGTAGGAAAGGGTGTCGTCATCATAGGCAGACTTGTCCCCTACTATCCAGGCGCCGCCGTGAATATTGAGAACAAGACCGCAACTGCCCTTCGCATCCTTCGGAACATAAAGGTCGAGAGTGTTGCGCTCTGCAGCGCCATATCTTAAATCTTTATAGATATAGCTGTTTTTGCCTACTGTTCCGATACCGAAAAGCGACATGAAAAACGAAACAATTGCCATAAAGAATGAAATAATTTTCTGAAACATGATACTTTCTCCTTTTCTCACCGTCAGAAAAGGCGGTGTAGTTCTTTAAGAGTATTATATCACTACTGTTCACTGATTGTCAATAAAAAGAGCCAAAAGAAAATTAAACATTTTAAAATTTAGAATTCAAAATCAACAGCCGCACGAGCCTCGCGAACAAGAGCAACGTACGATGATATCTTTTTGTGCTCCGGATGTTCCCGATATTTCAAAACATCGTCAAGCGTGTCAAATTCGCTGATCAACACAGCGTCAAACATCGACTCTTTCGGGTTGACGTTTAAATTCACCTGCATCGAACGAAGAAAATCAATTTTCTTCGGAAGTGCTTCGAGCATTGATTTTACGAGAAGAAGGTTTTCCTGCTTTGTTTTTCCTTCGGCAAAGGGTTTGAATTTCCACATAACAACGTGTTTTATCATATTTATTTCCTTTCTTAAGTTGATGAGAGTCGAATCCCATACGGTTTTTAAGGTATATTCTCGTCAGCTTATAGCGTTCATTCTGTTCATAAGAGTTTCGTTGCGAACGGCAGACATGTTGTTGATAAAGATAACATCCTTGGCTCCAACCTTTTCGGCGAGCTCAACAAAACTTTGGTTATAGTAACGATAATCAACGACATAGACCTTTTTGTAATTATAGACCATATAAGGAATAAGAGCATTTGCAAAGCTTTCCTTAACAATTACGCAGGTTCTGCCTTTTTTTCGATTCAGGTTTTCGATAACAGTGTATGGATTATCCCCTGCTGTAAAGGCGCTGTACTTTTGTGAGACAGGATAAGAGGAAACATCATTCACGAGGAACCAGTCAACGACGCCACCCGAGGTGTCGGTGTATTTCAATGTTGTCTTGTAGGGCGGAACATACGCGATAAGCTCGTCGGGATTTTTCTTCATTGCGCTGTTATTTGTGTTTGTGTAAAAGGAGCCGAGAAATTCACCGTAGTTTGTTTTTTCGAAACGTTCGAGCGAAACGGCTTTGATTTGGCGCGTCGCAGCAAATTGCTCATAGGCGTAATAAGCTCCGAGTGCCGTCCAATGATGGTCGGTTCGATAGTATATATATTCGTCTCTGTGCATTCTCATTGCTGTATAGAGATCAACATTGGTTACCGATTCGGAAAAAGAAGAGGAAATATATTCGATGGCTGCTTTTTGGTCGCTCGTGTTCATGTTTTTTCGAACGCTGTCGGACATGGTGATATCAATACTTGTCGGAACAAGCATTGTATACACTTTCGCTTTTCCCGATAGTTTTTGGGCGGTTTTGTTGACGATTGAAACATATTGGTCGGCAGCGGTTTGATTGAAAGAGCAGTATTCATATCCGGTGTCTCCGACAACCACAATGCTTGAAAGCTTTTGAGTGACTTCGCCAAGCTGATCCGGAACGGTCGGTTCTTCCTGAGTTATTTGAGGTTCTGTTGTCGTGACATCCGAATTTATCGGTGGAACGGGAGCTTCTACGTTTTCGTCGTTTAGTCCGTAAACTCTGTCACCGAAGCCGCGCAAAGCGACGAGTTTTTCGTTGGCGGTTATCATCGCTTCGCGGAACGGAAAGGTATCGGAAAACCATGTGTCAATACCGCGAAAGAAATCTCCGCTTGCGAGGGAAGAAAAACTGAACGCAGGAAAGGTTGCGAGCTCACGCTTTTCGTTTTCCGAATACTTTGGTCGCAAGGGAAAAAGCAACGACACAAAAAGTCCGAGAATGAGGAGACCGAAAAAAGCACATGGCAAAATTACTTTATATAATTTTACACTTTTTTTGACAAAACGGATATAACTTTTGCTGTATTTACGTTTTTTCATTGCAATCTCCCCTCTTAGAATTGAAAATAAAGGAATGGGTTATAGCTGTCTCCGACAAGAGAAAACGTCGAAAAGACAAGGAGAGCGAGCGGAACGATGATTTTTCGAACGACGTTAAAGAACGCCGTGTCGGCATCATTACGAGCTTTATTCGTGATGAGCTTTCCGAGATTTTTCATGAACGGTGTGCAGGCAACAACGGCAACAAAAAGAAAAACAATGTTGTTTTTCAACAAGGCGTTAATTTCAAAATTGGTGAAACCGTTTTGGGAAAGTCCAAACATACCCTTAAAGACCGCAAAGCCGAGTTTTACGTCGCGGAAACGGAAAATTATCCAACCGAAAAGCGAAACCAACAAAAGATAAACATGAGACACCCAACCGGGCAATCTGTCAAGCTTTTCCCGAAGGAAGAGACGCTCCATTGTTAAAAAGGCAAAGAAGTATAATCCCCAAAAAACAAAATTCCAACTTGCGCCGTGCCAAAGACCTGTCAGCGCCCAAACAATAAAGGTGTTTATAATGGTTCTTGAAAGTCCTTTTCGGCTTCCTCCGAGAGGGATATAAACGTAATCGCGGAAGAAGGTTCCGAGCGAAATGTGCCACCTTCGCCAAAATTCGGTCACGTTCTTTGAACAATAGGGATAATCGAAATTTTCTTTATAATGAAAGCCTATCATTTGACCCATACCGATTGCCATATCGGAATAGGCGGAAAAATCAAGATAAATTTGCAGCATATAAAAAATCATGCCAAGCCACAGACCGAGAGCAGGTCTGCTTTCGAGAACGGCAAGATTTTTTTCAAGATCCGACGCAACCGCAAGAGCGGAATCCGACAACAGAATCGTATCCGCGAGCGAACCGCAAGTGTTTGCAAGCAGCGCCTTTTTTGAAAGACCGACAGAAAAACGCGTTATGCCCTTTGACATTTCCGTTAGGTTTGTTTTTCGGTTTTCAATTTCGTAGCAAACATCGCTGTAACGAACGATCGGACCTGCGATGCACTGATGAAAAAGACTTGCATAAAGAAGAACATACCAAAACTTTTTCTGCGCATCGGTATCTCCTCGATAAACGTCTATCACATATGACAACAGTTGGAATGTATAAAATGAAATTCCGATAGGCAGAGCAATTTGCGGAATCGTTTCCGGAAAGCCGGTAAGGGAATTGACATTCGTAAGAATGAAGGTCAGATATTTGAATATGCCAATCAGACCAAGGTCAACAACGCACGCGGCAACAAGCAGAAATTTCGACCGTTTTGTGCCACGAAATTTTTCTATATATAACGCAAGAAGCCAGTCCGCGAAGCACTCAAAAATAAGCAAAAAAACATACTTCGGTTCTCCCCACGCATAAAAGAACAGGGAAAACACGAGCATAACAATATTTTTTTGCCTAAGATCTTTGGCGAAAAAATAGCATATTAAGCTAAGCGGAAAGAAAAAATAGAGAAAGAACAGGTTCGAAAATACCACTTTAAGACCTCCGAAAAGATACGCTATATATAGAAAGAAAACACATATAAAGAAACTTTGCTACCTGTCAAAAAAAACGCGTGATATAAATCGTTTCTTGATATATTATCGTCTTCGTGCAACTCTTTTTGTAATAAACAACGCAAGCGTCATTAACGCGCCAAAGAGAGCGGCGATCACTAAGAAAGCATGTTTCCAGAACGAACTCTTTATTTCTTCAAGAAACGAAATGTCTCCTTCGGTAATTACAGTGAAAAGGACCATTGCCGGAACAAACAAAGCCGCAAAAAGAAAGCCGCTTAACACTCCCACAAAAATGTATCTGCTCACTTCCGATGTTGAAGACGGCATATTTCCGACTTCGGAGTTTGAAAGCTTTTTCAGCTCTGCTTTTTTTGCGGCAATGACGCAAAGCTCTTTTACGGTGTCGGGTTCAACATACGTTTCCCCCTGCAATGAAGATATGCTGCACACCGTTTGACTCACACGGCTTTTTCCTTTTGCGTCAAAGCCGCAGGTCACATCGTCAACATCTTCGGCGTCTTTGTTTTTGAAAAATCCAATTGAACTGTTGGCGATTATTTCAGCTCCGTCTTTTGTGAAGTTTTCAAAAAAATCAACGCATGAAATTGAGCTTTTTTCATTTATCACAGTGTAAAACGAATCATATGAAACAAATGTTGCGCACTTAACACCTGTTGTTTTGAAAAAATGCGGATATTCTCCGTTATAACCAAGGCGATAAAGCGTTCTTGAAACATATTTTTTTGTTTGCTCAAATTTATTCAAAAGGGTTTCATCGGCAGGTACAGAATATCCTTCCTGCGTATCGACAATTAACTTTTTAATTTTTCTGAAAAGCTGTTCGGTGTCCGGGTTTTTCAGCGCATCAAAAAACAGCTTTTTCTTTACATCTTTCGAAATTGAAGATTTCTCTTTCAACAAAAGTTCAATTTTGCCGGCTTTGCATTCCTTTGCAAGATTTCGAAAAATTTCTGGCGATTTCCTGGCTTCGTCGGGCGTATCGGAGACGGATATCCAAAAAATGAAATCAACAAGCTCAAAAAGCTCTTTTTCTTTTTGGTTTAAAAGCGCAAATGAAAGTTCGCCCCTGTTTTTAATAACCGCACACGCGGCGCCGAGCTGTTTCCACGGTTGCGTGGAATAAAACGGCAGAGATTTAAAGGCGTCATAAACTTTGAGTTCAAACTGTGCATTTTTAAACACAACAGTAACATTATCGTTACGAAGCAGCTCGCCGTTAAAATTGTAAACATCACTCGAAAAATAAAGTCGGCTTTCTTTTTCGTGCGTTTCGAGCGACGAAAACTCTTTTTTTACGTTGTAGGTACAGCTTGGATATTCAGGTGAAATTTTGCAATCGGAAAGGGTTATCACGAGAGAAAAAGAATCGACATCAAAAGAAATTTCAGCTTTTTGGTCTTGAAGTGCTTTGAATTTGAAATCGCATTTTCCGAAAAGTTCAAACGCATCATCAAGTTCAAACTTCGGTAAGATAAAAGTACTGTTTTCCATACTGACCTCCGACTCGATTTGTATAGTATTCTAACACATTAAAAATAAAATGTACAGCCAATTTCTAAATATATCATCAATAATTTAATGCTGATTTTTTGCCATAAAACGAATGTCGGTAAACGCCGGTGTGTCTTCCTTTGGAATCGAAAGATTCATTGTTGAAGCGTGAAAGACGGCTCTGTTTCCATATTTTTTGCAAATTTTGTATACCTCAGCTTCCAACCTTTCGAGCTTTTCATAACGCAAGCTGTCATAAAAAAGATTGTATTGCGAAAAATCATCTTCGGGAACAAGATCAAACGCGCGAACACCCACCGAACGGATATTGCAATCCCAGAACCAAACAGAAGAAAACAGCTCCATTGCGCTCGAAAAAATCATTTCCGTTATCCTCGTCGGTTGAGAAAGTTTCGCCTGACACTCATGAACCGAAAGTTCTTCGTCGCGAATATGAAGCTGAACAGCTGTTGCCATAACACGACCCGCCCGAAGCGACGAGGAAACCTTTTCCGAAAGATAGAGCAAAATATCGGCAACTTCTTTTGTCTTTGTCATGTCGTGTGCTCCGGTGATGCTTCGACCGTAGCTTTTTGCTTTTGGCAATTCAACATTTGAGAGAACCGGAGCAAGGTCTTTTCCCGCAGCTGCGTTGCAAAGCTGTTGACCCATTTTTCCGAGCATTCGCTTCATCTGCAATGAATCGGCGGCGGCAAGGTCTCCGAGGGTATATATACCGAGATCATTCAATCGCTTTTTTGTGCTTTTCCCGACACCGATCATTTCTTCGATTTTCAACGGCCAAACTACGCCTTTGAAATCTTCTTCGCTTATTACCGTTACGGCATCCGGCTTTTTCATATCGGAAGCAAGTTTCGCAAAAACTTTGTTAAAGCTCACTCCGACAGAAATCGTCAATCCGAGCTCTTTTTTAACTCGCCTTCTGATTTCGTTCGCAATATTTTTTCCGCTGCCGAAAAGGAGAAGACTTCCGGTCACATCCAACCAGCACTCATCCATTCCGAACGGTTCGACCTTATCGGTATATTGTTCATAAATGGTACGAACCGCCTTTGAATATTGAACGTATTTTTCATAATGAGGCGGCGCAATTACCAGTGTCGGACATTTTTCTTTAGCTTGCCAAATCGTCTCAGCTGTTTTGACGCCGAAACTTTTTGCTTTTTCGTTTTTTGCGAGCACAATACCATGGCGGTCTTTGACGTCGCCGCAAACCGCCATCGGAACGTTTTTATATTCAGGACAGTCGATAGATTCAACCGAAGCAAAGAAATTATTTAAATCGCAGTGAAGAATAATTCTGTTTGCCATTTAACATGCCTCTTTCCGAACATTTGTTCGCTTATATAGTATCACACTTTTTTCTTTTTGTAAAGAGAAAAGCGTGGGTAAGTTGATGAGGCAAGTTTATTATTGAAAATTTTTAACCGAAAGAGAACGACATATATCAGAAAGCAGCCGCGCAACGGCGACTGCTTCGTTTTCCGCTTCTTGGGCTTTTCCTGAATGATTGAGAAAAAGCCTTTATTTCTCCTTGTAGTATAACATACAGTGGCAATAACCCTCAAATTGCGGATCTTTGATTTTTTCGCGAAAATCTTTGCACATACACTTGGTTTCTTCGCTTTTTTCGCGCATACAAGGACAAAAGCCGTTGTTTTTTTCAAGACCCTCTTTAACGGTTCTTACCAATTCTTCGTTCTCGTTAAGCCTGATTTTCATTAATTAGCCCTCCAGGAGCGAAAGTATTTCTTCTTTTTCGTGGTAACCGGTGGTTGAATTGATAATTTCACCGTTTTTCATTCCGACCAACATCGGAATGAACCTGACGCCGAATCTTTCCGCGAGCGCTGGTTCATCGTCAACATTGACCTTGCAAACGGTAATATCGCTGCGTTCTTCCGAAATTTCTTCAATGATCGGTGCGATCATTCTACACGGTCCGCACCAGTCAGCCCAAAAATCAATAAGCACAAGCTTATCGTTATTGGCAACAAATTCATCGTAATTATTTTCGGTAAGCTTTATTTCCATCTTTTTTAACCTCGATTCATTTTTTTGATTGGAAAAACATGACCTTCAAACCATTGCAAATTATTTTGACAATGCTTCGGCGTATCTCACGGTCTCCATGGCATCTTTCGAATACTTATCGGCACCGATTTTTTCGGCATATTCCTTTGTCAGAACGGCGCCGCCTACAACGGTTTTGCAATCGGGCACAGATTGATTAAGTGCTTTTATAGCTTTTTCCATAGCCGGAACGGTAGTTGTCATCAAAGCGCTTAAGCCGACAAGTTTCGCACCGCTTTCAATGGCAGCTTTAACGATTTTTTCTTCGGAAACATCTTTTCCGAGGTCAATGACTTCATAGCCGTAGTTTTCCAAAAGAAGCTTAACAATATTCTTTCCAATATCATGAACGTCACCTTTAACAGTGGCAAGCACGATCGGAAAAGAGGCAGAAGGTTCCGCTTTTTCGTTTTTTGAAAGCGAAGCCTTGATTTTTTCGAAAGCGGCTTTTGCTGCTTCGGCGCTCATCAAAAGCTGCGGAAGATATAAACTTTTTTCTTCGAAGCCGCGTCCGACCGTATCAAGAGCCGGAATGACAATGTTGCGAATAATTTGAAGTCCATCGTTTTCACGAAGGAGCAAAGAGCAAAGTTCACCCGCCTCTTCCTTCAATCCTTTTTCAATAGCGCAGCGCAAAAGAGAAGAGGTGTCCCCGGCGTTCGCGTTTTTAACATTTGAAGGTTCAGTTTGATTCAGTGAAGAAAATTCAATATACTTCTTAAATCCGTCGTCATAACCGCAAAGGGCACAATAGGATTTGTACGCTCTTTTCATGTCTTCGCTGAGAGGATTCAATATTGCCGCCGAAAGACCGGCTTCGAGAGCAAGGAGAAAGAAGGAAGAATTCAACATTCCCCTACCCGGCAAGCCGAAAGAAACATTTGAAACGCCCAGGCTTGTATGACATTTGAGCTCGCGACGGATTTTTTCGAGCGAATTAATGGTAACTCGAGCCGCGGTAGGTTCTGCGCTCACAGCCATTGCAAGCGTATCAAAAACAATATTCTTTTTGTCGATTCCGTATTCAGCGGCTCTGTTGAGGATTTTTTCGGCGATTTTAAATCTTTCTTCGGCGGTTTCGGGTATTCCGTTTTCGTCCAGGGTCAAAGCAGTTACAACGCCGCCGTATTTTTTTACGAGCGGAAAAACCGCATCCATGCTTTCCTGCTTGCCGCTGACGGAGTTTATCATGGCTTTTCCGTTGTATATTCTGAGCGCGGATTCCATCGCCGCAATATCCGATGTATCTATTTGTAACGGAAGGTCAATAATGCTTTGAAGCTCAAAAACAGCAGTTGTCAGCATTCGCGATTCATCAATCTCCGGTATGCCGACATTAACATCCAAAATGTCCGCTTCGTTTTCCTGTTGCGAAAGTCCTTCGCGCAAGATATAACCGATATCGTTTTCGAGCAACGCCTGTTTAAAACGCTTTTTGCCGGTCGGATTGATCCTTTCACCGATAAGCAATGGCTTTTTACCGAACGAAACGGCGTGCGTGTAAGAAGAAACCACCGTCATGCTTTTCTCTTGAATCGGCGAAAAGCAGACGTTTTTAACTTTATCGGCAAGTTTTTCGATGTATCTGTCGTTTGTTCCGCAACAGCCGCCGAGAACGGAAACACCAAGGGACGCAAGTTTTTCCATTTCTTCGCAAAAACTGTCGGCAGAGACGTCAAAAACTGTTTTTCCGTCAACTGTTCGCGGCATGCCGGCGTTCGGCTTCATAATTATCGGAACCGAAGCGCAGGAAAGCATCTGTTTTGCAACGGCTTCAAGCTGCTTCGGACCAAGGGAACAGTTTGCGCCGACAGCATCCGCGCCCATGGCTTCGAGCATGGCAACCATCGCCTGCGGTGTTGCGCCTGTCATTAATTTTCCGTCCTCACTGTAGGCGTTGGTGACGAAGACCGGCAACGAGCTGTTCTCTTTTGCAGCCAGGAGAGCGGCCTTAGTTTCATAGCTGTCGTTCATCGTCTCTATAAAGATAAGATCTGCACCGTGTTTTTCACCGAAGCGAACACTTTTCGCGAAAACCGAAACAGCGGTTTCAAAATCAAGATCACCGAACGGTTTTAACAGCTTTCCGAGAGAGCCGATGTCAAGCGCAACAAATTTTTCCTGCGGAGCCGAAGAAGCTTTTGCTGCCTGTCTTGCGTTGAAAAGCGCGGCTCGAATAATTTCTTCGAGTTCTTCGTCGGAATATTTAAGCGCATTCGCGCCGAAAGTGTTGGCGCAGACAATGTTACTGCCTGCATCAAAATATTTTTTATGAACACTTTGAACAACATCTGGATGGCTTAAATTCCAGGCTTCGGTGTGTTCGCCGGGTTTCAAGCCTTCGTTTTGAAGGAAAGTGCCAAATCCACCGTCAAGAATTATAAATTGTCTGTTTAACAAGCTGCGAATGTTCAAAGGTATTCACCTGCCTTATCGTTTATACACGCCGATTAGCGCCGTGACAGATTTCGACGGCGCCATCATAAGATTATCCATTAAAGTAATTCCGAGTAATTTTTTGCAATCAAGAACCGGCATAATGCTTTTTTGAAGCAAAAGCGGTAAGTCGCCATATCCCGGACTGAAGCGTGGTTTAAGTGAATAGCCAAGCTCACCATATTTTGCTTTTAATTCACTGTTTAAAGTATCACACAAGCTTTCAACTCGTTCACTGCCGAGAGCCTGAAAGCAAACCGCCTTTGAAGGAGAAAGCAGTGAAGTTCTCTTTATGAGACGATCCATGTCATGACCGATCGTTGCGGCGAAAAGTATGACACGTTCACAGCCTTTCAGATTGATTGACAACGCTTTGCTTTTTACGACCGAAAAGCCAAGATTGAGTTCATCGCCTTGAATCGAAAGAAGAAATTCACAAAAGCAGGTTTTATAACTTAAAACGCCGGCAGCCTCTTCAATGCAGTCGTTTAAAAGCAAGTTCATCGTTTCATCCGGTGTTTCGCAATGCATATATCTGAAAACTTCACGGCGGTTAACCGGAATATCGGTATAAGACCTAAACACAATATTATTCATATTCTTTACCAATTATGTCTGAAAGATTGCGATATATTTTTTCGGCAACGTCGGGCTTGTTCATCGAGTAGACATGAACATTACTTACTCCGTTGGCAAACAAATCAATTATCTGATCGGTCGCATAGGCTATTCCGGCCTGTTTCATGGCATTCTGATCTGAACCGAATCGGTCAACAAGACTTATAAACCTTTGAGGCATATGACAACCGGAAAGTTTTATTGCGCGTTCAACCTGATTGGCGTTTGTGATTGGCATTATACCCGCGACAACGGGAACGGTAACACCGGCTTCTCGAAGGCGATACAAAAAACTGTAAAGCAACGAATTGTCAAAAAACATCTGTGTGGTCAGAAATTCACAACCGACAAGAACTTTCTCTTTTAGGTAGAAAATATCTTCTTTGCTGCTCTTGCTTTCGGGATGAATTTCAGGATAGCAGGCAGCTCCGACACAGGATTCGGGATATATTTTCTTTATCTCGCGAATGAGCTCAGTGGCGTGACTGTATTTCCAATTGCTTCTGTCGAAGGAAAGCATATCTTCGGGAATATCGCCGCGAAGCGCGAGAATGTTTTCAACGCCGCCGGCTTTTATTGCTTCAATCTGATTGAGAATCGTTTCCCTTGAAGAAGAAACGCAGGTTAAATGTTCGACGGTTTCGACGCCGTACTGCTCTTTGATGCTTTTCGCAATGTCAAGCGTATATTTACTTGTACCGCCGCCGGCGCCGTAAGTGACGCTCATATAGGAAGGACCTATGGCGGCGATTTTTTTAACAGCATCTTTCACCAAAGCGAAAGACGACTCTTTTTTCGGCGGAAAGACCTCAAAAGAAATTGACGGCTTTTCGTCGTTTAAGATGTTTATAATTTTCATAGAGATTAATTATTTAATGACGCCGGTTTTATCTTTTTGAACAACGTCATGTGCTCCGCCCTCAACAATACTTGTTGAGGAAACGAGAGTGATTTTTGCTTTGCTTTGAAGCTCCGGAATTGAAAGTGCACCGCAATTGCACATGGTAGATTTTACCTTTGAAAGCGAAAGGGCAACATTGTCCTTAAGACTTCCGGCGTACGGCACATAAGAATCAACGCCTTCTTCGAACGAAAGCTTCTTGTCGCCGCCAAGGTCATAGCGCTGCCAGTTTCTTGCGCGCGCAGAACCTTCGCCCCAATACTCCTTCATGTAAGTTCCGCCAATGCTGATTTTGTTTGTCGGACTTTCATCGAAGCGAGCGAAATATCTGCCGAGCATAACAAAGTCCGCACCCATGGCGAGAGCAAGTGTAATGTGATGGTCATAAACGATTCCGCCATCAGAACAAACAGGAACGTAAACTCCGGTTTCTTCAAAATATTCATCGCGAGCCTTGCAAACCTCAATGAGGGCTGTTGCCTGTCCACGGCCGATACCCTTTGTCTCGCGAGTGATGCAAATTGAACCGCCGCCGATTCCGACTTTTACGAAGTCCGCTCCGCAATCGGCAAGAAAACGAAAACCGTCGGCGTCAACAACGTTGCCCGCGCCAACCTTGACGCTTTCGCCGTAATGCTCTCTTATCCACGCAATCGTAAGCTTCTGCCATTCGGAAAAACCTTCGGACGAGTCGATACAAAGCACATCGGCTCCGGCTTCGATTAGAGCGGGAACGCGCTCGGCGTAGTCACGGGTATTAATACCGGCACCGACAACATAACGTTTCTCGTTGTCGAGAAGCTCATTGGGGTTTTGCTTGTGGGAATCATAGTCTTTTCTGAAAACAAAATAGCAAAGATTTTGTTTTTCATCAATGATCGGAAGAGAGTTGAGTTTGTTATCCCAAATTATGTCATTGGCAATTTTAAGGCTCGTTCCTTCTTTGGCAACAACAAGCTTTGAAAACGGAGTCATGAACTCACTGACGGGCGTGTCGGGATCCATGCGGCTGACTCTGTAATCGCGGCTGGTAACAATGCCAAGCAGCTTTCCGTTTTCGGTTCCATCTTCCGTTACAGCGACGGTTGAATGACCGGTTTTCGCTTTCAAAGCGATGATGTCACTAAGGGTCGCGGAAAGAGAAACATTTGAATCGCTCGTAACAAAGCCGGCCTTGTGATTCTTAGCTTTTGAAACCATTGCGGCTTCGTCTTCAACGCTTTGAGAGCCATATATAAACGAAACGCCGCCCTCTTTTGCAAGGGCGACCGCAAGCCTGTCGCCCGAAACGGACTGCATAATGGCGGAAACCATAGGTATATTCATAGTTATGGCAGACTCTTCACCCCTTTTAAACTTTACAAGCGGCGTTTTAAGGCTGACGTTAGCCGGGATACACTTGTCGGATGAATAGCCCGGAATGAGAAGATATTCGTCAAAGGTATGTGACGGTTCATTGATAAAAATTGCCATAATTCTCCTCCTGATTTTTATAATTGATTTTTAAAATAGCCGAGCTTCACAACAAAAAGCGTTCCGTAAAGCGCGGCGAAAGGTAGTCACTGAAAATTAATCAAACAAAACAAATGTCTCATACGACCCGAAAGCCTAACAGATCGTATAAGACATTTAAAGCGTCTGTTAAAAACCTGTCAGCGGCTACTTAATTTATAGGATTTTACCACAATGCACAGTTTATGTCAACAAAAGGCGTGAATAAAACGAAATTTTATCGTTTTCAAAGAGCTGTTGCAACAGCAAAAGCGGCTTTTGTCGCTGCTGCTATATTACCTGCGCGAACGCAATCTCCGACGCTCATGACCCTGACATCCGTTCCGCGAAGAGCCGCTTCAAGTTCTGCGTTCGGTTTTGAGCCGAGCGCAAGAACGACCTTTTCGCATTTGATTCTGGTTCTTGCTTTTGTTTTTGTGTTTTCGGTAACGATGCAGCCGTTTTCAATTTCGCAAAGTCTTTCGCCGACCTTGAATTCGGTTCCTGCCTTTTCCAGTTTCGGCAAAATATCATCTTTGTGTTGCATCCATGTTCCCGGAGCAAGCTGCGGTGCCATCTCGACAACAGTGACGTGACAGCCATTCGCTGAAAGATACTCAGCTGTTTCAAGGCCGGTAAGACCGGAACCAATAACCGCAACGCTGCAATTATTAAGTTCAACCTTTTTGCCGAGAACATCTTCGAAAGTATAGACCGTATTTTCAGCGTAATTGCCGGGGAACATCGGTTTTATCGGTTCGCTGCCGACAGCAAGGATAACCGCGTACGGCTTTTCGTTTTTAACGAGTTCTGCGGTCAACGGTGTGTTGAAGACAAATTTAACCGAATCCTCACAGCAGATTTTATACGCATCCTCGGTGAACCAGGCAGTTTTATCTTTTTTCGGTGGAACACACGCCAGTTTAAGCTGACCACCGGGTTCGTTGCTCTTTTCGTAAACGGTGACATCAAAGCCTCTGCGAGCGAGAATGTCGGCTGCTGTGAGACCGGCAGGACCGGCACCGGCAACAAGAACTTTAAGATTGTTTCCGTTTTTGACAAGCTTTTCCTTTTCGTGACCGACAAACGGATTTACGGAGCATTCGCCATGGGAACCGATATATGCGTTATCCTGCATCGATTGGATGCAATTCAGGCAGCATATGCAGCGCCTTATGGTTTTTCCCGAGAGAGCTTTTTCGGTCCAATAAGGATCGGCAATTTGCGGTCTGCCAAGACAGACAAAGTCCTGAATTCCTTCTTGAAGCTGTTGTTCGGCCTGCTCTGGCGAGCGAATCAGGTTCGCGGCGAGAACAGGAATGGAGACGGCGTCCTTGATTGCTTTCGCCATATATTTTCGCCAACCGGGTTCAAACGAAACGGGCTCAAGCCAATAATTGAAAGTGTCATAACCGGCAGAAGAAACATCAATGGCGTCAACACCGGCTTTTTCGAGACGTTTTGCAATTTCAACACCCGTTTTCAAATCGTAGCCTTTCTCGGGCTGACCGATCATCGAGTAGCACTCATCGGCTGAAAGACGAACGATTATCGGAAAGTTCTTTCCGCATTCTGTTTTAATGCCGTTGATAATATTGAGAATAAAGCGCATTCTGTTTTCGAGAGAACCACCGTATTCATCGGTTCGATTGTTTGTCACCGGACTGAGGAACTGTTGAAGAAGATATCCGTGAGCGCAATGCAACTCAACACCGTCACAACCGGCTTTGAAAACGCGAACTGCGCCGTCAACGAATTGCTTTTCGAGTTGTTTGATTTCTTCATAGCGAAGCGCTCTTACCCTTCCGCCCGCAAAATAAGCGGGATCACATTTTGAGGGCGCAACGGAAGACGGAACAATGTTGTGGTTTAAAAGCAACGGTCCGACAGCGGGCGTGAGCTTATAAAGAAGCTTTCCGTAAGCGCCTTTTGTGATTTCCTGCGCTTTGATTGAAAGAGGAACAGTTCCGACAAGAAGTCCGACGTTTTGCCTTCCGGGGTGATGAAGCTGGACGAAAAACTTTGCTCCGTGGCGTTGAACGCGTTTTGCAAGTTCGGCGAGAGGCGCAATGTGGTAATCATGGCTGACAGCCAGCTGAGCGAACGCCGCCGAACCGGTCTGATCGTTCACTCTCGTTATTTCTGTCATTATAAGACCTGCGCCGCCTTTTGCGCGTTCTTCATAATAGTCCATCATCTGTTCCGTCGGCTTGCCGTTGAATTGACCGAAGCCCATAAGCATCGGTGGCAAGACAACGCGATTTTTAATTTCGACATTGCCAATCATCATTGGGCTTGACAAAATTTTATATCCCATGTTTAACCTCACTTGTTGCCTTTAAGCTTTTTAACGTTTTCCTTAAATTCGTTGAACTTTCTTTTTTCAAGACCCCAGTATATATTTCTGACGAAGGGAGCAAATTTCATAAGTTGCTCAGCAAAACCAAAAAGAAGGCAGGGGCTTACTGTGTCTTTTCCTTTTTCAATGCCTTCAACCATTTTTTTTGCGACCAGAGTCGGCTGCTGCACGGGGAAGGGTTTTTTAAACTCAATCTCATTGGCAGCTTTGAAAAAGCCCGTGTCTGTTGCAACGGGATAAAGACAGGTGAGCTGAACGTTTTTCGGCTTTTCGAGCCTTATCCCCTGCTGGAATCCCTGCACTGCAAACTTCGAAGCGGAGTAAACTGTGAAGCCCGGCATTGCCATTTTTCCGATGGCGGAAACTGTTATTGCAAAAATTCCGTTTTTGCCGTTCAAATACTGAACATACTTCTGATAGGAATAAATCGGTGAAAAGACGTTGGTTTCAAACATTGCCGAAACACGGTTCCAGTCAACATAGTTCATCTCTTCATAATAGGGATATCCTGCGTTGGCATAAAAAATATCAATAGAGCCGAGCTTTTCAACAGCGGTATCGAATATCATGTCAACAGCTTCCTGAGAAGATACGTCAATTTGCATCGGTATAACTTTTCTTTTGTCAAAACCGTCAAGTCGATCAATGTTTTTGTCAACAGCAAGAATGCGGTTGTTTCCCTGAACGAGCAGGCGCAAAACCTCAAGTCCGATTCCGCTGTTACAGCCGGTCAAAACGATAGTTTTGTTGTTTATCATTTTTAAGTTCTCCTTTTTCAACTGAATGTTTTTTTCATCTGATATATTAACATATCCGGAAGTTTAAATCAACAGAAAAACGCTTGTCAAAGATTTTTAAACATTTCAACGAGCTGTGCTATCCATTTCACTATCGGATAGACAACGTTATAAAGCATTTCAAAAAAGCTTTTGCTTCCGGTTTGGTTGAGAATATTGTTGCTTTCTTCGTCGAGCAGGGAGTCAAAATCACCGACAAAGCTCGCTGAAACAAGTGGCGTTGATTCGTCAAAGACAACGTTTTCGCCGTTCATCAAAGTGAAATCAAATATTCTTTCGCCAAGCGGTGTAACGCTTCCGATAAGTGCATAATCAACCACGAGTTCAAAATTTGCAAGAGAAATCTTGGGAATATCGCCGCTGTATTTAATTTCAATGCTTTCTCCCGGCTCGATAAGTTCAGTGAAAATCGAAGAAGGAAACTCAAGGTCCATTCCCCTTACGGTGATTGCGGTTATTTTCATCTTATATTTTTCCGAAAGATTCTGAACCACTAACGCACTGTCTTTTGAAGAAAGGTAGCCTTCGGTGCTGCTGTTGAACATTGCGTGGACAGAGTGTGATTTATTGGTTGTTGCGTGAAACTGCGGATACAGAGACGATGAATGAACATCATCAATTTTTTCAGTCAGGAGTAATGTTTTTAACAGTTCGGCGGTGTATGGATCTTTATATATCATTCCGTGATAAAAGTTTTCAACAAACCAAGTGTGGTTCGGCAAATAAGACGTCGAAGCGTCCACAGTCATCGACGGAGAAACCTGATAAAAGCCTGTGTCGTTTATTTGCGTATAACCATCGGCAAAACGCTTCCCGAGAGGAGCGGCTGTTGCACCTGTTGAAGCGGCAATTGTGATAATACCATCCGAGCTTTCGTTCAAACCGGTAACGATTTTATTATCATAACCGGCAACAATATAGACATCGGTGCCTACCTGTTGAGCACGCTTGAAGCCGTTTGAAAAATCGGTCATAACATTATAATGCATATAGTCGCTTTTTTCGATGAGTTCGGCGCTTTCAACAGGATCAAGCAACTTTTCTTTCATTTCTTCATAATACTCTGTCGGACAGAAATCCCAAATGCTGCCCCAATAACCGAGAATCTGTCTCGCATAAGGTGCCAGCGCATTGAGCACCTCATCAAGAAAACCGAGTTCGTTTGCGCGAACAAGCCAATTGTAATCGGTTTCGGCCATCATTCCGTGTTCAACAAAACGAACAAGACCCTCTTCGTCAAATTCGATATTATCCGCAAGAATGTTATACGCAAGACCGGCACCTCCAAGAGCGGGAACGGTCATAACGGCATTTTCAACATCGCCTTTTTCGCCGTAAAGAGTCAGATATGTACCGGTGACCTGACCTCCGTGCGAGACGGCAAAAATGTTGACCTTATCTTTTCCCGAGTGCTCTTTTACCGATTGAATGAATTCATCGAGCTGCTGCGCGCAGAATACAGCACCCATTCTGAAATCGCAATTGAAGTTATAAATGTTTTCGTCACCGATGTATTCGGCATATTCGCCCATTATTTCCGTTTCATGCTGATAAATAAGGTCTCCGTCATATTTTTCAAGCATCAAAGCGCGATTGCTTTCTTCGGCAGTAACGCAGTATCGTTCAAGCTGATAAACGCTCGAACCGTCTGGATTGCAGGCCATATCATAATAGAGCTTCACAAACTCTCTGCCGACTGTTTCACCGAGTGCTTTCCCGTTTCCCGTTGCCAATGCGCCGATGTCGATACCGACTTCAACGATGTTTTTGAAAAGAGCGGCAATTATCTCGTCGAAATCAACGCCCCAAACATGGATTTTTTCTCCGTTGCTGTCAAGTCTGTACATAGCAGAAGAGCTATAACCGGCAACAACTACTACCGGATATCCGTTGTAATCATCCTTATCGAACTTTGCCGAGACAACGTTCCCGAGTGAAAATATTAACGCAAGGCAAAGAATGAGCGAAACTAATTTTTTCATCAATATTCCTCCATATTCAGTGTCTGACGACTGATATCGTCGGTTCAATTTTATCACCTTTACAAAAATTTTACAATGATAAAAAATTAAACAACGTTAGAAAAACACACTTGGCTCTTTGTTGAAAACTAACAAATGAGTCGGCGAAAATGAAGTATTAGCAATCATCTTCGCCGACTCACGTCAAAAAAGTATTATTGTGATTTTTTCTTAAACTTTGGCAGAAGCAAACAAACGAGCACCGCCATTACCGCCGCAACGATAACTATTATCGGAACGAGCTTGTCAAGGTCGCTTTCGCCTGTGCTCGGTGAAACTGCAAGCAAAGCCGAATCAGCAGCAAAGACCTGAAGCAAAACGGCAACTCCACTTAACAGCATTAAAGCAGCAAGAACAACACAGATAATTTTTACCATCTTTTTTGGAAACAACAAATTCACCTTCCTTGATTTTCAGTTCAGGTATTGCTTCATGTCATTCGAGAGTGAAGCAAAAATCTTTTCCGCATCAGCTTTAGTGTTGCCTCTTGCGGTGAAATAAACTTTAATTTTCGGCTCGGTTCCGCTGGGACGTATAATTACGCCGTTTGCGTTTTCGAGAGAATATGCGAGTACATTTGATTTCGGCAATTCGATTTTTTCGGTCGCACCACCGTTTGAATAAACAGTCTCGCTTTTTTTGTAGTCGGAAACGGAGAGAACTATATATCCCGCTATTGCCGACGGAGATTCAGCTCTGAGATTTTCCATTATCAGAGCCATTTTTTCCATTCCGCTTTCGCCTTTAAACTCAAAGCTTTCAACGCGGTTCAGGTAATAGCCGTGTTCGGCATAGATCTGTTGCATTTTTTCGTAAAGGCTCAAACCTTTTTCTTTATAATAAGCGGCCATTTCACAAATAAGCGTTGAAGCAACGACTGCGTCTTTGTCTCTGGCGTGAATACCTGAAAGATAACCATAGCTTTCTTCCATTCCGACAACAAAGCGTTCCGCTTCACCTGCAGCTTCAAGCGCTGTGATATACTCTCCTATATACTTGAACCCGGTAAGCAGTCTCTTTACGGTTGCGCCATATTTTTCGCAAACAACATCAACAAGGTCAGTCGTAACAAAAGATTTGACAACAACGGCGTTTTGAGGAAGAATGCCAAGCTCTTTTCGCCTTGAAAGCAAGTATTCGGCGAGAAGGACGCCAACTTCATTGCCACTCATCAATTTATACTCACCGCTGTCGAAAACGGCAATTCCGACTCTGTCACAGTCGGGATCGGTCGCAAGAAGAAGATCGGCTTTTTCCTGCTCTGTCATTTTTATTGCGCACTCAAACACCTGTTTGATTTCGGGATTCGGATACGGACAAGTCGGAAAATTACCGTCGGGCTTTTCCTGTTCTTTGACAACGCTGACATTTTTGATGCCGATTCTTTCAAGCATTGCGCGAACGTGCTTGTTGCCCGTGCCGTTAAGCGGAGTATATATAACCTTCAAGTCGGTTCTTTCGGTAACATCTTTTGAAAGGCAGCAACTTTCGACGCGATCGTAAAACTTTTGAACTATATCATCACCGATAAAGTATATAAGACCTTTATCAATCGCTTCTTCAAAATCCATAGTCTTGACATCGGAAAAGATGTCGGTGTTGAGGATATATTCATACGTTTTTGCTGCGGCCTCATCGGTCATCTGATACCCTTCGGGGTCATAACACTTATAGCCGTTATACTCGGCCGGGTTATGGCTCGCCGTGATGATTATGCCGCCCTTGCAGGAAAGCTCTCTGACAGCAAAAGAGAGCATCGGAGTCGGCACGAGCTCCGGATATATCCAAACCTTGACTCCGTTAGCAGCAAGCACACAAGCTGCACTTTTCGCAAAATCAGTTGATTTGATTCTTGAATCATATGCAATCGCAACACTTGCAGAGCCATACTCGCTAAGCAAATAAGTTGCAAGTCCCTGAGTTGCGCGGTTAACAGTGTAAATATTCATCCTGTTTGTTCCGGCGCCGATAACACCGCGAAGACCGGCAGTTCCGAACTCAAGGTTTCTATAGAAACGATCGTTAATTTCGCTTTCTTTTCCTTGTATGGATAAAAGCTCTTCCTGAAGATCGGGGTCGGCAAGAGCTTTTTCGCACCAAAGCGAATAAAGGCAATTTACATCATTCATATCAAATACCTCCTTCAAATCTATTAATATTTTAACACCTCGGGTCAACACCTGTCAATAGGTGAAAAAGCAAACAACCTGTCAGATGAAACAGAAATTGTTCTTTTGTTGTTTCGTTATAATATCGTATAATTTCAATCAACATTAAGCTTCCTTGTAAACCAATCGACGCCACTGAAAAGAAAGGCTGCCGCATTTAACGACAGCCTTAGAAAATGATAATTATTTCTCGTTGTAACCGTAATAAATATCAGTGGTATATACGTTGTTTTCGTCTTCCTTGTGGTGAGCATACCAAACCTGAGCAAAGAACGGATTAACCTTTGCGATTTCGTCATACTTCCAGGGCATCGGAAGACATTCGGGGCACCAGTGACCACCCTTAAGAACAAGGTTGACTGACATTTCAAATTCATGACCGCAGGCGCATTTCCACTTGATCGGGGTATACGGATCCTTCGGTGCCTTCTTTGCAAGGCACTCACCGCCTCTGAATTCGGCAGCCTTTTTAAGTTCTGCGAGAGTGAGCTTTTCGAGAGGCTTAGACTCGTCATAACCGTGGTCAAGAAGATTCTCGGGAGTTTCCTTGTCCGGGATAACAACTTCAAATTCGTCCCATGTCTTGGGGATAGCAGCGAACTCTTCCTTTGAACCGTAGAAAGCAGTGATTCTGTCTTTCATGCCGTTCTTGATCCATGTCTGAGTACCGTAAAGCGGTGCATTGGCGATCGGCTCCATCATGAACTTTTTAACAAGCGGAAGCGGTGCAAGACCGGCAAGCTTGAAGTATGCGGGAGCGGTTTTCGCGAGCATCTTGAAATACTGCTTAACAGGAATGTTAGCTCTGAAATGAAGATAATTTTCAAGATCATCGGCATCGGTGTACCACTGGCCGTGGAAGTTGCGGTTGATGAACCAATACGGATCGAAGAGCTTCTTCGGAATATCTTCGCCCTTCATGCCGATAGCATTGAGAAGGAGAACTTCAAATTCATAGTTGGTAAGTCTGTAGTCATGACCGGAGCTGATGTTGTAGAAACGACGCCAGAACTCTTCCGGAAGTCTGTCGTTACAAACCTTTGCGCAAAGACGACCGCTGTCTTCAACGGTTGCCCATTCAAGCATACCGTTAATGGGAACATGATACATAATGGGATCCATGTTCTTGAGAATGTCGCCATAAAGAATACCGGTCTGGCGAAGAGAAACCCAATACTTGAGACCGGAGTCAGCAAGGATCGCTTCCGCCTTTGTCTTGCTGATAGCATAGTGGTCATAAACACTTATCTGGATCGGGTCGCCGGTGCGTCCCCAGTGAACGGGAGCGTTTCTGTCGCCGGTCTGAGCAACAGTACCGATATAAACAACCTTAACGGCATCGGGATCGGGCTGCGCCTTAACGGCATTAACAATGTTTTCCATAGCGGTAACATTGGTGAAGAGGGTCTTTTTGGGGAAATAGTCGGCAGCGGGAGAAACAAGTCCACCGACATGAAGAACATAATCCGCACCGTTAATGCATTCAAGAACATCTTCATAAACGGTCAGGTCACCCCAAACGATCTTAATGCTGGGATCGTTCATGTACGGAGCGAAGAGATTACGGTTCTTCTTGCTGTCTCTGAGAAGGAGAACGATGTCGTACATATTGCGGCGAACATAAAGTTCTTTGAAACCTTCAAAGCCCATTGTTCCCGAAGCGCCGGTAAGAAAAACAGTCTTTTTCATTTGAACATACCACCAATCTTTGATTATTAGTAAAGATTTACATACCTAATAGAGTATACAGTAACAGACTTTAATATTTGTTAACAGTCCGTTAATTTTTTCTACATAGTTAGCGATTTTGACACAAATCAGCCAAAAACACTTTCGTCTTTATATACCCCGAGAATTTCTTTCGCTTTTTCTTTGATCTGAGTGCGCAAAGAGAGCGGCTCGAGAACCTCGAGTTTTTCGCCGAATTGCATCAGCCACGAAATGAGACCTTCACTGACCGCGAGCTTCGTTCTGAGGCGAAAACGGTTTTCGTCTATATCTTTTGTTATCAGCGTATTCGTGCCGAAACGGTCAAGAATTTCTTCGAGAATCGAGTTGTCACAAAGAATATCAAGCGACTGAATCGTTCCACTGAACATATTGAAAAGCTTACTGACGTAGTCCGCCGAATCAAAAAAGCTGCGATATGTTGAAACTTCGCCAAACGGTCTGATGGTTTCATTGAGCATTTCAACTCGTTTCATTCTGTCAATACGAGTATGCATCAAATTATCATATTTTTGATTGTTGGCAACGAGATAATAATGATCGTTGGACCAAATGAGTGCATACGGACTGACAATATGGCGTCGTTCGTTGATTTTTATTGCTCCTGTATCTTCGGCAATAACACGTTTGCAATAAACAAACGCAACTTTTTTCCTCGCTTTGATTGCGCGGCTCAAAACGTCAATGCTATAGTATATCTCTTCGTTGGAGCACTTGACACGATTTTCGATATATACCTGACGGGTCAACTGCCTGCCCTCGCTTTCGCTGCAAAGCGAAGCGATTTTTTTGACAAGTTCCTTAGTCTTTTTTTCGGTAATAAAGCTCGCTGCCTGAACGGCGTCAACCAGAAGTCGAACCTGCGGCTCTTCAAATTCTCTGGAAGCGAGATAATAACCGTTTCCGGGTGCCCTGACGCGAAAAATCTCCATTCCGTAATCTCTGAGGGCTTGAACGTCGCTGTAAATTGACTTGCGTTCACAAACGATTCCGTTACGCTCAAGCATCTGTTGCAAAATTTCCGCGCTGACAGGATGATTTTCATCGCTGTATTTTTCAAGGTAATCTTTAATATACAGAAGCTTCAGCTTCGTTTGTCCCTTCATAGCTGTTTTACGCTCCTTTTCTTACGCCGTTTCTGTCAATTCATCTTCTTTCTCTGCTCCGGCCGGTTTTGAAAGAATGCCTTTCTTGATGAGAATCGCAAGAGGAATGACGGCCAAGATCGAAACAATTGCGGCGAAGGTAAACATGAGTTCCGTCGGAACGGTTTGCATCGTTCCGTATTCATCAACATATGTAACAGCGGAACGCTCAATGGCAAGTGCGCCGGTGACAGGTCCGAGAACCATCGGGATGAGAACACCGAAAATCATTCTTACCCCCTGGAACTGACCCGCCTTAGATTCCGGCGTGAAGTCTCTGATAGTGGCATTGATCAAAATACCCTGAGTGGCATAGCCGACGACCGTAGGCGCTGCGGAAATGAGAAGCATTACAATATTTTTGGAAAAGCCCAACATGAAAAGACCGATTACAGAGCACAGAAGCGCAACAACAAGCAGTGTTCCCCTGCTGAGTTTTTTGTTAAGCTTCAAAATTGCAACGATTCCCCCGATCATCATCGCGACGGAAGCAATTGCGCTTATTATAACGGGAACAGAAAGAAGGTTATCGCCCGCCATCGGCAAAACAACATATTGAAGATAGATCAAAAGATATGGGAAATAAACCTGAGTTGCAACGGCGAAAATGCAGCTTGCCAAAAGAACGAGATAAAGACGCGCGTTCTCTTTTATAACAGAAGGTCTGAAACCGTAAAAGAGATCCGACCAATAATTGGAATTTGTGTTTTGTTGAATTTTGTGTTTCGGTTCTTCAAGAGTGAAAAGACCGACAACACCGCAAACGGCAACGATCATGCCGAGCACACCGAAGAAAAGTGTATATGTGACAGTTCCCGCCTGAGCGAGCGAACCGAAAGCAATAACAAGCCCCATGGCTATAACTGGTAAAGCGGCAAAAACAGTTTCAACAGCAGGACGGTTTTCGGGCTCGGTGATATCTGTGACCCAAGCGTTGAAGGCGGAGTCGTTGCTTGTTGAACCCATAAATGTCATGACACAGTCCATAACGATTACGGTCCATACGGTAGCGGTAAGAATTTGAACCTCATCGGAAAGATGGAACAACGAAGCAACGTTGTCGCGAGAAATCAACCCGAAAGAAGCGGTGATGAGTCCCCAAATTATATATCCGATAGAAATGAAAACCTTTCGTTTGTTCAATCTGTCACTGAGCGTACCCATGATAAAAGTCGTTACAACGGCAGTAATTGCGCTAAGCGCAACCATAAGGCTGATTGCCGTTGTGTACGGAATTGCGGAATTGACGGCGGCTTGCGAAGCGCCA
The DNA here is from genome assembly GCA_964403085.1 of uncultured Faecalibacterium sp. Taxonomy (GTDB): domain Bacteria; phylum Bacillota; class Clostridia; order Oscillospirales; family Acutalibacteraceae; genus UBA6857. The sequence goes on along the minus strand of CAYOEN010000002.1, from coordinate 17,918 downwards.
TTTGAATAAATGTTGTTATAGAGAAATGTGTTAAAGTACATATTCTCCATATTCCAGGCGATCTGACCCATCAAACCGAAAAGAATGATGTTGAACCAAAGGCGCAAAGAGATTTTTTTCTTTTGCATAGTATTTCTCCTTTTTTGTCTGCACAGGCAGAAAATGTTTTACCTGATTATTATATAAAATTTTCCGACAGAAAGCAACATATTTGCGATAGATTTATTTGTTAATTTAAAAAACGGCTCGTGTATAAAGGGGATACACAAGCCGTTTAGGATGTCGTCAATAAGCTTTGATTGTTGCTTATTATGTGTTTTTATGCCAATCTCAATTTTCAGTTAAAGAGTGACTTGAAGAAGTTGATTATCTTATTAAAGAAGTTTTTGAGCGTAGTGAAAAGCTCATAAATAAAGTTTTCGGTAACTTTTTCGCCAACATAAAAATCCGGTTCAAGCCTTAAAACGGTCGGACAACCGTTGGGTGCATAACGCTCAATTTGAACGCTGTGCGCTTCATTTGTGAGATACCGCTCATCAATGGTGCAAACGCCGTTTTCGTCCGGAGTCACCTTAACAGTCTTTGAATTGCTATATCCCCATGTAAGAGTGTAGCCGGTAACGGAATTGCGCGTTGTTATGGGAACGGAGTTATCACCATATACGGTATCAAGGCTCGTAAACGAAATTTTTCCGTCAGAAAGAGCGTCAACGTTGATTTCCGGATATTGCATTCCGACGCCGTAAGGATCGCCGTAATAAACAACAATGCTGTCGGAATCGGAAACGGTGTAAGCCGCAACACCAACTTCGGGTTCGGCATTGTTTACTCTGTAAAGCCAGCCGTCCCAACCTTTAAAGGTTTTTTCTTTCTCGCCATTGATTTCCGAAATGTAATCACCGTACTTGCTTTCAACCACCGTGACGGTAAGGGTTGAATCGATTGAGTCCGCCTGCTTAACAACGTCAAGTACCGTTGAACCGCTGTCAACAGTTACATAGCTGTAATACTGACAGGCGTTGATGCCTTCGATTCGAAGTTTGACTGTTATCTTTCCCGCCGCTGATACCGAAGCTGCAAAGCAGGATACAAGCATCAAGAGAGAAAGAAGCAATGCCGTTGTTTTTTTGAGTGTTTTCATGTTTTGTCTTCCTTTCTGAATTTATCTACAAACACTGTTCAAAAGTCCATTGAAACAGTGTAAGTGAACATAATTTTGTCGCCGTTTTGAGGATAATAAGAACTGGAAGCGCTTTCGGCAAGAGCGTCGTTAACGCAAAACAGCCAACCTGAAAGATCGCCGCAATCCTTTTCATAAAGCTGATGAATTCCTTCAACATAATAAGAATGATACGCCGGCGTATAAGAATATTCGAGCTGAATGCCGTCCTTTTGGCAGTATTTGCAGTTATCGGTACATGAATATTCAGCGCAAGCTTTTTTGAGTGCATCAAACGCGCTTTCGTTCTCTTTGAGTTCAACAGCGGCATCTTTTAATATGTAGCCGTTTGAAGGAACAAAACTCCTTTTGCTTTTGTTCAATTCTTCAAAATTTTCCTGAATTTTTGTGCAATCAATCGTGACATAACAGGTTATTGAAGAGCTTTCGGTCGTCTCTTCAACGTTTGTTTCAGTCTTTTGCGCTGTTGAACTCATTAAAACTTCCGAAGTCGTTTCCGAGGTTTTAATGTTCTGAGTTGCGCTGGGCTTCGTTGCGGTCGTTGACGAATAGGTTGTCGGTGTTGAATTTGTGGTTGAACCCTCGCTTTTGGAACTCTCATATTGTAACGATGAGCCGATTGTCGAAAGCGTTGTTTCGGGTTCACTTTTAAAACCGGAGCAAGCGGTCAAAAAAAGTATTAAAAGCACACTCATTGATAGCGAAAAAATTCTTTTCATAGTTTTACCTCCAATCAGCGGAAAAAGCAAATATTCCGTATTTAACGTTAAGACGCGAAAGTTTGTTTATCATAGGTTTGTAAAACAGGAACAAAACAATTCCGGTTGTAATCGCATGAATCAAATTAAAACCGACTCCCGAAGCGTAAATACCAATGATTTTTTCAAATGTATACTCCGTTGTCATCATGAAAACAGAGGCGCTGTCAACGATTACGCCATACACGAAGAACGTAAGGACGGTGCCGATAACGCTGACTGCCAAGCGGTTTTTGCCGAGAATTTTGTTGTGAAACAAAGCACCGCACAAAAACGCAACAAGCCCCATTCCGAGCATTTGAAACGGTGTAAACGCACCCTGGCCAAAAGCGAAATTTGAAACAAACACAGACATTGCGCCAACGATAAAGCCGATGTTTTCGCCGAAAGCGGATGCTGCAATGATAACAAGCGCACACATCGGTTTGAACTGTGGAAGAAACGAAAAAGCGAGTCGTGAACCGCTGCAAACCGCCACCATAACGGCGACAGTGACAAGTTCTATTGTGCTAAGCTTTCGTTTTTCAAACATTACAAAAAACGGCAAAATTGCAAGAACAATTATAACAGTTGCTGAAATGTAGTAATATTTCGGGTCGAAAACCTTGCAACAAATAAAGGCGAAAATCGGGGCAAGGACAAAAAGAGAGATCGGAGAAACAACTTTTAACCATTTATACTCTTTTTGCAAAGTTCAATCACCTCTTCCTCGGTAACGACATTATCGACTATTCCCCGCATCAATTTGCTTGCAGCTGTGGTATAGAAACAGTTGTTAGAAAAGAACTCATGGGTGACGCCTTGAGAAACAGCCCTGCCGTCAAAAATCAGCGCACATTCATCACAGTATTTTGCGCAAAACTCGGTGTCGTGAGAAACGATGACTACCGTTGTGCCGGCGGAACAAAGTCGGCGAAGCTGCGTTGCAAGTTGATTTTTGAAAAGAACGTCCAATCCTTTTGTCGGTTCATCAAGCAAAAGAAGACGCGCGTTTTTCAACATCACAGCAGCAAGGGCACAACGTTGCAACTCGCCTCCGCTCAAATCATATGGATGAGAGAGAAGCAATTCCTTAATTTCGAAAAAAGAGCTGACGCTTTTAATGCGTTCTTCAATTTGGCTGCGTGTGTATTCGCTGCTTCTTAAAATATTTTCAAAATCCTCTTGAACGGTTGGACCCGCAAAAATCGACTCACAATTTTGTTGGAGGAAGGCAACGTTTTCGTTATAAAGCTCAGACGTCGAATACTTTGAAATGCTTTTTGAAAACAGTTCAAGCTTCCCTCTTTTTGATTTGAGCAGTCCGCCGATAAGATTGAGCAGAGTTGTTTTTCCCGCTCCGTTCGAACCGAGTATAGCAAAGAAACTCCCCTTCTTGATCTGAAGGTCGAGCCCTTTTAAAACGTAGTTTTTTGCATCATATGAATAATACAGATTTTTAATGTTGACCGCCAATTCGGCTTTTTCGCTTTCCGGTGACAAAAACGGTTCAACTGCGGTTGCGCTTTTGAGAATATTTGAAACAAGCGCACGACCGGATTTCATATCGGTCGGCATTTTTTCAAAAAGCCCAAGTTCATAATTAAGGCGCATATAAAACGGCAAGCTCAAACGCACTAATTCATTCATTTTCATAACTTCATAGCTCACATCTCGCGGAGCGCTGTTGTTTATGATTTTGCCGTTTTCGAGAACAACGAGTCGGTCGGCAACGGCAACGAGCTTTTCCAGTCGGTGCTCTGAAATAATAACGGTAACCCCGTATTCACGGCAAAGCATACACACAAGGTCAATGAGTCTTTGAGCTGAAACCGGATCGAGCTGTGCAGTAGGTTCGTCAAGCAACAGAACATTGGGATTCATCGCAACAATCGAAGCGAGATTCACAAATTGTTTTTGTCCGCCTGACAGCTCGGCTGTTTTTTTGTCTAAAAGGTTTTCAAGCGAAAAAAGAGCCGCCGTTTCCGCCACTCTTAACTGAGCAGCCTTTCGGTCAAAACCGAGATTTTCAAGTCCGAAACACAGCTCGGACTGCACGGTATCCGTTACACATTGAAGCTCCGGATTTTGCATCACAAATCCAATCAGCGAAGCGGAATCGCGAAGAGAGATTTCGCTTTCATCTTTTTGAAAGATCGAAAGCGACCCGCTTTGTTTTCCATGTGGTTTGAGTTGCGGCTTTAAAAGCCGAAGGAGCGTTGTCTTTCCGCTGCCGCTTCGACCGCAAACAACAACAAGTTCTCCGCGATTTATTTCAAGATTAATGTTTTTGAGTGCACTCGTCCCATTCGGAAACGAAAAAGAAAAGTTTTCTAATTTGAAATCGACCATATTTTTTTCTCCGTTATATCAAAAGCAAGCGGCAAAAAGCACAGCACTGTAAAACCAAGGCAAACGGTGGCGCACCTTAGAGAAAAGGGCGCGATAATTATAATCGGATTATACTGCGCGGCAACGCTGTCGTTAAGGGATAAAATGAGCAAAGCAGAGAGGCCTGAGACGCTGACCAGAAGCGCATCAATAATTCTTGACGGATAGACGCGGCAACTCGTTCTCCCCTTGAGTGTATAGCCGCGTGCCATCATTGAATTGGCTGTGTCAACAGCGTGTTCAAGCAGTCTTGAAATAACTATTGAAACTATTCGTGTTGCGTTTTTCAAACGAACATATATCGAACCGACAGAACTGTCCGACCCGATCCCGCGACACGCCTTTTGCGTTTCGGCAGTGTAACGAGACACAAGCGGCAAAAATCGAAGCACCATTGACGTAACGAGCGCAAGCCTCGGCGAAAGACGTCCGAAAAGGAAAAGGAACTTTTCTTCGTCAACAACTTCATTGAAACATGAAAGCCAAATCATTGTTGAAACAAAGCGAACAGCATAAACCGCGCCGCAAACAAAAGCTTCGAGAGTTATGTTGTTTCCGCGTTTAAGAGTAAACAAAACCGTAACACCATAGTGCGCAAAAAGCGTATTAAAAAGCACTATAACGACAGCTATCGCCGAAAGACAACATAGTTCTTTGATTGCCTTTTTTTCCCGAAGATTAATATCAAACATAAAGCCGCTCAAAAAGCTGATTGCGAGCAGATATGGGTTCAATGTTAGCAGTGTTATTACAAAAACAACGGCAAAGAAAACAGCAGCAGAAAACGGGTGTATTCCCCGTGCTCCGATTTTCATGATATTATCCCGGAAGCGAAACGAATTATCGCTCGAAAAAGAATGTTCAGTATCTTCGTTAAGAGCGAGTTGCTTTTCTTTCCGACAGCAAATATTGTACCCGAATCGTTTTTATAGAAAAGATTGCCGTTTTCGTCCGCCGTTACGGAACAAATACAATACTGAGAAGCGTCGCCGGAAGGTTCAAAAAGTTCCGTTTTTATCGCTTCGGTTTGATTGGAAGAATCTTTAAAGACCGTGATTCCTCCGGGCTTTTCGTTGTAGGTCATGTAAACATAAACAACATCTTTATACGCAACCGAAATCAAAGGCGTTGACTGAGAATAACCGAGCATCTGACAATCATATATTTTTTTCATTGTCTTTTCTTCCACAACAACGAACTTTCCGCTCTTTCCGTTTTGACAGGCAAAATATATTCGTCCGTTGTGTGCAACGGGTGAAGACGTGACTTCGCCCCCGGTTTTATATTTTTTCAGATTGCGAAGCTCTCCTGTTTCTTCATTGAATTTAAAGCGATAAACAAAGCCCGACTTGCTCGCCGTGAAATAAAATCCGTTCTCCTTATCATAGGTCACTGCGCAACGAATATCCCCTTTTGTTCTGAGCGAAGAAGAAAGTTTGCCGTTCTTTTTATTGAGCGAAACGATGCGCGACTCGGCGCCGGTTCCATCGTTCCCGTCATCGGTACCGAAAATTACATATCCCTTTGTAACTGCCGCTTCGGTCCAATAAAAACCGCCTTTGCTTCGATAGACCCATTTGGCTTTCTTTTTTTCGTTTTTCTTGTTTGGTTGTTCGTCCTTTGTGCTCAGGCAGACAAAGTTTGCATTATCGTCTTCACCGTTCCAAAAACCGGTATAAATATAGCCGTCATCGCAGACAATCGGAGACAGCGCCTGACCACCAAGCGCATCAGTATAAAGCCACAGTGAATCAAGAGTTTCAAAATCAAACGCCTGTATCTTTCCACCGTTAAGCTGAATAAAAATTTTGTTTTCGGCGTAGGTTGGAGCAACAACCGCATACCCGAGAGAACCGAGCATTTCGTTGCTTTGTAAAACATCACCTGTTTTTGAATTCAGCTTATAAATTGTTTTTCCCGAAGCAACTATCAGAGTATCACCGACAACAAGCGGAGCTGTCGGCGAGGCAGCAAAGCCTCCACCGAGTTTTTTTGACCATTTGAGAGTTGCCGAATCAGTTGGTGTGAGAGCTGAAGTTATGTACTTCTGTGAGCTGTTGTCTGCCGACACGAAGAAGCAGAAACTTACAAGCAAGCAAAACGCGAAGAATAAGGAAAAAAATCTTTTCAAATCATCACCCCATAAAAATAAGCGCCCTTTTTGAGCAAAAAAAGGGCGCAGTAACCTACGGCCGCTCACTCTTCCAATTGCCCAAAAGTGAATACGAAAAGCAAAAAGCAAAGCGGGCATTCCGACTGACAGCAAAAAGCTGATAACGGCAATGGCGGTTGCTCCGGATTTTCACCGGTATTTCCCCACTGAGCTTTGATTGAATTTAATTGTAGCACCTGACTGAAGAATTGTCAATAAAACATCAGGCTTTATTGACGGAAAGATTTATTTTCCACCGCGTTCGCGAATCACAAACCTTGTTGGTGTGCCTTCGAGACCGAAAACTTCACGAATTTGATTGTCGATATAACGCTGGTAGCTATAATGAAACAGCTCGGCTTTATTGACAAAGCAGATAAATGTCGGCGGTCTTGTGGAAGCTTGCGTCATATAATAAATTTTCAGTCGCTTGCCCTTGTCTGTCGGCGGTTGAACGCGCGCCGTTGCAGCGGCAAGAACGTCATTGAGCTTACCCGTTGAAATACGCATGGCGTTTTGTTCGTCAACAAAACGAATAAGTTCAAAAAGTCTGTCAAGGCGTTGTCCTGTCTTTGCGGAAATAAAAATTATCGGCGCATACGACATAAAGGAAAAATCGTTCATGAGTTTTTTCCTGTATGAATCCATGGTTCTGCCGTCTTTTTCAACAGCGTCCCATTTGTTGACCGCAACGATGCAGGCTTTTCCCATTTCGTGCGCAATTCCCGCAACCTTTGAGTCCTGCTCGGTAAAACCTTCAACAGCGTCAATCATGATTACGCAAACATTGGCGCGTTCAACAGCCATTTTCGCCCGAATGATACTGTATTTTTCAAGCTGATCTTCAATGCGACTCTTGCGGCGCATTCCGGCGGTGTCAATAAAAACGAAGTCGCCGTATTCGTTTGAAAGATATGTGTCCGTAGCGTCTCGTGTTGTGCCTGCAATGTCGGAAACTATTGCGCGCTCTTCTCCTGAAATTGCGTTTATGAGCGAAGATTTTCCGACATTAGGCTTTCCGATCACGGCAACGCTGATAACGTTTTCTTCCTCTTCCTCGCTGTATGGCGGAAGATATTTAATGACTTCATCGAGTAAATCGCCGGTACCGTGACCGTGAACCGCCGAAACGCCGATAGGATCACCGAGTCCCAAATTATAAAACTCATAAAAGTCAGCCGGAAGCTCACCTATTGCGTCGCATTTATTGACGCAAAGCACCACGGGTTTTCCGCTGCGTTGAAGCATTGAAGCAACCTCGCTGTCGGTGGCAACCACGCCCGAACGTATATCACAAACAAGAATAATTACGTTTGCGCTTTCGATTGCAAGTTGTGCCTGACGACGCATCTGCTTTAAAATAATGTCGTTTGAATAGGGCTCAATTCCGCCCGTGTCAACGAGAAGAAAATGGCGTGAAAGCCATTCACAATCGCCGAATATTCTATCCCTCGTAACACCGGGAGTATCGTCAACGATCGAAAGGCGTTGGCCGACAAGCTTGTTGAACAATGTACTTTTTCCTGTGTTTGGGCGACCAACAATCGCAACAACCGGTTTTGCCATGGTCGATCCCTCCTTTAAAATAATATCACATCAAAATTTTTTCAAGTAATTCATATCCGTCATCGTTTTTGGCAACTCTGATTTCAACACCGAGTTCGTCTTCAACGTCATCAACAGTGACATCATCAAGAAACATATCACCCTCGCTGCGCAGCATGACAGACGGAATTATCAGAGTTTCACCAACATTTTTGTCCTTCAATTGAGCAATCAGGTCGCGCCCGGTTATCAAACCGGCAACATTTATACTGTGTCCGAAAAAGTCGTTTTTAATTTCAAAAACATCCACCTTGATAAACGGATATTGGGACTCAACGAGTTGCGCCAATCGTTTGATAAGCGGATATGCCGCAACACCGGTTGCCAAAGAAACGCGCCTTTTTTCGCGATTTTCCGCAACTGCGCTTTCAAGAGCCGTCGCAAACTCCGTTTCAAGGTTTCTCCATAAACCGACTCCGTTTTCAATTTGCGGATAATCCTCGTAATAATCATCGGGAGGAATCGGTTGGTCGGCTTTTAAATAGAATTCATCAGCGCAAAAAGCGATACGCGTTCCGTATTTATTTAAGCAGCGTTCACCAAAGGAATCCACAATATCAATAACGGCTTTCGCTGTTTCCGGAGTATACGCTTTAAGCTCCGGTAATCCTTCGCGAAATTTTGTGAGTCCGACCGGGACGGCGGCAATGCTCTGAATAGCCGGGAAAAGTTCTTCAAGCGCATCAAGACTGTATTGCAACTCTTCGCCGTCGTTTATTCCGGGACAAAGAACCAGCTGTGTGTTCAGCTTTATATCCGCATCGGCAAGGCGTTTTAAAATTGAAAGACACTCACCCGCGTGCGGATTTTTCATCATTTTGACCCTGAGAACCGGGTTCATGGTGTGAACGGAAACATTGACGGGACTTATGTGCATATCAATAAGACGCTGAACATCGTGCTCTGTTAAATTTGTAAGAGTGACGTAGTTTCCGAAAAGGAACGAAAGACGGGAGTCATCGTCTTTAAAATATAATGTTTCGCGCATACCCTCGGGAAGTTGGTCGATAAAACAAAAGACACACTTGTTTTTGCAGTGTTGTTGCTTGTCCATGAGGTAGGTTTCAAACTCAAGTCCGATATCGTCATACTCATTCTTACGAAGCTTGACTTTTTTTGCTTTTCCGTTAGAAACGAGAGCGAGAGTCAGTTTTTCTTCCTGAATGTAAAAGCGATAGTCAAGAACATCATTGATTTCGTGCGCATTTACGGAAACGAGGACATCGCCGGGCTTAATGCCTTTTTTGTCGGCTATTGACTTTTTGGTGACATTGCTGACAAGAACAGACATTTTTAAAAACTCCAATCATTAACGCAGCAGACAAGCGCTGTTTTTAATTCGTGTGAAACGCAACAATGAAAAAGGCAGAGAAAGCAAAGCAGCTTCTCCACCCTTCATAAGCTCAAAGGCTTAGTCCTCATCTTTAGCAACAACGAGCTTGCCCTTATAATACCCACAGTTGCCACATACTTTATGCGGAACTGCGTATTCGCCGCACTGCTTGCATCTGACAAGTGTCGGAGCTTCAAGCTTCCAAACGTTTGAGCGTCTCTTGTCTCTTCTTGCCTTTGATACTCTTCTTGCCGGTACTGCCATAACCAGCACCTCCCTTATTAAAATAATTAAATAAACAAAATCATTCTTCGAGCATTGAAAGCAAAGCTTCCAACCTCGGGTCTATCTCTTTTTTGCAATTGCAAGATCCCTCGTTGAGGTCGGCGCCGCAAGACGGACAAACGCCTTTGCAGTCTTCCTTACAAAGCAACTTGCTTGGCAGAAAAAGATAGATGTCTTCTAAAGTGAGCCTTTCGATATCAAGACCGTCGGCAGGAACAACAATGAAATCATCGTTTTCCTCGTCGCTGAGCGAAGAAACGAGCGTGTGTTCGACAGGAACACGAAACACCTTCGTAAATTCAGCGGCGCAACGGTCGCAAAACGCCGTAAAATCAAACGTTGCAACAGCAGTCAGTGAAACGATCCCCGCGCGGTTCGCGATCTCTCCCAAGAGCGAAACAGGCGTTGTGAATGGAAACACACCGTCGAACTCTTCTTTTGAAAAATCGAACGAACAGTCAAGAGAGAGCTTCTCAATCCCACCGTTCATCAGGCTTTCAAGCGTGATAATCATAACTCACCTCATAATAACGAATAACATTATATAGATATTGCAACATTTTGTCAAGTGATTTTTTGAGAACAAACGCAAAAAGACAAAATTTGTCACCTGACTTTGTATACATTAGCTTCAAACGGAGTGAGATCAAGCGTTTTATCCGAATTAACGTTTGTCGCAAGAAGCTCAAAACCGTCGGTGTTTTGTGGGTGTTTGACACGTTTTGACGTCAAATTCAGTTCAACATAGTATTCGCCGTCACCGTCAAGCGAACGATAATAAGAAAGAACGTCACCGAATTTTTCGTTTTGGAGTTTAAATTCTCCGTAAACAAACGCCGGGTGCTCGTGGCGAAGAGCGATAAGCTTTTTGAAGAAATTCAAAACCGAATCGGATTTCGCCTTTTCAAATTCAACATTGATCTTTTTGTAGTTCGGATTAACTTCGATCCACGGTGTTCCCGTGGTAAAGCCTGCGTTTGCGCTGTCGTTCCATTGCATCGGTGTTCTTGCGTGATCGCGGCTGCCCGCCCAAATAATATGATAAGCCTCGTTGGCGCTCTTACCCTCGGAAACAAGCTTGTTAAAATAATTCAATGAATCGACATCTCTGAAATCGTCCATCATGCGAAATTCAGAATTCGTCATTCCGATTTCCTGACCCTGATAAACGAACGGTGTGCCCTTGAAGGTCATTTGCATGACGCAAAGCAACTTGCTGAGTTCATCGCGATAAAAGCCATCGGGACAAACCTTGCTCGTCATGCGCGGCCAGTCATGGTTTTCGAAGAACACAACCGGCCAGCAATGATTTCCGTAATTAAGCTGCCATTTGACGAGTTCTTTCGCCATTGGGCGCAAATCGTATTTATATGACTGAAAGCGCTTCTTGCCCGGGTTGTCCATGTGGTCAAAGGAAAAGACAACGCTCAACTCGTTACGATAGTCGCCGGTCATAAGTTTGCTCATTTCAATTCCGGTTCCCTGACATTCACCGACGGTAAACGCATCGTATTTTGAAAATGTGTTCTCGTTCATTTCGTGAAGAAATTCATGAAGTCGCGGACCGTAAAAATAGTGTTCAACACCTTTAAATCCCATAAGAGAGCCAATCACTTCATTTCCCTGCGGAAGCCCCGGAGCTTTTGAAATGAAGCTGATAACGTCAAGACGGAAACCGTCAACCCCCTTTTCGAGCCACCAATTGATCATATCATAAAGCTCATGACGAAGGTTTTCGTTTTCCCAGTTGAGATCCATCTGCTTTTTCGAAAACAGATGCAACGCCCACTGTTTCTTTTCGGGATAATAATTCCATGCACTGCCGCTGAAAATCGAGTCCCAATTGTTCGGAGGAGTGCTTTCGTCGCCGTCGCGCCAGATGTAATAATCCTTATACGGAGAATTATCGTCATTCAGCGCACTTTGGAACCATTCATGTTCGTCGGAGCTGTGGTTGATGACGAGATCCATGATAAGCTTCATGTCTCGCTTGTGCATTTCGGAAAGAAGAAGATCAAAGTCGTTCATACTTCCGAATTCCGTCATGATTTTTCGATAATCACGAATGTCGTATCCGTTATCATCGTTGGGTGAATCATAAATCGGACTGCACCAGACAGCGTTTATACCGAGGTCTTTGAGATAATCAAGTTTGCCGATTATGCCCTGCAAATCGCCGATTCCGTCGCCATTGGAATCGCAAAAGGAACGCGGATATATCTGGTAAAAGACCGCTTCCTTCCACCATTTCGGTTCAATCAGGGCATCATCTTCGAGCGGAGCGGACTTCTCACTGTTCAAAAGAGCGAGAATTGACTCCAAAAAATCGTCGCTGATTTTTCCGGCCGTGATTTTTTGCAACGAAGAAAATTTAAGATTTCCTATAGGTGTTTTAGTTATCAACGAAAGATCCACACCAACCGTATAAAGCGCTTTTGCAAGAATATCATGACCCGCCGGTGATTTGAGAACATCTTTTAATTTGGTATCTTTTGTAACAACAAAGCTTTCCATCGTTTTCCTCCGTTTCGCCAGTGGCGTATTACGAGTTCATAATACACCAAAAAAGTATTTTTTTCAAGACCAAAGAACGGAAAAACGGCGAAAGCAAGAGCTTTCGCCGAATCAATAAATATTTGTAAAATAATCAGGAAACTACGCCTGCATTGCTGCAAGAAAGAGTGATGGAATCGGAAACCGTCTTGTTGACAATACCGAGTGCTGTTCTTACAACAGTGAAGGTGGCAGTAGCGGTTCTTCCGCTGCGAGAAGCGTTTTCGCTTTTGACGCTCCATGCGGAGTTATAAATCTTATGCGAAACAGACGCACTCTTGCAGGTGGCCGACGAGCCGGTATAAGTAAACGAAGCTGTCAGCGTTACGGTCCAGCGCAAAGCGCCGCTCGAAGTGTAATAATTATAGTCTTTTGTACTATCAGCGGTTCCGTTAGATTTTGCATGTGTAGATATTTCGTTGGTTCTAACTGTAACAACCATATAAGAACCATCGTCAAAATACTGCGTTGTAGTTGTAACAGTATCGTCAGAATCAGTCGCAACAACAGAAACCGAAGCGACACTAAAAAGCATTAAAACAACAAGAATTAAAGATATAACCTTTTTCATAAATTACTCCAACCTCACATAAACCGCGCCATCGACATGGCTTCCCGTCAAAGATTCGTCGTAACGAACCGACGGATCGACATAAACCGGAGTGGGCTTATCGGCATAAATCTTTTCAATAGCAAACAAGACTCCGATTGCTCCGCAAACAGCAATAACAGCCGCAACAACAATTGCAACAAGTGCCCTTTTCAAGTTGAAGTCCTTAGGCTTTTTTAAAGCACTCGGAGAATAACCGGCAATCTGTTTTGCAATTGCTTCGGGTTCACCGAAAAGGTGGCAAAGATCACTGTAGGTGACACCGTTGTTTTCTTCGCAGGCTGCACAAACCTCATCGGAGAACTCACGAATAAAGCGTTTTTTCTTAAAAGAGGTATGAGAAAGAAATTCTTCCACGCAGGAAAGATACACTTTCGCTTCTTCATTCATTGCTCAAGTCCTCCTGTCCCTGCTCATATTCTTTTTCCGACTCCTTTGAAGCTTCAATTTCATTCACAACTATTGAATAGAGAGGCTCATCATCCGGTTCAATTAAATAGTATGAAGGTCCTCGTGATGTAGTTATAACAGCATAGCCGTTTGCGTCCTGATAAAAGCTGATACAAACACAGGCAAGATAAATAACAAGCACGATAACATTGGCTGCAAGAACGGAAACAAACGCCCTTTTAAAGTTAATTTCTCTTTGCGCAGGCTCCCTTTCACTCTTGCTTGAAAGTTCGGCGGCAATCATCTCGGGCTCGCCAAATTTTTCGCGCAGCTCGGAATAGGTGATATTCGGATTCTCCGCAGCGGCGAAGTCAACTTCTTCGCAAAAGCCTTTTAAAAATTTGCGCTTTTTCCACTGCGTACCGGAAAGTTCTTTCTTCACGGAAGAAAGATAAACTTTAACTTCCTTATTCATTTTGCAATCTCCGTTATTCGGCACGGTCAAGGATAAGAGCAACGGCATGAGCGATCTCATCATAATCTCTGATAAGTTCGTTGTAACGTTCAACGCCCTTTTCGTTAACGGTGTAATACTTTCTGATTCTCTTCTTGCCTACAAGTTCCGTGCGACCGGTAATGTATTCAAGCTCTTCCATCTTGGTGAGAAGAAGGTAAAGAGAGCCTTCCAAAAGGGTGTAGCGACCGAGGCTCTTTCTCTGAAGAGTTTGAACGATCTTATAGCCATACATTTCTTCCTTTTGAAGAAGATAGAGAACAAGAAGTTCAGTTGTTCCTCTTTTGAAGTTGTCTTGAATTCTGCTCATAACACATTCCCATGCTTTCTCGAATAAATATTTACATATCTTGTGCGCTGAAAATGCAAAGCCACAAGATATGTACTGTTTGCAGGCAATTTAAGCAAAAGTAACCAAAATCCTGCACAATTTTCAAGATATAATATAACACATCTGCACAAAAAAGTAAAGCAATTTTCTTAATATTTTTAATTTTGTGAGTATTTTTTTGTACATTGAGAAAAAAATCCGAGTTTTCAAACCAAATTCAAGTACTCTTCGAGGCAAAGGCCGCTGTCTTTAATCTTTTTTGCGTATTCAACACCGACAAAACGCCAATGCCATGGTTCGAAAACAATACCGGTAATATCTTCTTTTTCTTTCGGATAGCGTAAAATGAAACCGTATTTATATGCGTTTTCCATAAGCCAGGCGTATTCTGCGCTGTCGGCAAAAGAATCATATGTGTTGCAAACATCCATCGCAAGACCAATATTGTGTTCGCTCGTTCCGGGTGGAAGAATGACCGTTGCGGCTTTTTTTGCGGCGGCGTCCCTGTCAAGTCCGTATCGTTGCATATAGGTTTCGGTCAAATTTTCGTAATTGATGCGTTGGCGTTCATAGCTTCTGTGTCCGGAAAACGGAGTCAGAATTATCCCCTCTTCTTTGGCGGCGAGATACATTTCTTCATAGTACGGAGTGACCCTTGCGTCGAGGGAATAACCCGTGTCAAGAATTTCCGCTGTTTCCGGGTCATAACCCTCTGGTATTTCGCGCTCCATATTAACAACAATAAGGTTCCAGGGCGTCGCTTCAACATCGACGATTATTCTTCCGCTCTCCGAGCGTTTTTCTTTTGTTGTGCTTTCGGAAACAACATTGTTTTCAACTGAAGGCTTTTCAGCTTCCGTTGATTCTTCGGTTTCGTCAGATGTTTCGGCGTTGGACGCGGTTGTCTCATCGAAAGTGAAGTTGTTATTACGATCCGAAAATTTAATCACGGCAACAGATGCCGCCAAAAGAATTATCGCAGCAAAAAAAAGAATAATAATTTTTGACTTCTTAGCTTTTTTATTTTCGCTCAAGTTAACGTCCCCTTTATCAGTTTTGTTATCGTTTTTCATTTTACCACACGCGACGCAATAATCAATAAGAAAGACAAAAAATTAAGAAAATCTTTTCTTTTTGCGCTGCGCGAAAAGAAAGCACTCCCTCTGCCGCGGGAGTGCTTTCCTGTATGGGTTTCAGTTAAAAGGAGATATCAAAACTTTAAAAAAGACAGAAAGCCGTCTTTCTTTTGGTATGGTTCGACGCTGACGTCCAAAAGGTCATAACCTGTTTTTTCAATAACAGCTTTCAACTTTTCTTCGTCAAGCTCATCCTCCGCGAGAATTACGGTCTCGCCGTTCTTATGTGAAGATGAAACTTTTTTGACGGAAAAGTTCTGCCTGATTTGGTCGTTTATGTGGGTTTCACACATCGAGCACGCCATACCGTTAATTTTAAGCGTGATTTTCACCATAGAGCAGTTTTCGCTTCGTTCGGCGTGAATGGGCAGCGACTCACGATGGATTGCCGTCGCCGCCGTTTCGGTGGCAGGCACCCGCCATTGCACAATGAGCGCAGTTGTTTCCGCACGAAGATTTTCCGCTCTTTTTGTCTTTGACAAGTTTGACAATGATCAAAGCAACAACAAGGACAAGAATAAGACAGACAATGATAGTTGCGGCGTTCGCAAGCAGCCATTCAAGCATAAACAAAGACACCTTTCTTCCAAGCTATTAATTATTTTATGTTTTTCGTGAGTTTTGTTGCCTCTTTATACGGACGAACAAGCATATAAATCATGCCGACAAGGACAGCAATCGCAAAAATCAAACCGATAACATTCAAATTTCCGGTAAACGCGGAACCGAATTGATTAATCATCAGCGAGATGCAATATGCGAAGCCGCACTGATACGCGATTGCGAACCAAGTCCATTTCGGGTTGTTCATTTCGCGTCTGATTGCACCGATGGCAGCGAAACAGGGAGCGCAAAGGAGATTGAAAACGAGGAACGAATAAGCGGTTATTCCCGTGAACGCCTGTGCAACTGCCTGATATGTGCTTACGTCTCCGCCGCCGTAAAGAACGCCGAGGGTTCCGACAATGTTCTCTTTTGCGATAAGTCCGGTGATGGAAGCAACGGCAGCTTGCCACGTTCCCCAACCGAGAGGTTTGAATATCCATGCAATGGCGCCGCCGACGGTCGCAAGCAGTGAGCTGTCAAGCTGTGATTCGTCAAGCATTGTGAACGAACCGTCAACAAAGCCGAAATATGTAAGGAACCAGACAAGAATCGTTGAAAGAAGAATGATTGTTCCGGCTTTCTTGATGAACGACCAACCACGTTCCCACATTGAGCGAAGAACGTTACCGACAGTAGGAAGATGGTACGCCGGGAGCTCCATAACAAACGGAGCCGGGTCGCCGGAGAACATTTTCGTTTTCTTGAGCATAATGCCCGAAACGATGATGGCTGCCATTCCGATAAAGTATGCGCTCGTTGCAACAAGCGGAGAACCGCCGAACACAGCACCGGCTATCATTGAGATGAACGGAACCTTCGCGCCGCAGGGAATGAAAGTCGTTGTCATTATTGTCATTCGCCTGTCGCGTTCGTTTTCGATGGTTCTGGACGCCATGATTCCCGGAATTCCGCAACCTGTACCGATGAGCATCGGAATGAACGACTTTCCCGAAAGACCGAACTTTCTGAAAACGCGGTCAAGAACAAACGCAATTCGAGCCATGTATCCGCACGCTTCGAGGAAAGCGAGAAGAAGGAACAAAACGAGCATCTGCGGAACGAAGCCCAAAACCGCACCGACACCGGATACTATTCCGTCGTTGATGAGTCCCGAAAGCCACTCGGCCGCACCCGCTTTTTCAAGAAGATTGCCGATGAGTACCGGGATTCCCGGAACCCAGAGACCATACTCCGCAGGGTCGGGAGCAGCAAAGCTTTCGGCGCCGTTCTCTTCAAAATATTTCGCCGCTTCGAGGAAAGTGACACCCACTGTGGTTTCTTCGTCATAATCTTTCGGAAGCTCTGCGTAATAAACGGTGTAATCGTCAATCGCGAGAGTTTCTTCGTCTTCGATTTCAACAACGGAAGTCGGGTTTTCGCCGTCAACCTCAAAGCTCTTTATCAGTTCAAGAGCAGCTTCGGCGTCAAAATCTTCCGCTTCGGGGTCAATTTCGAGGAAAGCGTTGAGCGCGTTGAGCGAAGCTGTGTATTCATCGTTCACTTCGTTATATTCGCTCGTTCCGATTCCGAGAAAACGCCAACCGTCACCGAAAAGTCCGTCGTTCGCCCAATCTGTTGCGGCGCTTCCGACCGTTACCATTGAAAGGTAATAAACCAAAAACATTATAATCGCGAAGATCGGAAGGCCGAGCCAGCGGTTTGTAACTATCTTGTCAATTTTATCCGAAGTCGAAAGCGAACCCGCGTTGCGCTTTTTGTAGCAGGACTTGATTATTGAACCGATATATATGTATCTTTCGTTGGTTATTATGGATTCCGAATCATCGTCAAGCTCTTCTTCGACTTTGGTGATATCCTCTTCTATATGTTCAAGGGTTGAAGGGTCAATGTTCAGCGTTGAGAGAACTTTTTCGTCGCGTTCGAAAATTTTGACCGCGTACCAACGCTGCTGCTCTTCCGGAAGGCCGTGAACCGCAGCCTCTTCAATGTGAGCGAGGGCGTGTTCAACAACACCGGAGAAAGTATGCATCGGAACGGTTTTTCCGTTCTTCGCCGCTTCAATCGCCGCCTGAGCCGCTTCCGCTATTCCGGTGCCTTTCAGGGCGGAGATTTCAACGACCTTGCAGCCGAGCTG
>CAYOEN010000001.1:0-84277 GCA_964403085.1 uncultured Faecalibacterium sp. | reverse complement strand
GCACCTTGATTTCTCAAAGTGCTTAATTAGCTGTGATATTCACATTTTTTCTTTTCGGCGTTGTACGCACCGCATTCTTCTTTCAAGCAATCGGCAAATTTTGCGTTATTGGTCTGCGTTTCAAGCCAACCTGTTTGTCGTTCGTTGTTCTCATCAAAAATTGTACAGCTTTGTATTATTACTTTTCGGTGTACGGCGTAGGGGCATTTCATATTATTACCTCCTTTCGGGCATAAAAATAGCACCTTTGAAAATTAATCTTCAAAAGTGCTTTATCGCTTGCGTTTTTCTTGTTCGTGATATTCACATTATTCCATATCGGCGTATTTGCATTTGTTGCAAATATTTCTCGCCTCATCTAAAGGCAATACAATTTTTGTGTGTTCAACTACGGATGTTATTTTAAAAAAGCCTTGCATGCACGTGGCAACTTCATAGCACAATTCGCCATCGATATTGTCTTTAAAAATCGGGCAGTACCTATCATCATATGGCGTTAACTTACTCACTTTTTAAATACCTCCCTTAATAATTCTTCGGTTTTTTCATCAAAATCATACTTACTCCATGTGGTTTTAGCTATCCATTCAATATTTTCATAATCTTTTGTTTTAGTTAGCACCGTTACTCCATCAGCGGAATAAAATACGCGTCTCGTTCCTTTGAACTGTTCAACAGAAAACAAAGCTGTATCGACAAACTTTTGAACATCATCATCTGTAATTTGACGTTCCTGCATTCTTTTCATGATATGAGCCGGGTCACGTTTTGATGTTTTATCTTCAAGAATATAGGCATGCTGTGCATTATGTGACGGCACTCTAATAGTGCCTTTAATACCTATTGCCTTGATTGCTTTATAAGCTTCAAAATCTCCGTTTGTCGCTTCCGGAACTCTTTGCTTATAACTATAGTATTCCTTCATTTCAGCATACTTTTCAGGCTCAAAATATTTAATATGCTGAAAATCGTCAAACTTTTTCGGCGCTTCTTTTCCGAGAGCCTTTTTATACTTGTCGTACTGTTTTTTGTCCTCGTTCTTATTATAATTCATTTTGCGAACGGTGTCAACAGTTCCTTCGCCGTATTTTTCATCCTGCGTTTTTTTCCATTCGGCATACGTCATGTCATCCGGCACATAGTATGTCTTTCCGGCCATATCTCTCGCTATTCGCGTTCCGGTGCCCTTCATGTCTTCAAAATACGGAGCCGTGCAACCGCGACACCACGGATGAAACGGCGGAGCGGTTATTCCGATCTCGTATTTGCTTGACGGAAAATGCTTTCCGTCAAGCTTTCCGCAAACCTCACAGGTTAATTAAGCCACCCTCTTTCGGGCACAAAAAAGCACCTTGATTTCTCAAAGTGCTTAATTAGCTTTTTAGCCTCAACGTCATTATTCAATATCATCGTGATACTTGCAACGCAAACATCTTTCACGCTTCTTCCCGTCGTTTTAAGCTCGTTTTGCTCACTCGATATCATATATCTGCTTGAACTTTCCGTGGTTCACGATATGGACAAAAACGGAAATAATTATAACTCCGACCGCAAGACCGGCTGCTATGCGAGCGGTTTGGCGCAGTGCGTCATAAAACAGCTCCATTTCTCCGATTATGAAGTAATACATAGTATAATAAAGCTTTCCGCCGGGAACGAGAGGAATTATCGCGCAGGCAAGATAACTCGTGCCCGGTGATTTGGTAAGGCGCGCCATAACTTCGGAATACGCCGCGCCGAACAGCGCCGGGAAAAAGTTTTGAAAAAATTCGTGGGCGAAGAATTTCACGCTGATGACATATACAACGCAGGTCAAACCGCCACCGACCGCCGCCCACACAAGGTGATTCTTTCGCACGCGAAAAAGCAGCGCGAAACCGGCGGCGCCTATGAGTCCAGATATGATTATCGTTAACGCCTCTTTAAGTTCCACTGCTTACACCCCTTTCAGCAACAGGATGGGTACGGCAAAGCCGCAGGCTATTGAAAGCGCAATGATTATCGTTTCAAGAAAACGCATGAGACCGCTCATAATGTCACCGCAAAGCATCTCTCTTATTGCGTTGATAAGCATCAACCCGGGAATGATAAGCATGATATCGCCGATCATTATCATGTCTGCATTATCGGCAAGACCGACACGAACTATCAGCAACGCGAAGAAACCGGAAAGCGCCGAACAGACTGCCGTGAAAAACAGGCGGTTCATTCCCCTCGCTTTTATGAATGAATTCATCAAATAAATCATTACCGCTATGGGTGCCGCGGCGAGAGCGTCACGCCACGACCCGCCGAAAAAAACAGTGAAGGCGGAAGCGGCAATGACGTTTCCGAAGCAGGCGGAAAGGCGAAAACGCTTTTCTTCGTTGTTGATTTTTTCAAGTTCCTCGCGTGCGGCAGAAATTTCGATTGGATCAAAGCAGATGCTTCGCGAAAGAGCGTTCAACTGTTCAAGGCGACCGAGGTTGTTTGAGTAGGCATAAATACGCCGCGACTGGGTGTAATCATTCCCCTCTTCGTCAAAGGCGGTAACAGTCATCATTGAAATGATTGAAAAAACCTCCACCCTTTTCATGCCGTAGGCATAACAGATGCGAATTATGGTTTCTTCAACGCGGTTCATCTCTGCACCGCATTTTACCATGCTCTTTCCAATATCCAACGCAAGGCTCAACACCTCACCGGTGCATTTTATCGCTTCCTGCACTCTTATTCCTCATTTCGTTTTGCTGTATCAATATAACGGCAGCGCGAGATTCCCGAAAGGCGGGTCAAAGCGCGCAGAACGCCTTTTTGTTTTTCGTCGGGAAGACGTGTTTTCGGCAACGCAAAGCCAACACAACACCGACAATTATGATTATAATACGGTCAAATCTACAAGTCAAGATAAATTATTCTTCGCCAACAAGGTCTTTTATGACCTGAGAGGCAATTATCAATCCGGCAACGGACGGAACAAAGGCAAGCGAGCCTGGCGTTTGACGCTTTCCGCCTTCTTCGTCAGTCGAAAGCGGTTTTCTCGCTGTCTCTTTTGAATACACAACCTTGAGCGACTTCACTCCCCTTTTGCGAAGCTCGGCTCGCATCACTCTCGCAAGAGGACAAACGGAAGTTTCGTAAATATCGGCGACCTCAAATTGAGTCGGGTCAAGCTTGTTTCCGGCGCCCATTGAGCTGATTATCGGTGTGCCGACACGCTTCGAACACATTATCAGCTCAATTTTTCCGCTGACGGTGTCAATGGCATCAACAACATAATCATAAGACGAAAAACCAAAGCGTTCCGACGTTTCGGGAAGGAAAAATTCGTCACGCGCAACGACGTCAATTTTCGGATTGATGTCAAGAAGGCGGCTTTTGAGCACGTCAACCTTTTTCTCGCCGACGGTGCTTTCAAGCGCTATCAGCTGGCGATTGATATTCGTCAGGCTCACAGTGTCGTTATCAATTATTTCGAGCGCGCCGACACCCGTTCGAGCCAATGCTTCGGCAACAAAACCACCAACGCCGCCAACGCCGAAAACGGCGACGCGGGAGTCGGCGAGACGTTCCATCGCAGCATCACCCAGAAGCAGGCGCGTTCTTGAAAAACGATCAATCATTTTTCCTTTTCACTCCTTCCAAAGCCGAAGAAAATAAAGAGCGTTGCCGGAATGATGCTTAACGCAAACAAAGCAAACATCAGCGGATTAAGGCGAAAATAAGCGAACATTGCCGAGAACGCCTTCGGCTGAAGAAGAACAAAAAGACCGACCGCGACCGCCCCGAAGGCGCAAACCAGAACCGCTCCCGAAGCTGCGTCCTTGGCTTTTTTCGCAAAATCGTTATACTCTTTCGTTGAAAGATCCACCGCGTTTTCGACGGCGGTATTGACGAGCTCCGCCGCAATCACCAACGCGCTTGAAAGAGCAAGCAGCGCCCAGTCTGTTCGAGTAAGGGTGAACCAGTCGGTGAAAAAAAGAATCGAGAACATATAAACAAGGCAGGTCAGGTGAACGCGCATATTGCGTTCGGATTTCACCGTTGCCGCAATTCCGCGAAAAGCATAAAAGAAGCTTTTAAAGAGCGCTTTGTAATTATTCATAAAAACAAATCACCGAAGAACACCGCTGAAAACCGGCGGTGATCTTCGGCTTTTCCTTTCAAATCATTCTTCCATCGTGTAGTAGCTTCCGCTGCGAACAAGACCGAGCTGAGTTAAAACAGCCTCCTCTTTTTCGCGCATTCGGACAAGCTCAAGCCCACCCGGCTCATGGTCATAGCCGAGCAGATGTAACATTGAATGAACCGTGAGAAACGCAATTTCACGGTCAAAGGTATGGCCGTAAAGCTTTGCCTGCTTGATCGCGTGCTCTATTGAAATCACTATATCGCCGAGCATTTGAGCGCCGGTGTCGTTGTTGATGTCATAAACGCCGTTTTCGCCGAGCGGAAAGGAAAGGACATCAGTCGAACGATCGACCCCGCGATGTTCGAGATTGAGCTTATGTATCGTTTCGTCATCCACAATAGAGACACTTATCTCTGCGGAGCCTTTAAAGTTTTCGTTGACCAATACGGCGTTGCAACAACGCCTGATGAGCATTCGCACGCCTGTCGGTACTTTAACAACGTGCTGATCGTTGCTGATGATGACTTTGATTTTGTCTTTCATTTTCTTTTGTGCGCCTCCTCATATTTTTCATACGCCTTTATTATATCTTGAACCAGTCTGTGGCGAACGACGTCCTTTTCCGAAAAGCGAACGGTTTGGATGTCATCTATATTCTTGAGAATTTTCATGATATCAACAAGGCCCGAACGCTTTCCGTCGGGAAGGTCGATTTGCGTAATATCGCCTGTTACAACAATTTTTGAATTGAAACCGAGACGAGTCAGGAACATTTTCATCTGTTCGCCCGTTGTGTTTTGCGCTTCGTCAAGGATGATAAAGCTGTCGTCAAGGGTTCGACCCCTCATGTAAGCCAGCGGCGCAACTTCGATATTTCCTCGCTCCTGATAACGCTGAAAGCTTTCGGCGCCGAGCATATCGAACAGCGCGTCATACAGCGGTCTCAGATACGGGTCAACCTTCTGTTGCAAATCACCCGGAAGGAAACCGAGCTTTTCACCGGCTTCAACAGCGGGACGAGTGAGAATAATTCGGTTAACTTCCTTCGCCCTGAAAGCACTGACCGCCATTGCAACGGCAAGATATGTTTTTCCGGTACCGGCGGGGCCGACACCGAGAACGATGGTATTGTTTTTTATCGCTTCGATATATTTTTTCTGACCTAAGGTTTTCGCTTTGACAGGTTTGCCCTTCGCCGTTATGCAAACGCAATCTGCGCCCATGGAAGAAAGCTTTTCCTCGCTTCCCTCCTTAACAAGCGAAATGACGTAGCGAACGTTTTGTTCGTTGAGCACTTCCCCTTTTGCAACAAGAGAAAGCAAGCCATTCACTGCCCGCTGAGCAAAAGCGCAGTTTTCCTCATCGCCCTGAATTTTAAGTTCACTGCCCCGACTTATGACCGAAACGGAAAACTCGCTTTCAATGAGCTTTATGTTTTCGTCAAACGAGCCGAAAAGACTGACTGCGTGCTCCAGTCGATCAATAGAAATAACGCGTTCCAAACGTCACGACACCTCTCAGCTTAAATTAGCTACTTTCGTATATTTTCAAAATAAAAGAATGCAAGATTTCCTGCGTATATTTAGCAGCAAGTAAAAATACTTGCTTGCAAGATTTTCTGCGTATATTATACCACAATTTTTTTATTTGTGAATAGGTATTCTGATTTTTTTACATTTGATGCTCCGTGAATTGAGTTCAAAAAAGCGCGCTCCCGAAAAAGACAGAAAAGCTATGATCTGCGCGTTCAAACCGAAAAACGGCCGTCGAGATCATAGCTTCCCTTTTTGTTAAGCCTGCGAAAGCGCAAGCAATTTTAACTTGTCAGAATTTTATTTGAGCGAAAGAGCTTTCTTCGCTTTTTCGGCAATGTGAGCAGCGTCCAGACCGAAGAGTTTAAGAAGTTCAACAGCGGGGCCGGACTTTCCGAACGTATCTTCAACACCGAGACGAAGAACCGGAACGGGGCATTCTTCCGAAAGCACCTCCGCAACAGCCGAGCCGAGACCACCGATAACGCTGTGTTCTTCGGCGGTGACAATGGCTCCGGTCTCTTTGGCTGCCTTAAGGAGAATGTCTTTGTCAATCGGTTTGATGGTGTGGATGTTTATTACTCTTGCGTCTATGCCGTCTTTTTTGAGTTCTTCGGCAGCGATAAGAGCTTCGTTGACCATGAGTCCGGTCGCAACGATAGTTACGTCCTTTCCGTCCTTGAGGGTGACACCCTTTCCGAGTTCAAACTTGTAATCTTCGGCGTTGACTCTCGGAACGGCAAGACGTCCGAAGCGCATATAAACAGGGCCTTCAAAATCGGCAGCGGCAAGAACAGCCTGAAAAGCTTCAACGTCATCCGCCGGATTGATGATTACCATGTTGGGAATTGAGCGCATGAGCGCAATGTCTTCGCAGCATTGATGGCTCGCGCCGTCTTCACCGACCGAGATTCCGGCGTGAGTGGCTCCGATTTTTACGTTGAGCTTCGGATAAGCAATGGAGTTTCTTACCTGCTCAAAGGCACGACCGGCAGAAAACATTGCAAACGAACTTGCAAACACAGTGTAACCAACGGTTGAAAGACCGGCGGCAACGCCCATCATGTTGCCCTCCGCAATACCGGAATCAATGAACTTATCGGGGAACTCTTTTTTGAAAACGATCGTTTTGGTTGCCTTCGCAAGGTCGGCGTCAAGAACGAGAATATCGTCGCGCTTTCCAAGCTCTTTAAGCGCTTTACCGTAAGCATCTCTTGTTGCACATTTAATTACGTCAGCCATGATCACACCTCCAATGCGGCGAGAGCGTCGCCGAGTTCTTTCATTGCCTGCTCATACTGTTCGGCGTTAGGCGCGCTTCCGTGCCAATCGCACTTATCCTCCATAAAGGAAACGCCTTTTCCCTTGACCGTTTTGGCGACAATACAGGTGGGTTTGCCCTTGCACTCTTTGGCTTTTTTGAAAGCGTCTTCAATTTCGCAGAAGCAATGGCCGTTTATTACGACAACATTCCAGCCGAAAGCCGCAAATTTTTCATCTATCGGGCAGGGAGAGTTGACTTCGTCAAGCGAGCCGTCAATTTGAAGATTGTTGTAATCCACAACGGCAACGAGATTGTCAAGGCCGTGGTTACCGGCAAACATTGCCGCTTCCCAAACCTGACCTTCTTCAATTTCGCCGTCGCCGAGAGCGGTATAGACCCTGAAGTCTTTGCCCTTCAGCTTTGCGCCGAGAGCCATTCCGACAGCGGCGGAAATTCCCTGGCCGAGAGAACCGGTGCTCATATCAACGCCGGGGGTATATCTCATGCTCGGGTGGCCTTGAAGAATTGAATCGGGCTTTCTGAGCGTTTTGATGAGGTCAAACGGGAAGAAGCCTTTGAGCGCGAGCGCGGAATACAGCGCCGGTGCGGTGTGCCCTTTTGAAAGAACAAAGCGGTCTCTGTCCTCCCAGGCGGGATTCTTCGGGTCAACATTCATTTCGCTGAAATAAAGATAGGTGATAATGTCTGCAATCGAAAGCGAACCGCCCGGATGACCGGACTTTGCGTTAAAGGTTCCTTCAATAACGCCCATTCTCACCTTGCACGCGAGCTTTTTAAGCTCGGTCTTTTTGGTGTTTTCCAATGTGATCTCCTCCTTTTTATAAAGAGCCTCGGGGCAAAAGCCCTTTTGGCAATCATTTGCAATTATGCTTGATAATGTATTCGATAAGGTCGGCAACGGCGCCCTTGTTGCAGTGGCAGGTGACAAGCTTCGCAATGTCTTTCATTCCCTGCGGTGCCTGACCGCAACAAGCCGGCAGACCGACAGCTTTGAGCATTTCGTAATCGTTGAAGTAGTCGCCTATCGCCGCGGTGTTTTCGCGGTCTATTCCAAGCAGCTCGGCAACCTTCAAAACGGCAACACCCTTGTTCGTTCCTTCGTTAACAAGTTCAAAAGAGAACGGCGAGGTTCGCATGAGGTTGGTCGCGTTTTCGCTGTGCGCTTTTGCATATTTTTCAACCGCAGAAATAACCGGAGGAAGCCCGGTGAAAATAGCCTTGCACCAGTTTCCGGTTTCAACCTTCTCAATGTTTGAAAAACATTTTATCGGCAGCTTGCTCGTGAGCGCAAGAATAAGCGCCGAACCGGTGGGCTTCACAACCTTGGCTTCATACGGCGTGATGACCTGAACGGTGGCAAGGGGAAATTTTTTCGCCATGGTCTTGATGAGCGTGGTGATTTTTTCGTTGACCGGGCTCATCCAGACGATTTCATTTTTGCTGTAATCATAAACACCGGCTCCGTTGATAAAAACGGCGTATCCGCTATTGAGCTTCAGTTTATTAAAATGCTTTCGCATCGACTCGATTGAACGACCGGACGAAAGAATAAAATGTCCGCCGTATTCATAAACGAATTTCTGTATGGCATCAAAATTGCGTTGGGGCAATTTTCTTTTTTTGTTGTTCAGTGTGCCGTCGATATCCGAAGCAATCAGCCAAGCGGAGAGCGGCAATTTCTTTTCCGGCATTGATATACCTTCCTTTCTAATATAGAACGGGGTCACCCCCATGGATTTAAAGCGACACCTTTCAAAGCGTCAACGAAGCTTTTTTAAAAAGTTTTCAAAATATTCGGGCAGCTCACTCACAACCTCAATATGTTTTCCGGTTCTCGGGTGGCGAAAGCCGATCAATCCGGCGTGAAGGCACTGACCGCCG
Organism: uncultured Faecalibacterium sp.; assembly: GCA_964403085.1. GTDB lineage: Bacteria > Bacillota > Clostridia > Oscillospirales > Acutalibacteraceae > UBA6857. The sequence goes on along the minus strand of CAYOEN010000001.1, from coordinate 75,468 downwards.
AGCTCGGTGATGACTTTTTTCGGCCCGTAAACCGGGTCGCCGGCAACGGGATGTCCTATATACGCCATATGCACGCGAATCTGGTGCGTTCGTCCGGTTTCAAGGCGAACCCGAAGGTGAGTAAAACCGCCGTAACGTTCGACGACTTCGTAATGAGTGATGGCGTGCTTTGAGTTTTTTTCGGTGACACACATCTTTTTGCGGTCAACGCTGTGACGTCCGATTGGCGCATCAACCGTTCCGCTGTCGGCGGAAAAGCCACCGTAAACCACGGTTTGATACTCTCTTGAAAAAGAATGCGCCTTTATCTGTTCGGCGAGAGAAACGTGGGCAAAATCGTTTTTTGCCACGATAAGAAGCCCACTGGTATCCTTGTCAATTCTGTGAACGATTCCCGGGCGAATGACACCGTTGATTCCGGAAAGGCTGCCCTTGCAATGATAAAGCAGCGCGTTCACGAGAGTCCCGTCATAATTCCCGGCAGCCGGGTGAACGACCATCCCTTTCGGCTTGTTGACAACGAGAAGGTCATCGTCTTCATAGCGAACGTCAAGCGCGATCTTTTGCGCTTCGACTTCAAGTTCGCGCGGTTTCGGAACAACGAGCGTAATTTTATCTCCGAGTTTGACCTTGTAGTTTTTGGTCACGCTCCTGCGGTCAACGCAAACAGCTCCGCTTTCAATGAGCTTTTGAACACCGGAGCGAGTCAGCTCGGAAGAAAAGGCACAGATGACTTTATCTATCCTTTGTCCCGCCGCGTTTTCATCGGCGGTGAACATAATTGCGTCAACCATTCTGCTCTTCCCTGCTTTTTTTTGAACTTTTCGTTTCCTTCACAATTTCGTATATCTCATAGCCGATTATGAGGAAAGCACCGACGGTAACAAGGCAATCGGCAAAATTGAAAACATAGAAATCTACGAAAAGGACTTCTATATAATCAATAACGTAACCGAGCCTGACACGATCAATGAGGTTTCCGACTCCGCCCGCAACAATGGCAACCAGGCAACCATAAACAAAGCCGGGTTTCACTTTTTTCAAGAGCAGAGCCGCAAGCAAAACAACGAGAATTATCACCGTGAGCACCGTCATTATGCTTGCCTTTCCGCCGAAAAGTCCCATCATCGCACCGTCGTTTTCAACATATGAGAGTTGAAGCACACCGGGAACCAGAAGTTTTCCGGCGGTGCCTTTCAGCTTTTCAACAATGAAATACTTGATAAGCTGGTCAAGCGCGGTAAGAAGCGCAACAACAACAAGAGAAACGATTTGAAGCATTATTCACACACCTGAAACGACCACAAAATTATTCGTCATCCGAAAGGATGTCAATATCATCGGTAACGCTGAAACTGGTTTTGTTTCCGTTATAGCCAAAACCGCGTTCAGCCTTTTTTTCTGTTTTATATGTTTCAAAGACGTTCGGTTCGACCTCGGTCTTTATTTCGGAAGCGCCCGGAATGACTATGGAATCGAAAATCTGTTTAACGTACTCTCCGGCGTCCGGGATATACGCAAGGTTCGGCTCGGCTTTTTCTTCTTTGACAACGGTGGTTCTGTCTTCACCGATTTCGGAAACGTCAAGCTTTGTCTCCGGCTCAGGCTGAACTTCGACAACAGGTTCGCTTTCGGCAACCGCTTCTTTCTCTTCGATTTCAATTTCGGGAACGGTCAAAGCTTCGAGCTTCGGCAACAAGTCCTTCATGAGCTCAATGGAGTCACTCTTGAAAGTGAGAAACTGCGCCTTTATCGTGTCAAGCTGATTTTTCGCTTCGCAAAGGAGCTCGTCGCGCTTTTCCTGCGCTTTTTTTGCGTCGCCGTAAGCGGCGGCAACTATTGCGGCGGCCTTGTTGTTTGCGTCGTCAATAAGCTCTTTCGCTTTTTCGGCGGCTTCGTCGTATTGCTCTTTCGCCTTTTGCTTAAGGTTTTCGCTTTCGAGTTTCGCTTCTTCCTTGGTTTCTTCGAAATATTCGTCCGCTTTGCGGCGAACTTCTTCGGCGTAAGTCGTGGCTTCGGCAACCTTTTCGTCAACAAGCGCCTGTGCCTTCCTCTCGCCGTCCGCAAGCATCGCGTCATACGCGTTTTTCGCGCTTTCGACCGTCTGGTCGGCAACGGTCTGCGCCTTGACGATGGCGGTAGCTATTGCGTTTTTGCCGGCGTTATATTCTTCGATTATATCCCGAAGGGAAGCGAACTTCTTTTTCAGTTCGGCGTTTTCGGAGTAAAGCTCGTTATAACTCACATAAAGCTTTTGAACAAAGGAGTCAACCTCTGCCGATTTATATGCGCCGCGACCCGCAGGCGAAAAGCTTTGCATTTTGATTTGATTTGGTAACATCATCTTTCTGTTCCTCCCCGATTATACAAATACGCCGACACACGGCTGTTTAGCAACATTAAAAATAAGAAGGCTTATCTACCTGACCGAAAAAGTCACCTGAAAGCTCCGCAGCTTCGGGAACGATGAGATATATCTTTTCGGCAATGACTTCGATTTTCGACTTGCAAACATATTTCACACCGTCAAGGAAGTCCAAAACGCGGCGAACGCTTTCGGTCGGGAGCTTGGTCATATCGGCGAGAGTAACAACGCCGCGCTCTATCATACAATCGGCAACATTTCTCGCGTCGTCCATATCTTCGAGAACGAAGAGAGTGACCTTGAGCTTCTTTTGCGGCTTTGCGTCCATTTTGTAAAGATTCGTTGCGGCTTTCGGTTGGGTCGGTTTAAAGGAATACGCCGTTTCGGGAGAACCTTTTTGCGTATATTCCGGAGGCGCATAAGCGGACTCGGGTTTCACTTTATAGCTGTCGCTCTTTTTTGCGCTTTCGCTATACTGCTCCTCTTCATCATCGTAATACTCATCATCTTCAAAATCACCGTCACCGTAGTTTTCATCGTCGGAATAATCTTCCTCGTCCGAAAAAGTGACGAACTTTTTGAAGCCGTCTTTTAAACTGTCCATGAATTTCATTTTATATCGTCCTTTCTTTATCAACCTGTTAATATAATCTCGGACCGAAAATCAACGATCCGACGCGAACCATCGTGGCTCCGCAGGAAATTGCTTCCTCATAATCGCCCGACATTCCCATTGAAAGAATGTCCATGCTTATATTATCTATATTTTCACCCTTGATGTCAACAAACAAACGGTGCATTTTTTCAAAATATTCGCATAACCGCGATTTTTCTTCGCAGATTGGCGGTATCGCCATAAGACCTTTCACCCTGACAGAGCTCATTTTTGAAATCTCTTCGAGCAACGGTCTCACTTCGTCGAAGGCTATGCCTGTTTTGCTTTCCTCGTCGCCGACGTTTACTTCGATAAGACACTGCGCAACAGAAGAGAGCTTTTTCGCCTGCTTTTCAATCTCGTTCGCAAGCTTCAAGCTGTCAACAGACTGTATCATCTCCACCTGCGGCAAAATCTGTTTCACCTTGTTTGTCTGCAAATGTCCGATAAGATGCGCGCGGCAGGAGGAAAGGTTGAGATATTCCTTCTTTGAAAGGAACTCTTGAACTTTATTCTCGCCGATGAGGTCAACGCCGCAATCAATCGCGTGGTTTATAAAAACAGGTTCAACCGTTTTGGTGACCGCCATAAGCGTGATATCGTCTCGCGTGCGCCCGCTTTTTTCGGCGGCAAGAGCTATTCTTTCGTTGATAAATTCAAGATTATGTTGAATGCTTTGGAACCTTTCTTCAATCAATAACTTTTCCGTCACTTAAATTTCGCCCCTTCACTATTACCCGGTCAAAGGCCTTTATTTCGGCTTTTGACGTTTTTTCATAATCTACGCTGCCGTCATCATTATAATACGTCACGGCAGTTGCAATAAAATAATCGTCTCCGTGATGAACGATCTTGACCGGCTTGAAAACGACTCTTTTTCCGTTGAGGGTATAGACGCCTTTTTCGCCTTCTTCGTTAACAACGAGCGCTTCGTTAGTTATGCGCAAACCTTTATAGGTTTTCACGGTTATCTCCGCACGTTCCTTTCGCAGGGCGGAGATCGCTTTGTTCATTGACGTGCACTTGAGCACAACGGCAATGGTATCACCCGCTCGGCTTGAAACGCTGTGAACCGACATTGCAAGGTCGTTTATCCCCTTTTCGGGGAAGCTTACGTTGACATAATATCCGGTTTGGATGACCGAAGCCTGCGCAAGCGGAATATTGCAGACCATATACCAGTTGTGTTGACCGATTATCTTTCCGAAAGTTCCGCTTTGAGCGATAGGTTCGCTTTCAAGAAGCGCGCTCACCGTGTCGGAATCTATCTTCCCCGCGGCTATTTCTTCGTAATCACCGACACTTTCATAGCCGTCAACCGTGCTGACAAAATATCCGGCGTAATCCGTTTTAACCGACTTTTTCCCGCTGACCGAAGCAAGCAGAGCTTTTTTCTCTTTTTTGTATTGAGAGATAAGCTGCGAAAAATCGAGTTCGGTTCCCGTGGCTATCTGGCGCGTTGTGATTTTATAGCTGATGTTCATGACCGCCTCGTCAAGACCCGTGTAATCGCCGGAGTCAAGCAGCTTCATATAGTTGTTGACGGCGGAAGAGATTTCGTTGTTGAGAGTCATTACGTTTATGTGGTCAAAGTTGCCCTGGTCCTGAAGGTCTGAAAGCTGGTCGATTTTTTCGTCGAGAAGCAGACTTTCGTTATACGCTTTGGCTTCGCTTTCGGTCGCGAAAGAGAGGGCTATCGTCTCTCCCTTTGCAACGCTGGCGCTGTCCGAAACGATGGGGACATAAACGCGCGAATCGTTCTTTTTCAAAATTGAGGTGTTTTGTGAATTCTCGCTTCGGTTTTCGTCGCGAACAACGAAGCCTTCAACCGTGACGACCTGTTTGTCCGTCGTTTCGAAAATATACTCCGTTTCGAGCTTTCCGACATAATCTAAATAAACACCCTGAACAGCATACAGCAAAACTATCGAAGCGGCAACCACAAGAATGGCAACGGTGGTTTTAAAGCTTTTGGTTTTTTTCATAGACTTCACCTGTTATAGCTTTCAATAATTTCAAGGCTTTTTGAAAGCAGAGTGTCCTCGCTCTCCCTGTCAACGAAGAGCCAATGGATGTTTTCGTTGCGCCTGAACCAGGAAAGCTGGCGCTTTGCATAGCGGCGCGTTTCGCGCTTCAGGTTTTCGGTCGCCTGTTCAAGAGAGACAGCCCCGTCAAGAAACGGCTTCAACTCCTTGTAGCCTATTGCCTGGCGCGAAGTTGACGAGCGTTCAAGCGCAAAAAAGCGTCGGGCTTCTTCAACAAGTCCCATATCGAGCATCATATCAACGCGCCTGTTAATTCTGTCATAAAGAAACTGCCTGTCCTCTGCGGTCAAACCGATTACACAAAAGCGAAACTCGCTCTCTTCAAGGTGAGAATTCTCACGTTGAGCGGTCATTGTTCGGCCGGTCGTTTCAAAAAGCTCAAGGGCGCGAACAACGCGCTTTTTGTCGTTCGGGTGCAGCTTTTCCGCGCTTTGAGGGTCAATGAGCGACAGCTCTTTCCAAAGCGCTTCGCTCCCCTCTTCTTCGGCTCGTTTCATGAGCTTTTCGCGAACGTCGCTTTTTTCGTAATCCAAAAAGCGGGTGTTGTTAATAACCGTATCAATATAGAGCCCTGTTCCGCCGACAAGAAGCGGAAGCTTTCCGCGTGCGGAAATATCACGAATTCGAGAGAGCGCCATTTCTTTGTATTCGGCAACACAAAAGCTTTCCCACGGGTCAAGAAAATCTATCAGATGATGCGCAACGCCGAGCATCTCGTCTTTCGTGACCTTCGCCGTTGCTATATCCATGTGGCGGTATATCTGCATTGAATCGGCAGAGACCACTTCGCCGCCAAGCGCTTTGGCAACGCGAACGCCAAGGGAACTTTTTCCGCTCGCCGTGGGTCCGAGAACGACAACCACAAGTGGCTTTTTTTCCATAAGAGTCTCCTTTTTCGACCCGGTGCCGACCGGGAAACGGTTTATCGAGCGGCAGTCAAGAACTGGTTTTTTCGTTCAAACACGACCGAACTGCTTTTCGAGGTCATAGCGGCTCATTTCAACAAGCACCGGACGACCGTGAGGGCAGTAACGTATATCATCATTATACAGCACGCGCTCCGCAAGAGCTTTGAGCTCGGCGGTTGAATTTTTGTAACCGGCTTTTATTGCCGCCTTACACGCGGCGGTATGCAGAATGCGGTCGATTTTTTCGGCTTGAACATCGGTCTTTCCGAGAGAAAGATTATTCGCGATTTCAACAACAACGTCCTGAATATCATCGCCTTCAAGCAGCATCGGACATTCGCGGACTATCACGGCACCGTTTCCGAAATCTTCGATCAAAAAGCCGCATTTTGAAAAGACGTCGATGTTTTCCGTAATGATGTTGTATTCACTCTTGCTGAGAGTGACGGTAACGGGAGCAAGAAGCACCTGAGACGCGGTCTCTTTTTTCGCGTTCTTCATCTGCTCGAATATCACGCGCTCGTGAGCGGCGTGCTTGTCTATTACGCAGACCTTTCCGTCATACTCGCAGATTATGTAGGTTTTGAACGCTTCGCCGAGAAGGCGCAGCGGTTTCGGCGGCTTCTTGTCGGTCACGGCGACCGCAGGTTGCGGCTCGTTTTTGTTCGGTTTCAACGAAGCTTGCTCCTTCGCCGGCGGTTCAACGTCATTGCTTTTCGGCGGCGCCGACGAAGAGACCGACGAGTTCGAAACGTTTTTGCGCTGCGTGTCGGGCGCGGGTTTCTTTTCGGCGGCACGCCTGCTTTTGAAGCCGGAAACGAGGTCGGGTTCGTCCTCTTCTTTCTTCGCGGTCACAAGCTGCGGCTTTTGCGAAGAAAGCGAATTGCTTTTAAAATTACTCGACGGCATATTCTGCCAGAAGTCGGGTTTCGGCGTAGGTTTCGGTTGCGACCGCGAAACATTTTGTTCCCGATTATCTTCAACCATATAAAGCTGCGAAGCGGGCGCAGTCGCTTTTTTGGCGATTTTCGCAAGGTCAATCTGTACGCGGGTGTCATATTCGGTGAGAGCGTTTTTCACGGCGTAATAAATCGCCGAAGAGACGCGCCTTTCATCGCTGAAACGAACCTCGGTCTTTGCCGGATGAACGTTAACATCCACCGAATGCGGTTCAACGGTGATATTTATAACACAGGCGGGAAACTTGCCTGTCATTATCGAGTTTTTGTATGCGTTTTCCATTGACGCGGCGCAGGAACGCGATTTTATGAAGCGCCCGTTGAGGAAAAAATATTGCATCGCGCGTGACGGTCTGGCGGAAGCGGGCTTGCAGACGAAACCGTAAACGCCGATTTTGTCAAGCTCATATCGGGTTTCAATCATGCCTTCGGCAAAGACGCGCCCGAAAATCGAATAAATCACGGAAAGCAGCTTTCCGTCGCCGGGAGTTATCAGCGTTTGCTTTCCGTCGCGAATGAAGCGAAAACTGATTTCGGGATGAGAGAGCGCGAGTTTGTCAACGACGTCGGCAACGGCATTCGCTTCGCTGACGTCTTTTTTCAAAAATTTCATTCTCGCAGGTGTGTTGAAAAACAGGTCGCGGACAACTATCGTCGTTCCGTCGGGACAACCCGCCGGTTCGTCTTTCACCTGTTCGCCGCCCTCAATCGAAAAGAAAGTTCCGTTTTCTTCGGCGGCGGTTTTGGTGAAAAGCTCAATTCTTGAAACGGCTGCGACCGAAGCGAGCGCTTCGCCGCGAAAGCCGAGGGTGAAAATGCTGTCAAGATCGGCGGCGGTTTTGAGCTTGCTCGTTGCGTGGCTCAGGAAAGCCTTGGGAACATCATCGTGAGAAATTCCGCAACCGTTGTCGGTTATTCTGATATAAGTTATTCCGCCATTACGAATTTCAATCGTGACAGCGGAAGCGCCCGCGTCAATGGAGTTTTCCGCAAGCTCTTTGACAACGCTCGCCGGGCGCTCAACGACCTCACCGGCAGCGATAAGCTCGGCGATATTCTTTGGCAAAACATTGATCTTTCCCACGTTTTTTCACTCCCTTTAAGCGGATTTTTACTGACCCCTTGCTTTTTTCGCAAGCTTATACAGCGTTGTTAACGCTTCAAGCGGCGTTAGGGTATCGGCGTCAAGATTTTTAAGTTCATCAATAATTTCGTCGTCTCGTTCACTCTCAAGTGAAATTTGAACAGGTTCTTCCTCTTCCGCTTCGAAGGCGGAATTTTCGAAAGACGCAGCCGAACGAAGCCGTCTGTCTTCGCTTTCGAGCTCCTGAAGAATTTCGCGCGCGCGATTTACGACCCCGGCGGGTACACCAGCAAGTTTCGCAACCTCGATTCCGTAGCTGCCGTCGGCAGGACCGCGAACAATTCGACGAAGGAAGGTTATCGTGCTGCCGCGCTTTTTGACGGAGATATTAAAGTTTTTCACGCCGTCAAGCTTTCCTTCGAGCTCGGTCAGCTCGTGATAGTGAGTGGAGAACAAAGTCTTTGCGCCGATTTTCCGTTTGTCGGCTATATATTCCAAAACCGCTCTCGCTATGCTCATTCCGTCAAAGGTCGAAGTTCCGCGACCGACCTCATCAAGAATAATGAGGCTGTTTTTCCCGGCAGATTTCAATATGGTTGCAACTTCATTCATTTCAACCATAAAGGTCGATTGACCGGAAGCGAGGTCATCGGAAGCGCCGACTCTGGTAAAAATGCTGTCGATTATCGAAAGCTCCGCGCGCTTCGCGGGGACGAAGGAGCCGATCTGCGCCATGAGACAAATCAGAGCCACCTGACGCATATAGGTGGACTTACCCGCCATATTGGGGCCCGTGATTATTGCGCAACGACTGTCTGCGCAATCAAGATAAGTGTTGTTCGGGACGAAGGGAGTGCCCTCGAGCACCTTTTCAACAACGGGATGGCGTCCGTCGGTTATGTCGATTATTGAATTGTCGTGCATCACGGGACAAACATATCCGTTTTCGACCGCGGTGGCGGCGAGCGAAGCCAACACGTCCGCAACGGCAACCGCCGACGCTGTTTGCTGAATTCGGTTATACTCTTTCGCGACAGCTTTTCTTATTTGGCAAAAGATCTCGTATTCAAGCTTCACGCCGCGCTCCTGAGCGCCGAGCACTCGGCTTTCAAGGTCTTTGAGTTCCTGTGTGATATAGCGTTCGCAGCCGGAAAGCGTTTGCTTTCTTATGTATGTTTCCGGCACAAGAGACTTGTAGGAATTGGTGACTTCGATATAATAGCCGAAAACGCGGTTGTAACCGATTCGAAGTTTCGGGATTCCGGTTTTCTCTTTTTCCGCCGTTTCGATATCGGTTATATATTGCTTTCCGTTCTTTTCGATATAGCGAAGAGAGTCCAGCTCTTCGTTGAAGCCGTCCTTAATCATTCCTCCCTCGCGAACGGAAAACGGCGCTTCGGGGTCTATCGCCGCGTCAATAAGCTCATACACGTCTTCAAGCAGATCGGTCAAAGAGCAAAGCTGTTTTAAAAGGCTTGAGTTCATTTTCGAAAGCACAGCTTTCACCAGCGGAAGGCGCGCAAGAGTTTGTTTGAGCGCATTGAGCTCTTTGGCGTTCGCGGTTTCATAAACAACGCGCGTCATGAGGCGCTCAATGTCAAATATATCGGTAAGGGCATTTTGCAGCTCGGCAAGAGCGATGCTGTTATTGACAAGCTCGTCCACGGCGTTTTGGCGCTTTGTGATGGCAGCAAGGCTCACCAACGGCTTTTCGAGCCATGTTCGAAGCAGACGTTTGCCCATTGATGTTCGGGTTTTATCAAGCACCCAGAGAAGGGAGCCCTTCTTTTCACGGTTACGCATGGTCTCCGTGATTTCGAGATTTCGTTTCGTCGAAAAATCAATTTTCATATATTGATTCTCCGAATAATAGTTGATGTCGGTAATATTTGCAACGTCGTTTTTTTGAACGTCTTTCAGGTATTTCACCGCTGCACCGACGGCGATGACCGCTTCGGCGCTTTCGGTGACACCGCTCGAAGCCAGCGTTTGGCTCGAAAAATGTCCGTTGCATTCGTCAAGGCAGGCTTTGTAATCAAAGCTCTGCTCCGGATACACCTCGCAGGAGGCTTCCATTCGCTTCGTGATAAACGAAGAGATCGCCTTATTTTCGGCGCATTTTTGATTGAGCACGATCTCGCTCGGAGAAAAGACACCGAGCTCGTTGATTATCTTGCTTTCGCAGCCTTTCGCGGAAAACGAAGTGACGTTCAACACGCCGGTGGAAATGTCGGTAAAGCATATTCCGCCGCCGTTTTCGGAAAGATAGATACAGGTGAGATAGTTGTTTTTTGAGTCGTCGAGCATACTGTTTTCAATAACGCTGCCCTTTGTGATAACTCTGATAACATCGCGACTGACAAGACCTTTCGCTTCCGCCGGGTCTTCGGTCTGTTCGCAGATTGCGACCTTGTAGCCTTTTGAAACAAGCTTTGCTATATAGCTGTCTGCGCTGTGAAAAGGAACGCCGCACATCGGCGCGCGCTCTTCAAGGCCGCAGCTTTTTCCGGTAAGAGTGAGCTCAAGCTCACGAGAGGCGACCTTTGCGTCTTCGAAAAACATCTCGTAAAAATCGCCAAGGCGAAAGAACAAAATGGCGTCGGGATATTCCTTTTTGATTTCAAGATACTGCTTCATCATCGGGGTAACTTCAGCCATTTTATTCTTCCTTTCTTTCAAAAAAATCAGTGGTGGCAGTCAGAGGAGCAGCTTTCGCAATCACAGCCGCAGCTATGCTCTTCTTCGGGCTCGCAGGTTGCGGGGTCCGCGCCGTTAACGCAAAGGCCGAGAATCTGCATAACATAATTCATCATGTCGTCGATTTCTTTTCTTGCAGCTTCATAAGCCTTCATTCTTTCGTTATTCATGAATTTATCATAAACAGCGTTGAACTCGCGCTCAAAGCCCGCCATCTTTTCGGCGTCGGGATTTTCCTGAGAGGCTTCGCGCTGATAGTTCATTTGAACAAGCTGAATTTGACCCATAAGGTCAAGAAGCTCCGGATCCTTTTCGTTCTCTTCTCTTGCCTTCGCAAAAGCGAGATATCTTTCGTCCTGCTGAATGGCAGCGCCGAGTTCGCGTGTGAGTTTGATTACGTCCATTTGTAATACTCCTTGTGAAAAAAATGATATATTGATATTCGCAGAAACTGCGTTTTATCCTGACTCAGTCAACGAGTTTTCCCTTGAGAACCCAGGTCTTGGGTTCCGTGACTTCGAGAGTCACGAACGAGCCGATGAGCTCGTCTTCGCCGTCAAATTCAATAATTACGTTCCCCTCTGTTCGCGCGGAAAGAAGCGAAGTGTTTTCGTTTCGTTCTTCAACCAGAACGCGATAGCGTTTTCCCTTCATGGCAGCCGTTCGCTCGGAGGCGATCTCTTCCTGCAAAGAAGTCAGCTCGGAAAACCAACGCGACTTTTCCTTTTTGGGAACCTCGTCCGGCATTGACGCCGCCTTCGTTCCCGGTCGCGGAGAAAAAATGAAGGTGAAAAGCGATGTGTAGCGCACCCTTTTCAAGAGCGAGAGCGTGTCGCAAAACTCCTCGTAGCTTTCACCCGGAAAGCCGACGATGATATCGCTGGTTATCGAAAGCGACGGCATAAGCTCATAAGCATAATCAATAAGAGAGAGATATTTTTCTCTGGTATAATGGCGATTCATTTCCTTCAAAACGCGGTCGTTTCCCGATTGCACCGGAAGATGAAGGTGTTTCGCGACTTTTTCGCAACGCGCCATGGTCTCGATAAGCTGCTTCGTGCAGTCGCGAGGGTGAGAGGTCATGAAGCGAACGATGAAATCGCCCTCAATGTCATTTATCGCGCTCAAAAGCGCGGGAAAACGATATTGTTCAGGAAGGTCCTTATTGTATGAATTTACGTTTTGACCGAGAAGGGTTATCTCCTTGTAGCCGGCAGCCACAAGCGAGCGAACTTCATCCAACACGAGGTCAAAATCGCGGCTGCGTTCGCGGCCTCGAACATAGGGAACGACGCAATAAGAGCAAAAATTATTGCAACCGTACATTATCGGCACCCAAGCCTTGAACGCGCCGTCGCGCCTGAGCGGAAGTCCTTCAACGATATTTCCGTCGCCGCCGGAAAGGTCAAAAACCCTCTTTCCGGAGCAAAGGCAACGATGAATAAACTCCGGCAACTTGTAAAGAACGTGAGTTCCGAAAACAAGGTCAACATAGCGAAAGCTGTTTTTGATTCGCTCGGCAACATAGTCTTGTTGCATCATGCAGCCGCAAAGCGCGATTATCATGTCGGGCTTCGCGGTCTTATATTTTTTAAGCGCGCCGACGTTTCCGAAAACACGATCCTGAGCGTGTTCGCGGATGGCGCAGGTATTATACAAAACAAGGTCGGCTTCCTCAACACAGTCGCAAAGCTCATAGCCGAGAGTGCAAAGAATGCCCTTGATTTTTTCGCCGTCGGAGACATTGCCCTGACAGCCGTAGGTGTGAACGAACGCCTTCGGCGCACCGTTCGGAAAGCGCGAAGAAAGAACAAGCGAAACAAGACGTGTATATTCCTCTTGCCTTTCAAGTTCCTTCGCGGGAACAGTAAAATCTTTTTTGTTATTCAATCTTTTTATCCTCTTTATCCTCCGGAAAAGCGTTCTCGCATTCTTTCGCAAAAGCGAGCAGCTTTTTTATCCTGTGATTAACGGCAGAGCGCGAAAGCGGCGGCGAAAACATTTCGCCGAACTCGCGAAGGCTGGCATCCGGGTTTTCCACCCTGAGAGCCGCAAAAGCACGAAGTTCTTCGGGCAATTGAGCAAAGCGACCGCTGTCCATGATTTTTTTGATTTGCTCCACCTGAGTGCAGGCGGCTATGGCAGTACGGGCAACGTTTGCGCTGTCAAAATTTGCGCGGCGGTTCGAAACGTTTCGAAAGTCTTTGTAAATCTTTATGTTCATTATTTCAAACGCCGAAGCCTGAGCGCCCATGATATTGAGCAGGTCTTCGATGCTGGTGCTGTCTTTTATATAAATTATGTTAACATAACGCCGCAGCATATGCTTCGCTTTGAGTCCGTATTCGGTAAGCATTTTCATAAGGTCAAGGCTCAGCGTTCTGAACGGAACGACAAATTCAAGGTGATAACCCTTGTTCGGGTCGCTGAGTGTTCCGCAGGAAAGGAAAGCCCCCCTGAAAAACGCCGCGTTGCAACAATTGAGAACCTCGCTCTCGCTGCTGCTTTCGTTCAAAAGGTTTCCGCGATTGATTCGGGTAAAGGATTCGTTTCCGCTCGTTGAAAAGAAAGAAAGCACCGCTTCGATATCTTTTTTTCTTTTGATGCTCACGGTATATTTTTCCGCTTTTGAAACGGTTACCTCGGCTTCGACGCCGGTCTCCTCTTTGATGAGAGAGGCATATTTTCTTGCAACGACTTCGTGTTCGGTCATTATCGAGATTGCGTCGCCCTTAAACTCCCTGCCGAAAAGCAACATTCCGTATGTCATGGCGCGACGACAGCACGGCGGCATATCTTCGATTTTCGCAAGCTCTTCTTTAACGTTTAACGAAAATGACATACATTACCTCACTTGAAAATATCCCGATGACTGACAGAAGAGGAAAAGCCCTTCTCTTTAAAATGGTCGTGAAGCAGCTCGGCGAATGTTACCGAGCGGTGGTGACCGCCGGTACAGCCGACTGCGATAATAAGCTGGCTTCGCCCCTCCTTTCGGCAAAGAGGAATCGAATATTCAAGAAGCGATATCAGCTTTTCTTTGAAAAAAAGCGATTCTTCGAAGTCCAAAACATAATCTCTCACCGATTTGTCAAGCCCGGTCAGCTCCTTTATTTGCGGAACATAGAACGGATTCGGCAAAAAACGAACATCAAAAACAAAGTCGGCGTCGCTCGGTATTCCGTGCTTAAAGCCAAACGACATACAATGAATATGCATTCCTCCGTTTTTTGAGGAAGCGAACATTGACGCAACGCGAACACGACACTGAATTGCGGAAAGATTGTCTGTTTCCAAAAGATAATCCGCGCGAAGGCGCGCGTCACGAAGTATTTCTCTTTCTCGCGATATCGCATTTTGAACACAGTCGTAGGTGCCTTGAACCAGCGGATGCTTTCGCTTGGTCTCCTTAAAGCGTTTGAGCAACACTTCATCGGAAGCATCAATAAACATCAACCTGTATTCAACGCCGCGCGCTTTCAGCTCCTCAAGCGCATCAAAAAGCTCACCGAAGGTTTCGCCTGCGCGGACATCGCTCACGACGGCAACGCGACCGTGCTCTTCGGAGCCCTTTAAAAGCTCGGCAAAAACGGGAATAAGTTTTGACGGAAGATTATCAACGCAGAAAAAGCCGATATCTTCAAGCGAGTTGACAACACAGGATTTTCCCGCGCCGCTCATGCCTGTAATTATAACAAGTTCCACAAGACACCACCGCTAAATCATTTTAATTTCCGTTTCGAGCGTTACCCCGAATTTTTCGAAGACGACAGCGCGGCAATGCTCAATAAGTTTTTTCACGTCGTCACAGGTGGCGCCACCGGTGTTAACGATGAACCCGGCGTGCTTTTCGCTGACCTGCGCGCCGCCGATACTCGCGCCTTTCAAGCCGCTTTGTTCGATGAGTGCTCCGGCGAAATATCCCTCCGGGCGCTTAAAAACGCTGCCGGCGCTCGGCATCGAGAGCGGCTGCTTCGCCTTTCTTTTTCCGATGAGTTCATTCATCTTTTCCGCTATGGCGGTCTTGTCGCCTTTTTGAAGCTTCAGGCAGACGCCGGTGATAACAAAGCCGTTTTCGGCGTATACACTGTGACGATAGCCGAAGCTGAGCTCTTTTGCGGTAAAGCTTCCGCTGTTTCCGCGTTTATCAATATGATCGCAATAAAGGACAACGTCCTTCATCTCTCCGCCGTAGGCACCCGCATTCATAAAAGCGGCACCGCCCACCGAACCGGGAATTCCGAAAGCAAACTCAAGCCCGGAAAGCGACTGTTCGAGCGCAAAATTGCAAAGCGAAGCAAGCTGAACCCCTGCGCCGGCGTAGATTGTTGTCTCGTCAACAAGACGCACCTTTTCAAAATCACCGAGAAGCTTTATCACGGGGAAGTCAATTCCGCTGTCCGAGACAAGAAGATTGCTTCCGTTTCCGACAACGAGAAAAGGCGTTTCGCTTTCATTAAGCTTTTTGAAAAGCGCGGCGAGCTCAACTGAGTTTCTCGCCTCGATGAACAATTCGGCTTCGCCGCCGATTCGAAACGAAGTGTGGTTTTTCATCGGTTCGTTCTCTCGATACGCAATCTTGTTTTCAAGCAAAAAGTTTAACAGATCTTTCAAGTCGAATCACCCATTAATAGCTGATAAGCGCCGCGCCGATTATTCCGGCGTCGTTTCCGAGCGTTGCGCGGCAAAGCTCGGTCTGCTTTTCGGAATATCTGCTGTATCTGAACTTTTCAACATACTCTCTGAGCGGAGCGAGAAGGGTTTCGCCCTCATTGCAAATTCCGCCACCGAAGCAGATCATTTCCGGCTGATAGATATTTATGAGGTTTACCGTTCCGATTCCGATATATTCGATATAACGGTCAACCACCTTTTTGCCCCATTCGTCACCGGCGCGCATCGCGTCAAAGGCTGTCTTTCCGCCGACGCCTTCAAGAGAGCCGCCCGCGATTTCCCACATTTTGCTGTCCTTATGTTCAAGCATGGCTGCCTTTGTCTGTTCAACAAGAGCCGTTGCGGAAGCGTATGCTTCCCAGCAGCCGGTGCGACCGCAGTTGCAGGGAACGCCGTCCATATCAATAACGGTATGACCGAGTTCGCCGCCGGCTTCGTTGCAGCCACCCATGACCTTGCCTTCGTAGATAACACCGCCGCCGACACCGGTGCCGAGCGTCACGGCGATAAAAAGATTCTTTCCTTTTCCGGCTCCGGCAAACGCTTCTCCGAGCGCGGCGCAGTTCGCGTCGTTTTCAAGATAAATTTTTGAGTTAACATATTTTCCGAGTATCTCGACCGCGGGAACCTGATCAAATTTAAGGTTGTTGGCGTATTCGATATAGCCGGTGTCCTTATTGACGTTACCCGGCGTTCCGATTCCGATGCTTTCAACGTCTTCCATGGTGATTCCCGCGTCTTCAACAGCGAGACGAACCGCTTCGGCAACATCCTTGAATATTTCTTCCGCAGGGCGCGGCGAGTTGGTCTTGAGCTTTCCCCTGCCGATAATTTCAAAGTTATCGTTGATAACTCCGACCGCAATGTTTGTTCCTCCGAGGTCAACGCCTACTTTATACTTTTTTTCCATTTATCTCATACCTTTCATAAATTACAGTTGTCACAGCGAAAAAAATTAAAAATCGCTCCAAAGCTCAATTTCATCTTCCTGCGGAATGATGTCCTCAACCATGCCGAGATTGTGCATAAGCTCCCTCGCGGCGTTGTATCCCATTTTCTTTTGCCTGTTGTTCATGGCGGCGACTTCAATAATAATGGCGAGGTTACGACCCGGTTTCACGGGGACGGTTGTGGACGGAATGCTGACGCCGAGAATTTCCCTGCTCTCGCTGTCAAGCCCCATGCGGTCATAAACTTTATTGGAGTCCCAGGGTTCAAGCTCGATTATCATGTCGATTTTTTCGTTGAGCTTGACCGCACCCATACCGAAAATTCGCCGTGCATTGATAAGTCCTATGCCGCGAAGCTCAATAAAATGTCGAATATTATCCGGCGCGGAACCGACAAGCGTGTTCTTTCCGGTTTTTTTGATTTCTACCGCGTCGTCCGCAATAAGGCGGTGGCCGCGCTTGATGAGCTCAACGGCTGTTTCGCTTTTGCCGACGCCGCTGTCGCCGAGCATCAAAACGCCTTCACCGTAAACTTCGACAAAAACGCCGTGACGCGTGACACGCTCGGCGAGTTCAACGTTAAGATACGCAATAACGTTCGCCATGGTGTTGGAAGTCGATTCACTCGTTGCAAGGATGGGAACAGCATATTGCTTTGCGTATTCCAGAACGTCATCGGGACATTTTATCGAACGGGTATACACAATAGCCGCAGGCGACTTGGAGATGAAGTTCTCCAATCTTTCGGCGCGGTGTTTTGGAGAGCGGCTGTTTATGTATTCAACCTCGGTGATTCCGAGGAAGTTGATTCGCGCGGGATCAAAAAAGCATTCGTACCCGGCAAGAATAAGCCCCGGACGATTAACGTCGGGAGTTGTGATAAAAATATCCTCCGCCGGTTTCGGCAAATAAACAACGTCAAAGGACATTTCCTTGATGATTTTTGAAAGGGGAACCGAATATTTTGACGGCATTTTGACCCTCCTCGGACATAGATATACCCATACATTATATAATAATTATTTCTCTATGCCAAGAGTTTTTTTAACTTTTTTTATTTTTTTAACCCGATTTTTCGTTGGCAAACGCTTCGCCGAAAGACTTTCAAAGGCAAAAACCGTCGCCGCTTTGCAAAAGCTCTTTGAAAATCAAAGTTTCCATATATCGGCGGCGTATTCCTTCACGGCTCTGTCGGAAGAAAAGAAGGAAGCGGACGCCGTGTTGAGCAGTGACTTTTGAAAATATTCGCGACGGTTTTTGTAATCCTCCGCCGCTTTTTGAACCGTCTCGATATATGACTCAAAATCTGCCAAAACCATATATCTGTCATGGTTTAAAAGCAGAGCCTTGATTTTTTGAAAGCACTCTCTGTTTTCGCCGCTTTCAAGTTCAAGATCTTCAACCACGCGAAAGACCGTTTTTGAAGCTTCGCAAAGCTCTTTGGGGTCGTAAAACTCCGAAGCCGCAGCAACTTCCTCTTCGCGAAGCCCGAAAATATAATTGTTTTCTTCACCGGCAAGCTCCACGATTTCAATATTTGCGCCGTCAAAGGTTCCGATTGTCGGAGCACCGCAAAGCATAAACTTCATGTTTCCCGTTCCGCTCGCTTCGGTTCCGGCGAGCGAAAGCTGCAATGAATAATCCGCGGCGGGAATAAGAAGCTGCGCTTTTGAAACATTGTAATCACTCACAAAGGCTATTCGAAGTCTGTTTTCGAGAGCGGCGTCTTCGTTCACGAGAAAAGCCAGACGATTGATAAATTCAATCACAAGCTTCGCTTCTTTGTAGCTGCTCGCCGCCTTTCCGGAAAAAACAAAAGTCAGCTTCGGCAAAGACAAAAGCTTCTCTTCTTTCATTCTTCGGTAAAGATAAAGACATCCGAGAGCGCAAAGAAGCTGGCGCTTATACTCGTGAATGCGCTTTATCTGGACAAAAAACACGCTTTCACTTTCGAGTTCTATCCCTTCACTTTCTTTAAGAAATTTGCAAAGACGAACTTTGTTGCGCTGCCTTATTTCAAAAAGGCGCGAGAGCACCTCGTCGTTTTCGCGAAAAGAGGCAAGCTTTTTGAGCGAATCGGTTTCAACAACCGGGTCGGCGCCGACAAGCGAGCGGATATATTCATAAAGCTCGTTATTCGAAAGGGCGAGCCAGCGGCGAAAGGTTATTCCGTTCGTCTTGTTCGAAAAGCGCTCCGGATAAAGCGAATACCACTGCGAAAGAGTTTGCCTTTCGATAATTGAGCTGTGAAGCTTTGCAACGCCGTTTATGTGTGAGCAAACATAGCAGGCAAGATTTGCCATATATATCACGCCGTCTTTGATTATTCGGCAATCGTCAAGGCGGTCGGTTCTTTTTTCAAGTTCGAGAACAAGCCGTTCGTTCAGTTTTTCAATCACGGTCATGACCCGAGGAAGCAGCGCGGAAAACATTGAAACGTCCCATTTTTCGAGCGCTTCGCTCATTACGGTATGATTTGTATAAGAAAAGACCTTTTGCGCCACTAAGAACGCCGTTTCAAAGCTTTCTCCCCGTTCTTCAAGAAGGCGGATAAGCTCCGCAACGGCGATCGTCGGGTGCGTGTCGTTAAGCTGAATCGCAACAAGGCGGGGCAAAGCTTCCGCGTCGGAAACCTCGCTCAAAATGTTTTGAAGCGCGGCAGAAGTGAAAAAATACTGCTGGCGAAGTCTCAACTGCCTGCCCTCTTTCGAAGAATCATTCGGATACAAAAACGCGGTTATTGCCCGGGCTTTGTTATCCTTTTCAAAGGCAGACAAAAATTCGCCGCGCTCAAAAGCGCCGAAACTCACCTTCTGCGTGCTTTCGCAACCGTAAAGACGAAGCCGATTGACTTTTTCGCCGAGATAGCCGGGAATATAATAATCATACGGAACGGCGACCACGGACATATCGCCGAAAGAGACAAGAACCTTCTCTGCGTCTTTTCTGACACCGAAGGAATCCGAAAAGCGAGCCCAATCATCAGGCTCTTCAACCTGCTTGAAATTTTCAATCTTTTGACGAAACAGTCCGTAATCGTAACGTATTCCGTAGCCGTCAAGATTCAAGCCGCAGGTCGCTGCGCTTTCAAGAAAGCACGCCGCCAGACGACCGAGTCCGCCGTTTCCGAAGGCGTTGTCGGGCACGAAAGAAAGCTCGTCAAGACTTCGTCCCCCGGCTCGAAAAAGAGCCTTCGCTTCTTCAAGCGCACCGATGTTTTGAAGATTCGACAGCAAAAGCGAACCCGTCAAGAATTCGGCAGAAAAATACGCCGCGCGTCTTTCGCCCTTCTTTCGTTTTTCAATCGTTTTGATAACAGCGTTCGCCGCCGAAGCGGCAACATCATAAAGCTCGAAAGGAGCAAGCTCACTCATGGGCTTGTTATATTTTTCAAGAAGAATATCATTGAAAGCGTCAGTAAAGGATATTTTCATCATGACCACCGATTTCCATAAAAGATTTTTGAATAGCCTTCGGCTCTTCATTATTATTCACGGCAAAAGCGAAAATATCAAAAAAAGACCACCCGTAAGGATGGTCAAAAAAAATTCGGTTTTATGAGTTTCCGCGTCCGCGCCTTGAATAGCCGCCGTGTTTAACTTCGCCGGAGCGCTTGAGGTCGGTGATTTTTTCGTCGCTGACTTTTTTGAAACGAGCCATCATATCCTCAAAGGACATATTTTCCGGGTCTTCTCTTTCGGGCGGTCCCTGCCAAACGCTCGCGCTTCGCGTGCGTGGATAGCGACTCGGGCGCGACTTCTGGTCCTGCTGCTCCTCCTGAATCGCCTTTTTTATGGAAAGAGCGATTTTTCCGGAGTTGCTGATACTGAGAATTTTAACTCGAACCGGCTGACCCATGCTAAGGTGGTCTTTGATTTCCTTAACATAGGTGTTTGAGACTTCGGAAATATGGACAAGACCCATCTTTCCGCCGGGCAGAGTGACAAAGGCGCCGAACGAAGTGAATCCGCAAACCTTGCCCTGAACAATTTGATCGACTTCAAGCATATAAAGCTGTTTCCTCCCGAGTTTTAATTTCCATATGATGAATCATAGAAAACACGCTCGCCGGGCTTTGCATAGCCATATTGTTCACGGGCGATCTTTTCATAATACTCATCGTGATTTTCGTCTTTAAGGAAGCGTTCGAGCTCTTTGTTTTCTTCTTTGAGCTCGGCGCATTCGCTGCTGATTTCGGACGCTTCGGCGTTATTTTCGGCTGCGTGAGCGTAATTTACGATACAGCCCACAATCGCCAACGCAACGAAAGCAAAAACAAGAAAGAACAGAATAACGCTATGCTTTTGAACTTTTTTGTGGTTAACGGCCGGTACAAACTGTTTAACTGCCAACGTTACTCTCTCCCCAATTTAAAAGTCTGAATATTACACACATTTATTATAATGATTTCGTTAAATTTTTCAAGTCTTTTTTTCGCTTCCTGCGAGATTTTTTAATATTTTTTTCGTCGTTTTTCGGCTTCGTTTCTCTTTTTTCGGGAAAAAGGCGTTTTAAACCGGCTTTTATCGCGACAAAAGCGCGAGAGCACACCGAAGCGAAAAGCTTTTCAAGACCGACAATCGGCGCTGTCACAGCTTTTATCAGCACAGAAAAAGCGGTTGAAAAAGCTTGCAAAGCAGGTCTAACCGCCCTTCCGAGCGTTAAAAAATACACCACCGCACCCAGGGCGGCGGCAAAAACAAAATTGAGGCGAAGCACACCGTTGGCGTATACAAGAAGAGAAAGAAAAAATAAAACGGTGGCGGCAACGCAAAAACCGATGTCCTGAACAAAGACAGCGCGCTTCGAAGAGGAAAAAAGCTTTCGCAAAAACTCAAAAACGCAAAAAAGCAAGCCCGCAAGAAAGCCGAACCCGAAGAAAAGAAAAAAGTCATTCAGCTGCCAACGCAGCGGCTCGGAATAGATCATCTGAACATTTTTCCGAAGAAGCCCGTGCTCTTCGGTTCTCGGTCAATATAGTTCAGGGAGGTTATGCTGCCTTCGACAACGAGCTCTCCGCTCTCTGTGTTGAGCGAATTGATATGAAGCTTTGTTCCCGTTATGGTCAGTTCTCCGGCAGAGGTATAAGCTATTACGGTGGCCTCATCAAAAGAGTCAACGTCCGTAACTCCGGTCATTTTCAGCTTTGCCCTTTCTTCAAGAATGAGATTGTGCGGCTGCCTGGTTTCAAACTCTTCCTGCATAAGAAGACCTCCTTTTTATGTTCTCATAAGATTAATATGAAAACAGCGAAAAGGATATTCTTTCCTTTCGGTCGCGGCAAGAGAAAAAACGAAGCTGTAAGCTCCGCTCGAAAGCAGGGCTTTACAGCTTCAAAAACTCATCTTATAACATACATCTGCGAAGCGTTTTCCTTGGTGGCGTATTCGTTGACGGCGAGAACTTCCGCGCAGATACGGTTTTCGCCCATTTGAATTTCGATAACATCGCCGACCTTCACATCGTAAGAAGCACGGGCGACCTTTCCGTTGACCGTGACGTGCTTCGCATCGCAGACCTCGTTTGCAACGGTTCGCCTTTTTATCAGGCGCGAAACCTTCAGGTATTTGTCAAGACGCATAAATTTCTCCGTTTCATAAAAAAATCAGGCTGCAAGAAGCAGCCCGACCGTGAATTATTTTACAGCATTCTTAAGAGCTGCGCCCGCTTTGAAAGCAGGAACCTTGGAAGCAGCGATCTCTACGGACTCGCCGGTTCTCGGATTGTGACCGGTTCTTGCGGCTCTTTCTTTAACTTCGAAAGTTCCGAAGCCGATAAGCTGAACCTTTTCGCCTTCAACGAGAGCGTCCTCGATAGCGCCGAAAACAGCTGCAACTGCCTTTTCTGCGTCCTTTTTAGTGATGTCTGCTTTCGCTGCAACAGCAGCAACCAATTCGGTTTTATTCATTTGTGAATCCTCCAAAAATATATTTTCCATAAGTTCGCGGTGCTTTGCCGCGCCTTAATTGGATTTAATTAAAGTTCCGGTCAGCCGGAAATTTTTTTAGCTTCGTCCCAAAGCTTGTCCAACTCATCAATGGGAGTCTGCTTCATGTCGATTCCGCGCTCAAGCGCAAGCTTTTCAACGATAAGGTAACGACGAAGGAATTTGTTGCTGGAAGCGGTGAGTGCCTCTTCGCTGTCAACATCGAGAAAGCGAGAAACGTTAACGGCGGAGAAAAGCACATCGCCGAACTCGTCTTCGATCTCTTCGCGATTTCCGGAAGCGTACGCTTCTTCAAGCTCCTTGATTTCGCTTTTCAGCGCGTCGAAAGCGCCGTCCGCCTTTTCCCAGTCAAAGCCGGCTTTTTTCGCCTTGGACTGAAGCTTTTGCGCGCGCATGAGCGCCGGAAGCTCGATTGGAACCGCCTGCATTGACGCGCCCTGGGTTTCCTGACCCTTGGTTCTCCGCTTGATAACGTCCCATTTTTCGAGAACGTCTTTCGAAGTCTCCGCGCTTTCGCAGGCAAAGACGTGAGGATGACGTTCGATAAGCTTTTTGCAAATTCCGTCGCAAACATCGTCAATATTGAACGAACCGACCTCGCGCTCCATTTCCGCGTGAAAAACAACCTGAAGAAGAACGTCGCCGAGCTCTTCGCAAAGCAGAGTCTTGTCGTCTTTATTGATGGCCTCGATAACTTCATAGGTCTCTTCAATGAAAGATTTCTTAATGCTTGCGTGGGTCTGTTCCCTGTCCCAGGGGCAACCGCCCGGAGAACGAAGAACCGTCATGATTCGGCAAAGGTCTTCAAAGCCGTATTTATCTTTAAAATTGAAATTTTCCATTCGCAGCACCCCGGTCGAAAGCCGCCGAATTATTGAAGCGGCAACTACCTATGCTATTCTACCCTAATAATCCAAATTTTTCAAGGACTTTCGCAAATTTTTCTCCTTTTGGCAACATTTCCACATCATCTCGCGCAATTCCCTTGATTGCAAGCAGGACAACGGCGTAAAAAGCGGCGCCGACGCAAATTGAAATCAGGGTTGAAAGCTTCGCGTTGAGCGAAAGCTTTTCGGCGAGAAGAGCATAGCTGTAAAACGCAGTAAGACCACAGACCGTTGCCGCTATCAGCGGTTTCAGGAAAACGGAGGAAACGTTTAGCTTGATCTTTGTCACTTTCAAAAGATAGAAAAGATTTATCGAAAGCATCACAACGTAACACGCCATTGTGCTCCAGACGGCACCGTTTATATTGATTTTCGGATTGCCGATGAGGATGTAGTTAAGGATTATCTTCACGACCGAACCGGCCGCCACGGATTTGAGCGGTATATCCATTCTTCCGACGGCTTGCAGCATATTCGTCGTCGGCGAGGTTACGGAGAACATGAAGATTCCGAATCCGTAAGCGCAAAGCATTGGGGCGGCTATCGGTATCATGTGCTCCTGGCTGGAATAAAGAAGGTCAAGTATCGGCTCCGAAAGCGCAGCTATTCCGAGACCCGCCGGGAGGGCTATCATCATGGTTACGCGAATTACGGACTCAATCGTTGTTTTTATTTCGCGTTTGTTTTTTGCCGTCCACGCCGTGGCAAGCATCGGAATGGCGCTGACGCCGAGAGTGAGCGTGATTGTCGGAATAAGATTCTTTATGTTCAAAACGGAAGCGTGAGTACCGTAAAGATAATCACCGATTTTTTCGTCAACGGTACCGGCAGCGGTAAGAGAATAAGAATACATCTCTTTGATGATATCGCCGCCTGTTTCAATTGCATATTTGAGGCGGGTTCTTATCATGGTATCGTCAATGATATTGCTGACGTTGACAATGAGCGAGCTGAGCGCGACCGGAGCGGCAACGTTGATTATCTGCTTTCTTAGCACCTTTTCGCTTTTCGGCGGCGGAGAATTGACAAGCTCTTCTCTTGTGAAACCGAAGCCGTGACGCTTGTAATGAACATACAAATAAAGCAAGCCGAACATCGAACCGAGCGTAACGCCGAAAATTGCAACGGCGGCGGCATACGGATAAATCGCACCGTACGCTTCGGCAACAGAGGTGACCTTTGTTCCGAACATGGTATAAACGCCGTTAACGTTGTTATTGTTGTAATCGGAAATGCTGACATTAACAAAAACAGCGGTCGCGGCAAGACCGAAAGCAAGCTTTACAAGCGCTTCGACAACCTGAGAAACGCCGGTGGGAGTCATGTTTTTGAGCCCTTCGTAATAGCCGCGGAAGGATGACATCATGCAGCAAAAAACGATGCAGGGCGCTATGGCAAGCATACTTATGTAATTTTCCGGCGAGTTGACCATTTTCGAATACGGAACGGCAACAGCGGCAAGAATCGCGGTTCCGCAAAGACCGACAACGAAAAACAGCTTTCGCGAAACGTCAAAAATTCGCCTTGCGTCCCTTATTCTTCCAAGCTCGATATTTTGAGAAACGAGCTTCGAAACCGCAACAGGCAAGCCTGCCATGGAGATGGAATACAGCGGCGTATAAACGGCGTAAGCACCGGTAAAATACGCATAACCTTCAACAGTGATAAGGTTGGTCAAAGGTATTTTATAAAGGGCGCTTATGAGTTTGACTATGACCGTTGCGATGGCAAGAACACCGGCACCGGTCAGAAGAGATTGTTTTTTTCTTTCAGCCAAGATGTTTTTCCTCCTGTCCAACAAATTCACGAAGCAGAGAGCTTTTCGGCATTAAGCCGCTGTCAATCGAAGCGACGCGAAGCAGCTTTTCGGAAAGCCGATTCGCCGCTTCGTAATATCGGCTTTCTTTTTCAACGTGAGAAAGCAGCGAAAGCGCGATCGGTTTAAGAACGCACATTTCGTAGCTGTGAAACGAATTGATTTTTATATCGGCATAAGGTTCAAAGGGAAAAAGATATCTGTCTTCGCCTTTTCTCACGCCGTTCCAAAGGTAGAACGTATAATCGACCTTCGAATTCCTGAACTGATAGTCGCGAACCATTCGTCTGACAAAACGGATGTCGCGCTTTGTCAAAAAGACGCCGCCGTCTTCTTCGAGTATTCTCGAAGACACGCTGACATAAACCTTCGTCAGCAATTCGGCATTGAGCGCGGCGGTAACAACGGGGTTCAACGCGTGAAGCCCTTCGACTATCACGATTTCGTCTTTTTGAAGTTTAAAGGGCACAAGCTGCTTTTCGCGGCTTTTAGTGACAAAGGAAAAGCGCGGCAAAAGGCATTCGCCCTTTTCGGTTATCGCGGAAAGGCAGGCGGTGATACACTCGGTGTCGAGCGACTTCACCGTTTCAAAATCGGGAGTTCCGTCTTCAAAATAAAACCGTTCCGACTGATCGCGATAAAAGTCATCGAGCGATATCACCTTGGCTGCGCGGCCCTTCGTTCGCAACGCGTCAACCAGAAGCGCGGCGGTCGTTGTTTTTCCTGAGGAGCTCGGACCGGCAAGCATAACAAGCCGATTTCCACCGAGGGCTCCGACGCGCGAAGCGAGCGCGACGATTTGAGCGCGATAAGCTTCCTCGCTGAGAGAAACAAGTTTTTCGGGCGAGTTCAACGCAATATCATTGATTTCAGTCAGAGTGTTGATTTCGAAAATAAAAACAGCCCCTTTCGTCAGTCAGCCGTTTCGTATTGTGAATAAAACGAAGCGATACGTTCCTTCCTTTCAAGCAGTTCGGAAAACCTGTCTATATATTCATACGGATATTTGAAGTTAAAAATTCGCTCAATATGAGAAGAAACGGGCGAACGCAGCTTTGTGACCGCTCCGGCGCCGCAGGCAAGCACCGTGTGGCATTCTTCCATCATATAAACATTATAGCGACATTCACGACCCTTTTTCGCCCAGCCGACGTTTTCGAGATTTCCGAGGCATCTGCTTTGGCGATACATATAATAGGGCTCATAGCCGTTTTCGATCAGAGTGGAAAACGCAAGAGAAAGCATTCGCTGCGCTTCGAGGGCACTCCCCTTTTCTTTTTCCTGGGTAACGAGCGAAGAGGAGCGCTTCAGCGCGAGAGTATGAACGGTGATATTCTCCGGCTCAAAGGAAAGCGTTTTTTCGAGAGTATGGCGAAAATTTTCAAAGGTGTCGGTGGGCAAGCCCGCGATAAGATCCATATTGATATTATCAAAGCCGTGTTCGCGCGCAAGCAGCATTGCCTGCTCCGTCATCTCCGCAGTATGGCGGCGACCGATCGCCTGCAAAACATCGTTCGAAAAAGTTTGCGGATTTATGCTTATTCGGCCGGCACCGCTGTTTCGGATAACGTCAAGCTTTTCGCCGGTGACGCTGTCGGGACGCCCCGCTTCGATAGTGTACTCGCACTCGGCGGTAATATCGAAGCTTCTCGCTATCGCGGCGGTGACAAGCGCAAGCTGTTCGGCGGAAAGCGCCGTCGGCGTTCCGCCGCCGATATAAACGCTTTCAAGTTTCAGCGAAAGCGCTTTGGCGATTTTTCCCGTTTCTTCGATTTCCCTGCAAAGCAGTTCAACGTAAACCGGCATCAGCTTTTTTGCGCTTTCGTTCGAATGAGAGACGAAAGAGCAATAGCTGCACCGACTCGGGCAAAACGGTATTGAAACGTAAAGACTGAACGAATTTTTTTCACCGGCACAAATCAAAGGCTGTTCTTTTTTTGAAACTGAAAGAGCGAGTTCGGTCTTTTCTTTGCTGACGAAAAGTTCGCGTTCGAAATATTCTTTCGCCCACTCGTCACCCCTTGCGAGAGAAAGGGTCGTCATAAGTTTCGCCGGTCTCACCCCGGTAAGTATTCCCCAGGGCGGAGTATAGTCCGTCATGCTTTGAAGAAGTTTAAAAAGAAGCTGCGCCATTTTTCGTTCAAAAAAGCTGTCTTCGGTTTCGTCGTCAACTTTTTGCGAAAGAGAATACTCCCTTTCAAGAGAAGCGCTGCTTTCGATTCGGGCGGAAACAAAAACGTGCGCGCCGCCGTCAAGCAAAACAAGCCGCGTTTTTACAAAGCGTTCGTCTTCGCCCTCTTCGGTCGTTGTTTCAATTAGTTCATCGGGGAAAAAGAGCCTCACGAGATTTTCAATTTCATAATGATAGCTGTGATTTAAAATAATAAGTTTCATTTTTATTTAAGATAAGGATTGTTTTTTCGTTCGCGTTCGAGTGTTGTCAGCATATTGTGACCGGGAAAAACGCGTTTGTCACCCTCAAGCGAAGCAAGGCGGCGAACGCTTTTGATTATATCGGTATAACTTCCGGTTTTAAAATCCGTTCTTCCGACAGAAGAGAAAAAGAGTGTGTCTCCGCTGAAAAGCAGGTCCTCAATGAGATAGCAAACGCTGCCTTCGGTATGACCCGGCGTGTGGATAACTTCAATCTCTCGCCCCGAAAACGGCAATTTGTAACCGTCGCGCAATAATATATCCGCTTTTTCGGGCAGCCTGCCTTCAGACGAGAAAGCGGAAACAAGCGACTTTTCGCTGTTAAAAAAGCAGTCCGCATCCTTTTCGTGAACGGCAAGCTTCCCTCCGTAATTTTCAAGCACGTCACACACGCCCATGATATGGTCGAAATGACCGTGAGTTAAAAGGACATAGCAAAGTTCGCCTTTTTTCACCTCGGAAAGCAGCTTTTTCAAAGAAGCGTCATAACTTCCGGGGTCAACAAGAAAAGATTTTTTGGTTTCGGTGTCGGTAACAAGATAGCAGTTCGTTCCCATATAACCGACCGGATAGCCTTTAACGTCAAGCATGAGTTTCTCCTTTTTTCCACATATCCGTATCCATGACAATGGTGACTGGGCCGTCGTTGCAAAGTTCGACCGCCATATCGGCGCCGAAAACTCCGTATTGAACGTCCTTGACGCCATATTTCAAAAGCTCGTTTCCGAAAGCACGATAGAGCCTTTCCGCTTCAAAGGGAGGAGCGGAAAGAGAGAAGGAAGGTCTTCGACCTTTGGCGAGGTCGGCGCAAAGAGTGAACTGGGAAACGAGCAAAACCGAGCCGCCCACCTGAGAAAGCGACAAATTCATCTTGTCGTTTTCGTCGGTAAAAACGCGCAGCTCACCGACCTTTTTCGCGAGCAGGCGCATTTCCTCCTCGGTGTCACCGTTCATTACGCCAAGAAGAACCATAAAGCCCTTTTCAATGGCTCCGGTGACTTCTTCGCCAACAGTGACCTTGGCCTTTGAAACTCTTTGAATTACACAACGCATTGGTTTTCTCCTGTTACAGTCCGGAACGTTCCACAGCGAGAACGCCCTTTATTTTTTTGAGCTTTTCACCGACGGAAGAAAGGTGTTCGGCAGAGTTGACCGTTATTGTGAGATATATCTCCGTCCTGCCGTCCTTCGCTTCTTTCGTGAAAATCGAATGGATCATAACGTGCATATTCGCAAGCTGACCGGAAAGGTCGGCGAGCATACCGACGCGGTTGATGCACGTTACGCAAAGAGTGACGCGATAGGAGCTTGAAACCTTTGCGTCCCAACGCGCGTTTATCCAACGTTCCGGTTCCGCAGCGGCGGAAATATCTTTCGGAACATTGGTACAGTTTCTGGTATGAATCGAAACGCCGTGACCGCGCGTTATGAAACCGATTATTTCATCGCCCGGAAGAGGATCGCAGCAACGCGAAAACTTTATCAGGCAATTGTCAATTCCCTCAATGAGAATACCTTCGGGAGAACGAACCACTTTTTTCGTTGCGGTCACGGGAGCAGACGGAGCGACAGGGTCGTTCTTTTCTTCCTTAACGAGCTTGTTGTAATCTTCCTTGATTCGCGGAATAAGCTTATTGAGCGAAAGTCCGCCGTAGCCTATTGCGGCAAGGAGGTCTTCAACCGTTGAAAGCTTTTGACGCTCGGCAACTTTCAAAAGGAAATCCTGCATCTGCTTTTCGGGCAAAGTGATATTGTTCCGCTTAAACTCGCGGTCAACTTCTTCCTTTCCGCGCGCAATGTTTTCGTCGCGGCGTTCCTTTTTGAACCAGCTTTTTATCTTGCTGCGCGCCGAACTGGTTTTTGCAATCTTCAACCAGTCGCGGCTCGGGCCGCGCGGCGTTGAAGAAGTGAGAATTTCGATGATTTCGCCGTTTCCGATCTTATGGTCAAGCGTGGTTATTCGTCCGTCAACCTTGGCGCCGATCATTCTTGAACCCACGGCAGAGTGGATAGCGTAAGCAAAATCCACTATCGACGAGCCCATCGGCAAACTTATGACATCGCCCTTCGGGGTGAAGGCAAAAACCTCATCGGGGGTGAAGTCGGTTTTGATTATGCTGACAATCTCTTCGACATCGTCGCTTTCGCTCTGGCTTTCGAGAAGCTGACGTATCCACGCAAGGCGCTCTTCGAACTTTGCCTTTCCGTTGATTCCGAGCTTATATTTCCAGTGCGCGGCGATACCGTATTCGGCGGTGTGGTGCATTTCCCAGGTGCGTATTTGAACCTCGAACGGAATTCCGTCCTTGCCGATAACGGTGGTATGCAACGACTGATACATATTCGGCTTCGGAGTGGAAATATAATCCTTAAAGCGACCGGGAATCGGATTGAACATATCGTGGATTATTCCGAGACAGTAATAGCATTCAAAAACGGAATCGACAATTATCCTGACGGCGTAAATGTCATATATCTCGTCTATCGTTCTGCCCTGCATATAGGTTTTTCGGTATATTCCGTGAACACTCTTTATTCTTCCGGAGATATGAGCGTTCGGAACTTCTTTGAGCACACGCTCGCCTATCTGCTGCTTAATGCTTTCGAGAAACGCCTGGCGCGATTCGACCTGCGTTTCAAGCGTTGTCGCTATTTCCTTATACGCAACGGGGTCAAGATAGCTTATTGCAAGGTCTTCAAGTTCTTCCTTGAAAGCGCGAATACCGAGACGGTGCGCAATAGGCGCATAAATTTCAAGCGTTTCGCGCGCTTTGAAGCGGCGCTTTTCTTCGGGCATGAAGCGAAGGGTTCGCATATTATGGACGCGGTCGGCGAGTTTGATGATTATTACGCGAATATCCTTGCTCATGGCGAGGAACATCTTTCGCACATTCTCGCTTTGCTGGCGCTCCATCAAAAGCAGCTGTTCTTCTTTTGTCGCGTCGTCATCGCTCTGGGTCTTGTTTGTGGTTATCTGACCGAGCTTCGTTACGCCGTCAACAAGCTGTTCAATGGTTTCGCCGAATTTTTGGCGAATTTCCTGCGCCGTTACCGGAGTATCTTCAACAACGTCATGAAGCAGCGCGGCGCAAAGCGAATCTGCGTCCATGCCCATTTCGGCAAGTATCTGAGCCACGGCGACCGGGTGAATGATATACGGCTCGCCGGAACGCCGCTTTTGACCGAGATGCGACTTTTCGGCGAAACGATACGCGTCGGTTATTCGCGCAATATCCGCTTCGGAAAAGCCCGCGGTTTTTATTGTTTTCAACAGCTTTTCAAAGCCGTCGTTTTCGTAGTGACCGTCCGTAAAAATCACCCTCCTTTCGCTGTCAAAGCTTCAAGTTGCACCATCAACGCGGAATCCTGAAGGTCAACTTTTTTCTCTGTGTTATAAAGAAGAATCTTTCCCTCTTCTTTTTTAAGAACGTCAAGTTCGCAAAGGATATCAATCGCCAACATTACCCGACAGGCGGAAGAGCCGTCGTCACCGAGGCGATAGCAGAGGATATCGGTATCGCCGAAAAAGCCGCCCTCGTTTTTGATATAGCGATAAACTTTGGCAACGAAGCTGCGTTCGACCCGAGCGAGAGACGCGTGTTCGGGCTTTATGCTTTCGCCGCGACGAATTTTTTCGTAAAGGCGAACACTTCTCAGATATGTTTCATCGTCAGTTTTTGCCATACGAATATCTTTTATGTAGACGCTGACCTTTGTCTGACCCATATATTCGTTCTTTTCGAGCCTGACCGCAAGGTCAACGCAGTCGCCTCTGCGATAGGGAAAAGTGTCAAACGGGGTCGAAAATTTCAGCGCGCTTATGTTTGCGTTGTCCTTTGTGAGATTAAGACGAATATGCTTTCCGCCTTTGAGCGGCTGTATCGAAGCGATCGTCATATCAAAAAGGCCGAAAATCGGTTGCGGATTACCCGCGCCGAAGGGCTCAAGGCTGTCTATCACCGGCAAAAGCTCCGCCGAAATAAACTGCGGCTTCAAGCGGCAGTCAAGACGCGTTTGAACAAACGGCATTTGCACCGTTTTCGCGTATTCGTTTATTCTTCTTCTGAACTCGGGAATATCTTTTGAAGCTATGCCGAACCCGGCGGCAAGCGGGTGGCCGCCGAAATGAGTCAAAAGGTCGGACACGCTGTTGATTGCATCATAAAGCGAGAAGCCTTCAATGCTTCGCCCGGAGCCTTTTGCGCAAACGCCGTCGCCGGTAATTACGATGCAGGGACGAAGATATCTGTCAACGAACCTCGCGGCAACTATTCCGATAACACCGCCGTGCCAGCCTTCACCGTCAAAAACGAGAACGCGGTCAAAAGCCATTGAAGGGTCGCTTTCGATTTTTCGTTCAACTTCGAGCATTATCTGCTGTTCAAGCTCCTGCCTTCTGGAGTTTGCAACGTCAATTTCACACGCAATTTCATGAGCGCGTTCATCGTCCTGACTTATCAGAAGTTCAAACGCCTTATCCGCCCTTTCGGTGCGACCGATTGCGTTGATTCGCGGAACGATTGAAAAAGCCACTCCGTTCGCGGAAAGAACGCGGTCGGAGGTTGAAGAAATTTCGCGAAGCGCTTTGACACCCGGGTTCTCGCCGAAATTTATCTTTTGAAGTCCGCGGCGGACTATTTCCCTGTTTTCGCCGGTAAGAGGAACAACGTCCGCTATTGTTCCGATTGCAATAAGGTCCGCAAAGCTTTCGAGAATATCCTCGCTTTCGCCGCCCGAAAGAGCGCAGACAAGCTTAAACGCGACGCCGACGCCCGCCCAATCTTCAAACTCGCAGTCATCGTCCTCCCTGTGCGGGTCAACAACCGCAACGGCTTTCGGCAAAACGGAGCCGACCTTATGGTGGTCGGTAACGACAAGGTCCATTCCGAGTTCGTTGATTCTTTCGGCTTCCTTCAAAGCAGAAACGCCGTTATCGACAGTCACAATGAGCCGAACGCCGTCTTCAAAAAGAGTTTGAATCGCGTTCATGTTAAGTCCGTAGCCTTCGGTCTCCCTGTCGGGAATATAGCAAACAACGTCGGCACCGAGCATTTCAAGAAACAGAAACAGCAGCGAAGAAGCCGTGACGCCGTCCGCATCATAGTCGCCGTAAACGGCGATTTTTTCGCCGTTTTCAACGGCAAGCTCGATTCTTCGAACCGCTTTGTCCATGTCGCGAAGCAGGAACGGGTCGCACAAAGCGGTCTCCTGTTCGAAAAAGGAGTCAACCTGCGCCTTTTCCGTTATCCCCCTCGAAACAAGCAGGAGCGCGGCAAACGGGTCAAGCGAGCAGGCAGCAGCGAGCTGACTTGCTTTTTCTTTGTCAATGCGAGAAACGCACCATTTTTTTCTTGGCATCGCAAACGCTCCTTTCGTAAAAAAATATTATAACATTATTTGGTACAGTTTTCAATAATCAGCTTTAAAAAAGCCTCGCCGTATTTTCGCTCCTTCTGAAGCGAAACGCCCGGAACGGCAAGCAGCTCCCGACGGTCAAGCGGCTTCGCTTTCGCTATCGCTCGCAGCGTTGCATCGGTGAACACCGTAAAAGGCGGAATGCTCTCGCGCCGAGCTATCTCGCGGCGCAGCTTCAAGAGAGCGGAATACAGCAGCGGGTCAGCCTTCTTGCTCGGCGTCGGCCGCCTTTCAATTTCGCGGCGAACGCGACGCGAGCGAAAAAGGACTCCTCTCGACCGCGCGGTGAGAGCGAGCGCGCCGTCCTCCTTTTGCGAAAGGCAACCGCACGAAAGGAGAAAGCCGATGAAACCGTCAACTTCTTCGCGCGTCTTATCCGCCAAAAGAGAAAAGGTTGAAAGAAGGTCATAGCCGCGTTCTTTTATGTAGCGATCGGTTTCGCCGCGAAGCACGGCGGAGACGACCGAAAGCGGCTCGGACTCCTTGACGCGCGAAACGCAGGAAAGAACCTTTTGCGCTTCAACGGTGACATCAACAGACCTCATCGCGCCGACACAGACCGAACAGTTTTTGCATTTTTTCGGCGAACGCTCCCCGAAATAGGAAAGAATGAAGCTTCTCAGGCAGGCGGTGCTTTCACAATAGGCAATCATTGTTCCGAGTCGTTCAAGACGAGCGCGTTTGAGTTTTTCCTTTTCAAAAAGCGAAAGCTCTTCGTTCTCTTCGGTGTGGTCAATAAAATAGCGCTGAACAACGATGTCTTCGCCGGAATAAAGAAGAATGCAGCTTGCGCTTTCGCCGTCGCGACCCGCGCGACCCGCCTCCTGATAATAGCTTTCAAGGTCACCGGGCATATTATAATGAATCACAAAAGAAACGTTGCTTTTGTCAATTCCCATTCCGAAAGCGTTCGTGGCAATAACAACGTCCTTTATATCGGAGGAAAAAAGCTCCTGATTTCGACGTCTTGTTTCGGCGGTCAGCCCGGCGTGATACTTGGTGACGTTATAGCCGTCAACAGTCAAAAGGTCGCAAAGCTCATCAACGTTTTTTCTCGTTGCGCAATAGACTATTCCGCTTTTTCCGGAAAAGAGGTCAAGATATTTTTTGAGCGCGTTGAACTTGTTGAGCGGTCTTGCAACTTCAAAATAAAGATTCGGTCTGTCAAAGCTGCCGACATGAACAAACGCTTTTTTGAGCGCGAGGAGCGCAACTATATCCGACCGAACCCTTTCGGTTGCCGTTGCGGTAAAAGCGCAGACCACGGGACGTTTTTCAAATGACTCGATAAAATCATGTATTTTTAAATAATCCGGACGAAAATCATGTCCCCACTGCGAAACACAGTGCGCCTCGTCAACGCAGATCAGCGAAACCTCCAAAAGAGAGCAAAGCTCTCGAAAGCTGCGCGAAGAAAGCCGTTCCGGAGCGACATACAAAAGCTTGTATTCCCTCCTGGCGGCGTAATAGCAGGTCGTTCGCAACGCTTCTTCGGTCAGAGTTGAATTGATATAAGCGGCGGGTATTCCGTTTTGCAAAAGAGCCGAAACCTGATCTTTCATCAGCGAAACAAGCGGAGAAATAACAATCGCAACACCCGAAAGACACAGCGCCGGAATTTGAAAGCAGACCGACTTTCCGCCACCCGTCGGCATGACGCCGAGCGTGTCACGACCGGAAAGAATGCTGTCAATCAGCTCTTCCTGACCGGGGCGAAAAGATTTATAGCCGAAAAAGGTTTCAAGAGCGGTGTATTTATCCATAACTTTCTCCGCGTTTAAACAAAGAATTTTTTAGACAGCCATGCACGCATATGACGGCTTTGATAGCAATACGCCAAAAAACCGACGAGCGCAAGGCAACAGACAAACACGATAACTCCGATTTCAAACGCGTAGCCGACACCCCAATTGAGCTCAAGCAGCGTTCCGAAAAGAAAGGAAAAGACCGCCGTCTCCGCCGTGATGAACAAAAATTTCAATACCCAGTGGCGCTTTTTGTGTTTTAACCAGATCATATATATGACAACCAGAAGCGACGCCGCGAGGATTATCGGCAAGGCGGTGTTGTAATACCAGCGATCGCTGCCGTCATAGCCCATGACGAAAAAGAAAAAGACATAGGCACACACCGCGACCGTGTCAAACAGCCACATCAAATATGGTCGCAGCTTTTTCGTGAAAAACGGAAAGACAAAAACGACCCATACCAGAAACGAGGTCGTGCTGATATAAAAAGACCAGAAGCCCTCGTTTAAGAACAAAGCGTTTATGAAGGTGCAAACTATGTTCGGAATGAGCAACACCATGGTTATCACATACGCCACAAAGCGGCGCTTTATTTCGCTTGGATAAAACGGTTTTTCCGAAAAGGGAGTCAATTCGGCTTCGACTTCTTTTTTCGGCTCGTTCGGATTGAGAACGCGTGTTCCGCAAAGGGCACATTTTTTTGCGCTGCGGTCAAGCTCCACGCCGCAATTTACACAGTATGACATAGCGGTTACTTCCTTTTTTTACAATTCTTTCATCAGCGATTGCTTTCAATTTTAACATGAACGCCCATTTTTACGAGTCGGGTGAAAAACTCTCGCTCTATATCGCTTTCTTCGTAGCAATTTGAAAAAGTGAAAGCAAGTTTGTCGCCCATGCTGATAACGCCGCAGCGGGCAGCATTAAGCTTTCCGGGGCCGGTGAAGAAAAGATATTTTTCTATATGCTGCTGCATTTGCTGCGGTATATCCACAGGTCCGATGTTCGAAAGCAGCGCCGAAGTGGTCTGTTCTCCGGTGAGCAGAAAGGTTATTCCGACAGAGAGGTTTTTGACAAACAGAGGGAAGAACTTCGCAAAGGGATTTTTTTCAATTTTAAGGTTTTGCGTCATCATGGAATTGACAGTCTTTTCGTTGTTCACGAGCCGAAGCTGGAGCGAAACCAGTTTCAGCAATTCTTCAAAGCTGTATTCACCCATTTTGGGATCCATTTTCACACGAAGGCACAAAACAAAATTTCGAAGGGTGTTCGTTTCGAAAAACTTTCTGAGGTTGACAGGTATTTGAACGGACACTTCGCGTTGTTTTTTTCTTTCGTTTTTCTGCTTTTGATAATGGATATCCATCAGTAACGCGGCAAAGAACTCGGTAACGGTCACTCCGTAGCTTTTTGAAATTTTGTGTACCTGTTCAAAGGACATTATCCCGACGGTATAATTGCACATATGCCGCCCGGCTTTGGTTCCCGAAACATGATAAACCACTTTGTCGCGCCGATTATACGGTGCCTTCGAAGAAGCAAAGCGGTTGTATGCGTCGTACATTTCGTCTTCGCTGGGCTCATCGTCAAGATCAAGCACCATTCCGCCGGAAGGAATGTCATATCCCTTGAGGCGAAGATATTGCGCAACGAGAGTTGAAACGAAAACCGTGTTTCCGTAACCGTCGGAAAGCGCGTGATAAACGTCAACGGCTATTCGCTTTCCGTGATAAAACACGCGAAAAAGATAACCTCCGTTTTCTTTGAAACGGACGCGATAGCAGATGTTCTTAACGTCTTCCATTACCAAAGGGTCGTTCGGGTTTTTTTCAAAATAATACCAGAAAAAGCCCGCTCTTATTCTCACGTCAAAACACGGCAAACGAAAGAGCGTGCGCCTGAGCGCTTTTTTCAAAAGAAGGGGGTCAACCTCTTCTTTGAGTTCAACTCCGATTCTGAAAACGTTTGACCATGTTTTTGAGTTTTGACCGGGAAAAATTTTGGCGGCATTATCAAGCTTAAACCATTCAAATTTGCTTTTTATCATAAGCAAATGACCTCACTCGTTTTTTTGCGTAATTCTTCAATCATCTCACATTATACAATACAAACATGAAATTGGCAAATGTTTTTTATTTTGGGTTGACTTTTCATCGGACGCGGACTTATAATTTAACCAAGACTCACACAAATTCTTCGGCGTGTTGAACTTCACTCTCGCCGACTCAAGAAAAGATTTTTTCGAAAAAGGAGAACAACCATGAAAAAAACATTCAAAAAAACGCTTTGTGTTCTGCTTTGCCTTGCGCTGCTTTTCTCCTGCTCCGCCTTCGCTTTTGCCAATAACGAAGACTTCGCCGTTCGAAGGCTGAGCGTTTGCGTTAATGAAGACACAAAAACCACTCGCGGTTTTTGCTGGTACACCAAAAGCGAAACCACCTCGGTCGTTAAAATTTTCAAAAACGGAGAAGACGTTTCGTCCTCTTTGAGCTTTTCGAAAGCGGAATGCGGCGAATGGGAAGGCATGTTCTTTCACAAAGTCGTCGTTTCCGGCCTTGAAAGCGGAACGGACTACACCTACGTTGTCGGCAACGGTTCGGTTTGGAGCGAAAGCGGCTCTTTCACAACCGATGACGGCGACAGCCGCCTCAGCTTTGTTGCCATTGCGGACGTTCAGGCTTCGTCAAAAGAAAACTTCGAAAAAGGAGAAGCCGTCCTTTCAAAAGCGTTGGAGCAAAACCCGAACGCTGATTTCGTTGTCAATCTCGGCGATTTCACGAACGACAGCACGAACGAAGAATGGGATCTTTATGACTCTGTTTTCGGCGAGCTTAACCGAAACGTCACGCTCGTTCCGGTCGCCGGCAACCACGACGGTCTCGGCGTTTGGCATTGGTTCAACAATATGTTTGCCCTTGACACGAGCGAAAGCGTGCAAAACCTCAACGGCGTGAACTATTCCTACGATTACGGCAACGCGCATTTTTCCGTGCTCAACACCAACGACGTTCTTTCCGTTTCAACAGCGCAGCTCAAGTGGTTGCAAAACGACCTTTCTTCAACCGACAGAGACTGGAAAATCGTCTTTATGCACAAGTCACCCTACACTCTCGGAAAAGACGGAAAATGGCCCGACGCACTTTATCTTCAAGAGTCGCTCACGAAAGTGCTTGACAAAAACAATGTCGATATCGTCTTTTCCGGTCACGACCATATGTATCTCAGAACGAAGGCTTTGAAAGACAATCGCCTTGACGAAAGCGGAACGACCTATGTCCTTTCCGGAACGGCGGGTTCGAAACGCTATCAGGTTCGCTCTTTCCTCGCCGAATATTTTCTTGACACCGATTTCATCGGCGCGCTCACCATTCAAAAGGACGGTTGGGCGAATTACTGGAACGGCGCAGACTGGAACAGCAGCGCGGAGACCAACGTCGGCGGCTGCTTTTCAAACATAACCGTTGACGGCGGAACGCTCACCCTCGACGCATATATACTCGCCGACCAAAAGGACGAAGACGGCAACGACGTTGTTACGAAAATTGATACACTCACGCTCACAAAAGAAACAGGAAAGAACACGCCTTCCCGCAGCGAAAGCAACGAAACAGGGGTCGTTTCGTACGCTCTGAGTGTCGTTCCGTCCTTCCTCTCGCTTGCGACCTACACGTTAACATCCTGGCTTCCGAGGTTTTTGCTCATGCTTCCGAAACTTTTGTGGGTCTATTCGACAGAAGGAACATTTTAAGAGCGCCGAAAAGCCGAACGTTTTTTGACAAAAAGAGAAAGGTTATAATTCACCGAGCTTTAAGTAACGTGAATTATAACCTTTTTGATTTATGGGTTTGGATCATTTGAGATAGTTTTTCACCGCTTCAAACGATTCGTCGCTGATGACGTGTTCCATTTTGCAGGCGTCTTCGAGAGCGACCTCTCTGCTGACGCCGAGACGAATCAGAACCTCGGTCAAAACAGTGTGGCGTTCATAAATCTTTTCCGCGACTTCGCGTCCGATATCAGTCAGAGCAATATAGCCGTTGCCATCGACGGTTATATATCCGCCGCTTTTCAGCAAACCGACAGCGCGGCTGACACTCGGCTTCGAGAACCCCATGTGGTCCGCAATATCAAGAGAACGAACGGTGGTTTGTTCTTTCGAGAGAATGAGAATGGTTTCAAGATACATTTCACCCGACTCCTGCAAGTGCATTAAAATCGCTCCTTTCCGAATAATGAGTTTATTTTATCACTCTGTCGGGAAAAAATCAAGTCTTCGTTTTCAAGACTTCGCATCACCCGCGCAGGTTTACAATTTTTGCAATATATGATATACTTATTTCAAGCGTTTTCGCTTGCAGACCTTCTTTTGAAAAGGATTGAACACCGAAATGAGCAAAAAAAAGACGGCGCTTTTCGCCCTTTTTGCCTTTACACTGCTGTTTTTGCTTTCGCGGCATTGCTCGGCAACACAGCTTCAATATAACGAATACCTCTATAAACCGACCCAATCGGGAGTTGTAATCACGGGCATATCCGAAAGCGTCTCGGACACGCTCATCGTTCCGAACGAGATTGAGGGAATTGCGGTTAAAACAATCGGGAAAGAGGCTTTCAAAGGGCACGACGAACTGAAAGAAATCATTCTTCCGAAAGGACTCGAAACAATTGAAGAAAGTGCTTTTCGCGGCTGCGTTTCGCTCAAGAAAGCGGTTCTTCCCGACACGCTCAAGACGATCGAAGCCGGGGCTTTTTTCGCGTGCGGTTTGACGGAAATCGTTATCCCGTCGAGCGTTGAAGTCATCGGAGAAGCAGCGTTCGGCGAATGCGATCTTTTGACAATAGTTCTCCCCGCTTTGCCGAAGGAAACAGGAAAAGACGCTTTCGAAAAAAGCGACGGCGTTCCTTATCAAACCCGCGTTTTCTCTTTAAACGAAGAAAAAATCAAAGAACTTTGCGAAGAAAACAAATTTCTGTTCGCCGACCTCGCGTGCGACCACACCGATTTTTTTGAGGTCACGCCCTTCGTCGAGCCGAGCTGCGTCGGAAGCGGAAAAACCTCGGGCGTATACTGCTCGCTTTGCAAAAAAATGAGCGGTGAAGCGGCGGAAATCGGCGCAACGGGACACACCGAGGTCATCGGTCGCGAGGTTTTGTCAACCTGCGTTTCGCACGGTTACACCGGAGGCAGCCGTTGCGGCGTTTGCAACGAAGAACTTTCAAAGCCCACCGCCCTTCCGCTCGCACCGCACACAAGAAAAACCTCCGTCGAAAAAAGAGCAACAACAAAAGACGACGGAACGATGACAGTGAGCTGCTCATATTGCAAAAAGCAGCTTAAAACCGAACCCATTGAGAAAATTGACCTTATATATCTTTCAAAAACCACTTTTACATATGACGGCAAAGCACACACTCCGACCGTCACCGTCACCGACACAACGGGAAAAAAGCTGAAAAACAAAAGCGACTTCACCGTTAAGTATTCCTCCGGACGAAAGAACACCGGAAAATACACCGCGAAGGTGACCTTCATCGGCGCTTACAGCGGAAGCTGCACCCTTTCCTTCAGCATTGTTCCGCCAAAGACGGAAAAGGTCACCGCCAACGTCAAAGGGAACAGCGCCGTTGCCGAATGGAAAAAAGTTCCCGGCGCCACGGGATACAGAGTATATCTTTTCAGAGAGCGCGATTTCATCAAAAGCACCGACACGAAAAAAACGAGCCTCAGCTTTTCAAAGCTTTCGCGCGGCGCAAAATACAAGGTCGTCATCCGCGCCTTCAAGACCGATGGAAAGGAAAAGCTTTTTTCCGTCTATTCCGCGCCGGCAAAGTTTTTGACCAAGCCACCGACCCCTTCTTTCACGGCGGTCAAAAGCGCGAAAGGCACAGTCACGCTGAAATGGAAAGAGCAAAAATATGTCACCGGATATGTGATATATATATCTTCCTCTCCGAACGGAAACTTTAAAAAACTCGCAACGGTAAAGGATTCAACCTCTTATTCGGTGAGCGATCTTCAAAAAGGAAAGACCTATTATTTTAGGTTAAAGTCTTTCAAAAAAGCCGCGGGGCTCAAAACGGTTTATTCAAGTCCCGACGCTGTCATTGAAGTTAAGCTGAAATGAAAACAAAGCAAAAGGGGCTGTCGCTTTTCGCGACAGCCCCGAAGTTTTTGCAATTACTGCTCAATAGCGTAAACGCTGACTTTTTTGCGGCTCTTTCCGTAACGCTCAAACTTGACCTTTCCGTCAACGAGAGCGAAGAGGGTGTCATCGGAACCCTTGCCAACGCCGTTGCCCGGATGAATGTGAGTTCCGCGCTGTCTTACAAGGATGTTGCCTGCAAGAACGAACTGACCGTCGGCACGCTTAACGCCAAGTCTCTTTGACTCGGAATCACGGCCGTTACGGGTTGAACCCATACCTTTTTTATGAGCGAACAACTGAATGTTGATTTTAAGCATTGTGTTTGCACCTCCGTGTTAATTGTGGATAATTTCGTTTTGAACCTTTAAGTATTCGCGATGTTCTTCCGCCAGCGCGTTGAGATGTAAGGAAAAGCCCTCAAAGAGTTTTTGAAGCTCTTTCGCTTTTGAAAGAGGGACAGTCAAGCTCAAAAAACCGTCTTCGACCTCAATTTCCGCGTCGATATGATAAACATCGGTAACGGTGTTCGCGACCATGTATGCACAGGAAGAAACACTCGCGCAGATGATATCGCTACCAAACTCGGCGTAGCCGCTGTGGCCGCTGAGCTCAAAGCCGAACAGGACGCCGCCCGACGAGAAGATTTTTGCACGAATCATTTTCAGGCGTTGATCGCAGTGATCTGAAGCTTGGTGTAAGGCTGCCTGTGACCCATCTTACGCTTGGCGTTTTTCTTTGCCTTATAGGTAGAGACAGTGATTTTCTTCGCCTTGCCGTTCTTAACGACCTTAGCGTTGACGGTTGCGCCCTCCACGAAAGGTGCGCCGACTTTGATAGATGCATCGTCTGCTGCAACAGCGACAACTTCACTGATAGTGATATCGTCATCTGCTTCGGCGTTCAGCTTTTCAACGAAGATCTCGTCACCGACTGAGACCTTGTACTGCTTTCCGCCGGTCTGGATAATTGCGTACATTTTCTTTCATTCCTTTATTATGGACTCGCTGCTTCAGGCGCAGAGGAAACTGCTTTTGGCAAAAGCCGCCCATGACACGCGGTATTAGTGATTATAGCAGAAGTAAAGAGGTTTGTCAACGGTTTTTGAAAGTTTATTTTTACTTTTTGGGGCGGGCGTTTTCGCGACAAAAAAGGCGCAGCTACTCCCAACTGCGCCTTTTTGTTATTGCTTAGTAGTGAACCGCTCCGCAAGAACAAGTCTGATTTATTTTAAAAATCATCCAGAAGAAGCGTGCGATTTTGTAGAAGAACCGAACAAACTTGTTCAAATTGTGACAAATGCAATCGCAATCGAAATTGTCATCCTCCGTGGGATTGTTGTCAGGGTCGGGGGTTGGCTCTGTGTTGTCATCGGGGTCGGGATCGACATAATTCTCGTCAACGGCTTCGCATCTTGTGCACTTGCCCTCTTTGAATTCGTGTCCCAATTCCGTGACATAAGAATCCGTATATTTGCTTCCGCATGCACATTCATGTGTTGTGTAGCCCTGTGAAGTACATGTAGGAGCGACAAGGGTATCAACATAAGTGTGCTCCTCAAGCTTGGCTATTTCTTCGGTATAGGTTGCACCGCACTCGCAAGAGTAAGTCATCACACCCGTTGTTGTGTGAGTTGCGGGGTCGGTCATTGTGCCGTTGTCCCAAACGTGGACGGTTTCGATTCCGTACTCACCGCAACCGTTCACACATTTTTTCGAATGTGTGCCGTCTTTGCCGTCGGAATTCGACTTATATTCACCCGTATAGGAATGTTCAAGCTGTGCTTTTTCGAACAATG
Source organism: uncultured Faecalibacterium sp. (assembly GCA_964403085.1). Taxonomy (GTDB): domain Bacteria; phylum Bacillota; class Clostridia; order Oscillospirales; family Acutalibacteraceae; genus UBA6857. The sequence goes on along the minus strand of CAYOEN010000001.1, from coordinate 32,944 downwards.
CGACACTGTCACTGCCCAATGCGGAAGCTTTTGCATCCGAGGCAAAATAGTTTTGGCAAACCGTGCACTGCTTGTAAGCATCGTTTCCTTTTGCAAGGCATGTGGCAGCCTTTGTCGCAACCGTATCACCGAATGTGTGTTCAACGACAAACGCTATGTTGTCATAAAATGTTACATTGTTCAAATCAACGTTTCCATCGAGAGTGTATTTATATTCTTTTGCTTCATTATCATAAGTGCCTGAATATTTATATCCTTTGACACACTGAGGAACCAAATCGGAAAGAACGGTGTCGGCAAGATTATCGGTAATTTTCACACTTCTGTACAAGCCGCCTTCAAATGTGCAAAGAGAATTGACACATACGGAAAAACTGCATTTTCCTCCGCCGACGGAATCGGTGAATGTGACGTTGGCATTCACCTCTATGCTATAACTTGACGGTTGATCCCACACGTTGCCGTTCAAGTCAATTGTTATTGCCTTGTTTACGGTATGCATCCTGGTCATATCCACAACACAACTGCGGAACTTTATCGTATCGCCGTCTTTTGCCGCCGTGAGAGCGGAAGCAAATTTATTGTAATATGAACTCTCGGTGCCCGAAATCAATTCAACAGGAAGTTGGTAATGACACACCGAACACTCACCGTTCACAATCAATCCCGTGTGGTCGTGCCATTCAGAGCATAATTCACATTGTCCGTTGGCTTTCCAAACATGTTTTTCGGGATTCACTTCACCGAAGTGCTTTTGACAAGTTGTGCAAACCCATCCCAGACAGTCTTGAACGGTTCCCTTTGTGTGCAAACAACCGTTTTGAATCACAACCGTGCAAGTTTCGGTTGAAGCAAGGGCAAAATGGAAGAACATATAATAAGTTTCGCCCGCAGCAAAATCATATTCCATTGTTTCGCCTTGCTCCAAAACGGCACCGGTAAGCTTGTGATAACCGTTATCGGCAAAATCAAAAACTTCGACAATTACTGAATCAAATATTCCGCTCAACGAAACGACATATTCACAGCTCTCGCTCGGAACGAATTTCACGCATTCAAACACAGTGTCAAATGCACTCGAAAAAGGAACATTTTCGTTAGTGCCGACAGTGAGTGAATAAGAACCGATATATTCTCCGCAGTTGTCGCAAATGTTGTTAAGGTCATCTTTGCCGTCGGAGTGTGCGGCGGCAATGGCAGCCGAGTATGTATATCCGCATTCGCAAATGCATGTTTTTGAGCCTGCCGTTGTGCATGTGGCAGCTTCATCAACAACAAATGACTGTTCGGAATGAACATGGGAAAAGTGCTTTGTCGCATTGTCAAACATATCGTTACCGTCATTGGAAATCCAAATCGCATTCCACTGTTCCTGTGTTCCCATATAATAAATATCGGTCAAGGGAGCAAGTTTGCCGAATGCATATTCATCCACCTCGGCAAGAGCGACAGGGATAACAAGCTTTTTCAGATTGGAGTGGCAGAGGAATGATGCATGACTTATTGAAGTCACCGTATCGGGAACAATGAAAGTCACTTGCGTTTTTTCCGGTGCATAGAAACAAACCGCAGTTATGTCTTTGTCATAAACAACATTGTCAACGCTCTTGAGCTGTTCGTTGTCGGCATCGACGGTGATTGTTTCAATTGCATCACACCCGTTAAACATGCCGATAAAATTGTCTCTTTTGACACCTTTTCCGATGCTGACGGATTTAAGCTTGTCGCAATCACTGAAAGCATACGAACCGACCGAAGTCACGCTGTCGGGAACGGATACATTTTCAATCAATGTTTCGGCAAATGCCCCGCTGCCTATGGATTCAAGACCCTCGGAGAATGTGACCGTTTGAAGACCGCAGTCCATAAATGCATAAGACCCGATTGTTTTAACCTTGGAGGGAATTGCAATAGCCCAAAGCTTCACGCAGTTAATAAAAGCACACTCATCGATGGATTCGAGAGAAGACGGCAAATTCACTTTTGTAATCGAGTAACAATCCGCAAAAAGATATTTGCCCAAAGCCGTGACACCTTTGTTGACCGTCACGGATGTGATTTTGTTTTTGCTTAGGAATGCAGCATTAGTATGATCATAATCATAAGTCGCACCCGTGCCGACAATGTTCAACACACCCGTTTCCGAATCAAAATCGTAATAAACATTGTCACCGATTTTGTTTGCGGTGTTAATGAATGTGATTGTCAAATCGGTAATTTCTTCGTTACCGGTTACAACAGTGACTTTTTCCCACTGCTCTTGCGTTCCGATGTATTTGATGCTTGTCAGAGGCGCATCGCTGAATGCCGAAGTTCCGATTGTTTTTATGCTGTTCGGCAGCGTCAAGCTTGTCAAAGCAGTACAGCGACAAAATGCCAAAACAGCTATTTCCTCCAATGAATTTCCGAATTGTATTTCCGACAGGCTCGAACAGTCACAGAATGCCTCGATATCAATCGTTGTAACGCTGTCGGGTATTGTTATTTTCACAAGTCCTTTGCAGCCCGCAAATGCTTTGTTGCCAATTGTTTTGAGTGTGTTCGGCAAGCTGACGGACACGATGCCCGAACATTCGTAAAACAACATATCGCCGAGTGAAGTTATTCCCTCTCCGATTTCAACGATTTTAATTTTTTCGTTTTGCAAAAACGGAGAATACCAACTTGTCGATGCCATGTTGAAATTGTTCATTTCACCGGTTCCCGTGATTTTGAGTACACCCGTTTCCTCGTCAAGTGTATAGGAGATGTTTTCACCGAGTGAACCGTTCGGTGACCAACCGGTTGACGGGAGTGCGTTTGCACCGAAGCCCAACTCAATTCCGACAAAACCGCCGAGCGGTGCCGCAGTCATGCACATAAGCACAACCAAAACGACGGAGATAAGCTTTTTCAAATTTGTTGCCATGAAATCAGTCCTTTCGTTAATTCATAATTCGTAATTTAAAATCAAAAATCGCATTCCGAATCATGCTGTTCAAGGCAAGTATAACATATTCAGCGTAACAGGAGCGTAACTTTTTGTTGTCACACTGTTGCATTGTCATGTTTGTTTTGTAAACATTCTGTGAACACGTCCCAAGCTCATGCTTATTTATAATTACGCATTAAAAAAGCGCAGCTACTCCCAACTGCGCCTTTTTATTCCGGATTTGATTTAGCTTTAATTATAGGGTTTCGAGTATTTTCGAGCGCCTTTCGTCGTACTCTTCTTCGGTGATTTCGCCCGAGTCAAGCTGCGCTTTCAGTCTAAGCAACAAGTTCTGTGTATCAAGAGCTTCATCTTTAGGCTTGAGCTTTACAGTGAGCTTTGTGATATTATGTTTAAAAAACAGAGCCATAGACAAATAACAAGTCAAATAAGCGGCATAGTTGGTTATATTGCCAAGCAAATTCCATTTCCATATTTCGTATGAAGAAGGAAGATCGGTACTAACAAAAATGAGCACCAAAGATATAAGCTTTACAACATAATATCCACACAGGATAACGAAGGGAATATATGAAAAAGGGTTTTTCTTTGTTATCATGAATGTTGTTAATATCAGCAAGATACAAATCACAATAGATGCCCAAGGCACGGACATTTCCATATCATCCGATTTACTAATACCATAGAAATTCAAGATTATAGCTAAAAAAGTCTTCAACGCAGACCAGGCGACAAGAGCTAATGGCAATATCGAGAAATTCTCTTTTTCCTTCAAAGCGAACAAATATACAGCCCAAATTGCAAGATCTAACAAATTTAGCCATGAGTAAAATACTCCACATTTACCATAAAAAAAAGTAGCGATTATCTCAAAGAGAACAGAAGCAACGGCAAGAATCGTTGTGAATTGTTCTTTTCCGGAGGAACGTTTCAAATTTTCCATTTTGTTCACCTTCCGTTTCTCTGCTCTTGATAGACCCCTTCAACCTTTTTGCTGTATTCCTCTTCGGTTATCAGGTTCTGCGCACGAAGCTCATTCAGCTTTTGAATGCGGTTGTCGGTCGCCATTTTTCCGCTTTTTGCGATTTTTGCCGAGTTTTCGATCAGCTCACCGAAGCCGTATGCAAAAAAGCTTCCAATCCACGACAAAACAGAGCCGAGCACCGCAATCACTATTGCTATTATTCCAAGTTCTTCAAAAAACACATCTGAAAGTGCATAAAGAACTATGCCGGTTACCAGACTCAGGGTAATTCCGCCCAGGCTTATAACAATTGCCAATCCTTTGATTTTGCTTCCAATGTTGTTAAACATTTCTTTTTTCCTCCTAAAAATAAAAAGTGTGCGCAACACGAAGTTACGCACACCGGAAAATGCATAACTCCATTGCTGCGACACAAGTTACTTTTAAAAACTTCCAGAGCTTGCTCATACGGAAAATAAAAGCAGAGAATGCACTTTCTGCAAAAGAATATAGCCGTTGAAACAAACTCGGAGTATTGTATTATTAACTTGTGTCGCAGCATTATTATAACACAGGCTGTTTCGCATAATCAAGTTTAATTTTAAAAAAGAGCGTTTTTGTTGCAAAGGAAGGCGCCTTTTGCTATAATTATAGAAAAGAGCGGCAACGAAAGCCGCGTTAGGAGGAAAATACGATGAGCACAGAAACCAAGAGAACATACCCGTCCTGGCTCAAAGGCGAGTTCAAAAGCGCACAAAAAGAATATACCCAAGAAACTCCCCTGCTCGCAGACGACGGAACGCTGCTTTCGCCCGGTTGGGCGCGCCATATGCTCTTCACCTATGACAACAAAAAGGTGAAGCACCCGATGCGTTCCAAGGAGTGGGACTTTTATCAAATCTGCAACGGAAAGTATATGGTTCAAATAAGCTTCGCGAACATCTCGCTCGGAGGCTATGTTTCGGCGGCGCTCATTGACGTCACCGACCCGGAAAAGAGCAAAAAGCTCGCCGGCGGCACCATTGCAAACTCAATGGCTCTTTTCGTCGGCGGAAAGAACAAATATACTCTCCCGACAAAGGGCGACGTTCCGAACAACGTTAAATATACCGTTACGGGAATCGGAAAAGCCGAATTTGAGTTTGACACCCGCAAAGACGAAAGGCACCTTTATTACAAAGGAAAAGCGAACGGAAAAGACGTGGTTTGCGATTTCACGATGGATATTCCTCAGGGGCTCGAAAACATCACAACCGTCCTTCCGTTCAAAGGTCACCCCGACCGCTTTTTCATGACGACAAAGCAAAACTGTATGCCTTGCAGCGGAAGCTTCCGTTTCGGCGATCAGGTTTTTGAGTTTTCGAAAGAGGACACCTTCGCCTGCCTCGACTGGGGTCGCGTTAACACGCCGTATCAGCTTGTATGGTACTGGGGCAACGGTTCAACATATGTCTCCGACGAAAACGGCAAAAAGCACCTTTTCGGTTTCGAAGTGACGTGGGGAATCGGCGACGAAAGCAACGCAACGGAGACCTGCATCTTCTATGACGGAAAGGCGCACAAGTTCGGAGCGGTTGACGTTGAAGTGTTCCCGAAGCCCGATAAATATATGCAACCCTGGCATTTCGTTTCGGAGGACGGCAGATTCGATTTCACCATGACTCCCCTTTTCGACAACCACAACGACATGAACGTTTTGAATATGTTGAGAATGCACACCCATCAGGTTCACGGACGTTGGAGCGGAACCGCCGTTCTTGACGACGGAACAAAAATCACGATTGATGATATGTATGCATTTTGCGAATACGTTGAAAACAAGTGGTAAAGCTCGGTTTTTGGTCAAAACGCACAAAAACGATAGTTGCAACTGTTGATTTTCAACAATATTGGGGCTTGAAACAGTCATTCAAAAATGATAAAATAATTCATAAGAATCATGAAAGGAATGTCTGTTATGAAGAAGATAATCTGCAAAAGAGAGTATGACACTGAAGCTTCAACTCTTGTAAAGAAATACACAGAAGGCAGCTTCGGCGAAGAGACCGGCTTCGAAGAAAGTCTTTATCAAACCGAAAAAGGACTTTACTTCCTTTATGTAAACGGCGGCAGCGAGTCTCCCTACACCAAGGAAGACATCAAGTCCCTTTCAAAAGCCAAAGCGGAACAGTGGCTTGAAAAGCACTGAGTTTTTTAAAAATTGCAAAAAAGGCTGTCGCAAACGCGACAGCCTTTTTGTATGAACATTTTTTATTTTGCAAAATCAGCTCTGCCTTGAGCGCAGAAAATCTTCAAGAATCATCACCGCGGAAACAGCGTCAACGATGTTCTTTCGCTTCTTTCCGCGAACGTCCACCGCGTTGAGCGCGCGATGAGCGCTGACCGTTGTTAGACGTTCGTCCCACGTCACCGTTTCAACACCGCAAAGCTCCGAGAGCTTTTTTGAAAACGCGGCGCATTTTTCGGCTCGCTCGCCAAACGAACCGTCCATGTTTCGCGGCAATCCGACAACAACGAGCTGAGCCGAAAGCTCGGCTGCTTTTTTTGCAACGGCTTCAAGAACCTTCGGTTCATACTTTTCAAAAATCACACCGACGGGCGACGCCAGCATTTCAAGCTTGTCGCAAACGGCAAGCCCCGTCCTTGCATCGCCGTAATCCACCGAAAGAATTACCATTCAATCACCCCTGCGGCGACGGTTCTTCGTCGGAAACCGGTTCCTGAGAAGACGACGGCGCGGTCGAAGAGGGCTCTGCCTGCGGCGTTGTCGGCTCGGTCGTTGAAGGCACGGTCGTCGAAGGCGCGGTCGTTGTCGGAGCCGAAGTCGAAGGCGCAGTGCTTTGCGTCACTGTCGGTTCGGTCGTGTTGCGCGGCTTCGTTGTTTTTTCCTGAGTCGGCTTCGGTTTTTTCGTCGTTGTTTCGGAGGTTTCCTCTTCCTCGGTTTCGCTTTCGATGACAACAGGGTCGGTTGAAACGACAATATTCGCGTCGCTTCTTTTTCCGCCGGTCTCTTCGATAACATCGGCAAAGGTCTTTTCGTCAAGACCTTCGTGTATCGTGCTGAAAACTTCGCGGAAAACAGTTTTCGCGGGGTTGCTCGAACCGGTCTTGAGGTCGGCGCGATAATCATAACCATACCAGACAGCGGTCACATAATGCGGCGTTCCTCCGCAGTACCATTTGTCGCAGTTGTCGGAAGTCGTACCGGTCTTCGCAAAGGTCTGGAATCCCGAAATATATGAACCGTAGCCGGTACCGTTTGACTGAGTAACGGCCTTGGTAAGCATTGAAAGCATTGAGTTTGCGGTCGCGGTCTTGATCGCCTGTTCCGGTTCGTTATCGGTATTATCAAGAATAACCTCACCGTTACGGTCGAGAACTTTGTAATAACTGTAAGGTTTGTAATACTTTCCGCCGTTTCCGAAGGTCGCAAAAGCGGCAGCCATTTCAAGCGTGGTTACGCCGGTGTTGGTTCCGCCGACGGCAAGAGGACTGAGATCCATATCGTTCGTTGAAAGGTTGAGGTGGAAATGCTCGTTGGCATATTCGAACGCAGATTTGACACCGAGCATCTCGTTAAGGATCCTTACCGGAACGGTATTGAGCGAACGAACCAGCGCCTCCTGAACAGTGATATAATCTCCGGAGCCGTGGTCTCCGTTGAAGTTTCGCGGCCATTCCTCACCGTTGAGCGTTATGGCTTTTTCAAGGATCATCGAAGTTGGCGAAATGAGTCCGAGATCCATCGCGGGGGCGTAAACACCGAGCGGCTTGATTGAAGAACCGGGCTGCCTTTTCGCGCGGTTATCCGTTGCGCGGTTATAGGAGCGGTTCGTTGTTTTTTCTCCCGTTCCGCCGACGAGCGCAACGATTCGTCCCTTGTAGTCCATAATGGTCATTGCCGACTGCGGATATTGTCCGCGGCTGTCCTGATACGCCGAGGGGAAGCCGGTCTTGTTTTCGTATATACTTTCGAGTGTTTCCTGAACGCTCTTGTCAACAGCGGAATATATCTTCAAACCGCCGTAATACACCATTCGCCACGCTTCGTTATATTCATAGCCGTACTTGCTTTGCAGGTCGGAAATCACCTGGTCAATAACGTATTCTTCGTACCAGGAATAGATATGCGTTGAAGAGGAAGAGCTGTCGCTGTCTTCCTTTTGTCCGACAAGCTTGATTTTGGTCTTGAGCGCCTTTTGATACTGCTTGTCCGTTATCTTTCCCTGTTGGTGCATATAGTAAAGGCAGTCCTGTTGCCTTTTAACGGCGGCGTCGTAATTTACATATGGGTTATAAGAATACGGTGCCTGGGTTATACCGGCGAGCATTGCGCACTCCGCGATATTGAGCTTGCTTACGGACTTTCCGAAGTAGGTTTCCGCAGCGGTACGAACACCGTAACAGCCCGCGCCGAGATACACCGTGTTAAGATAAGCTTCAAGAATATCTTTCTTAGAGGCATACTTTTCAAGATTCAACGCGCGCAGTATCTCGTTGAACTTTCTGATATAAGTGACATCTTTCTGGTCGGTCAGGTTTTTGATCAGCTGTTGAGTGATTGTTGAACCTCCCTGACCGTTAAGAGAGGGCTTGACAAAAACGCCAATGGTTCTTATCCAGTCAACGCCGCTGTGCTCGTAAAAACGCTTGTCCTCCAAGCAGACAAACGCCCAGAGCAGATTCTTCGGCATTTTTTCATACTTGACCCAGATTCGGTTTTCCTCGCCGTGAAGGCGCGTGGATTCGACCGCCTTGCCGTCCTCGTTGTAATAATACATGATAGAGGTCATGCTCTGCGAGCTTTTGTAATAATCAAGGTCGATCACCTGCTTGCCGTTCACGAACTCATCAACGTAGGAGAGAACCGACGTTCCGACGATTGCAACGGTCAAAACGCCCGACACGAACAGGCAAAGCAAGCCGATGAGCACAGCAAAAAGCACCGGGTGCTTCTTCTTTGCTTTTTTTCTTTTTCCGCGGGAGCGCTTCGGCGCAGAAGAAGGGCGCGAACCAGCCTCCCCGGGATTCTTATCTTTTGAGCTTTTTGGCATACGACTTAACCTCCAAAGCCTAATAAAATGCAAAACTTTCCAAGTTAAACACCATTATAATAAATCGCGTCCCTTAAATCAATATAAATATCAAAATTTTAATAAAAAAACATTAACAAAGAGACAGAAAACGGACTCGCGAAAAGCGGGTCTTTTCTTTCGACTGTTTTCACGCCCCGAGTTTTTTTCAAAAATTTTCCGCATTTTTTTGAAAAAGCCTTGACAAAAAGAAAAAGTTATGTATAATAATGATAACGATTATCGTTATTGAATTTGAAAGGAGCCTGACCATGCTGAAAAACAGCCGCCAGCGCGACGCGATTCTCGCCTCGCTGCGTTCAAGAAAAGACCACCCGACAGCGGAGCAGCTTTTCTTTGACCTCAAGGGTGAATACCCGGCGCTCAGTCTTGCAACGGTATATCGCAACCTCAAGTTGCTCGAAAGTGAAGGTCAGCTCATCAAGTTCCATACGGACATCGGAGACCGATTTGACGCAGACACAAGCGAGCATTATCATTTCAACTGCTTGCGTTGCAAAAAAATTATCGATCTCAGATCCGAAAACGGCGACGGTCTTTGCTCGCTGTTCAAGGATTTCGACGGTGAGATACGCTCGTGCAATTTACAGCTTTTCGGAATTTGCCCGGACTGTAAAAAGCAGGACGCTCAATAATATATTAACAATTTTTTGGAGGTTTCAATTATGAAAAAGTACTATTGCCCCGTTTGCGGTTACGAAAGCGACGAACCCATTGACGTTTGCCCGATTTGCAAGGCAAAGATGAAAGAACGCGAAGACGGCGCAAAGCTCGCCTGGGCGGCAGAACACATCGTCGGCGTCGGCAAAGCGGAAAACGTTCCCGAAGAAATAATCAACGGTCTTCGCGACAACTTTAACGGCGAATGCTCCGAAGTCGGAATGTATCTCGCAATGGCTCGCGTTGCTCACAGAGAAGGCTATCCCGAGATCGGTCTCTACTGGGAAAAGGCAGCATACGAAGAAGCCGAACACGCAGCAAAATTTGCAGAGCTTCTCGGCGAAGTTATCACCGACAGCACAAAGAAAAACCTCGAGATGCGTGTTGCCGCCGAGAACGGCGCAACGCAGGGAAAATTTGACCTTGCGAAAATGGCAAAGGAACACGGCCTTGACGCGATTCACGACACCGTTCACGAAATGGCTCGCGACGAAGCACGCCACGGAAAGGCTTTCGAAGGACTTCTCAACAGATATTTCAAATAATCACCGAAAGGAAGAAAACGAGCATGAAACACGTTTGCCCCTGCGGCTATGTTTATGACCCGGCGCTCGGCGACCCCGACAACGGCGTTGCCCCCGGCACGAAGTGGGAAGACCTTCCCGAAGATTGGGTTTGCCCCTGGTGCGGTCTTGACAAAGACGCGTTCGAAGAAGAATAATTCACCAAAACAAAAGATTCCGCCGAGGGGGTGCTCCCGGCGGAATTTTTTTATTCACCTTGCGGCAAAAACGGTTTTAGCGACAAATCAGTGTTTTGCGCCGCACTTGCAAACCTTGTTTTTCTACTCTCATCAGCTTAACGTCTGTAGGGTTCACGGCAAACACCTTTAACGCCACTGCCAAAATACCATCCGGTCTCTGCATCATAAAGCGCAGTTACAACAGCGTTCTCAAAAACACCGACCTTTGTGCTGTAACCATTCGGGTAACTCACCTGTAAAACCCAAACCATTCGGTCATCATCAATAGACGTAATTCTTTCGCCGTTTTCAAATTTTTCAGAATATTCACTGTAAGCCATGACCTCTTTAAGAAGCAGCTTTGCGCCTACAGAATCAAGATATTCTTGATTTATTCTTTGGTCAATATCATAATACTCTGTTTTGGTTCCCTTGTTTGCCTTAAAGCTTGGAGCCGGGGCGTTATCAAGCAAATTCCTTTTATCCCCTTCGCGAACGTATTTATCTTCGGAAATGTCACTTTTTTCTTCATCTTGCGCCATTTCACTTCCGTCGGAAATTGTTGTGCTTTTCTCACGCTTATCGCTGTTTTCGAACACAGCCATACTTGTTACGCAACACGCAAGCAGTCCTATCAAAAGAACCATTATTGTAATTGTTTTTCTTTTCATAAAAATCATCCTTTCGTTATAATCATTTTGAAGTATAAATCGAATTTCCTGTTGTGGAATTTGCGAAAAGATTCTGTTTCGTTGTCATCACAAAATTTTTATATCCTTGATTAATTCAATAAATTCCTCCTTTTTCATGCCGCAAGTCACAATTGAAACCAATATGTTTTCATGGCTCAAATAAAAGAGCTGAAACATATTTTCTTCACGACTTTCCAACAAATAAATTTTCTTGTCGCTTCCTTCAAGTTTTGAAACAACAAGATTTGTGTTCTCTTTCCGTTCGCTTGATGAACGTTCTGCGTTTAGCAATATTACAATATCCCCTTCGCCGAAGGACGAACTGACAAAAAACTCTTTCCAATCTTCGCTGAAAACAACATCAAATTCACTTTCTTTCACATATTTTTTCGGCAAAACAGGAAGCGCTTTTTCCAAAAATAAAGGCAATCCTTCTCTTTTATATTTCCCTTCTCCGACAACCGTAAAAAGCGGCAATTTATTTTTTCTGATATTCAAGCTGTCAACAGTATTAAAATTCAGCACAACTAAATCATTTGATTCTTTTGATTCGGATATATCGTTTATCAAAACAGAATATCTTCCCATGGCAACGATTGTTGCAAAAGCAAAAACAACAACCGCAATAATTACAAAAGACCTAAACACTCGTCCCTTTCGTTTTTCCGTTTCTTTTCTTTCGTTTTTTATTAAAACAAGAAGTTCATTTTTTCGGTTTTCATTAACAGAAATACTGTCATTTGCCTGCCTGTATTTCGTGGAAAGCATCAAAATTCATCTCCCAAAACAGTTTTTAGCTTTTCTTTTGCCCTTTTTAGCTGCATTTTGGTTGCAGACTCACTCTGTTTCAACATAAGAGATATTTCTTTAATTGAAAACCCTTCATAGTAAAACAGATGTACAACTGTTTGATATTTTTCCGACAATGAGAGAACCGCTGAATAGACCTCTTTCTGCGCTGCTTCATCAAATGTCGGGATTTTTGTTTCGAGCAATTCAGTTTCCTTGCTGATTTTTTTTAAATATGTGTTGGAACAGTTGATAGTCACTCTAACAAGCCACGCTTTTATATGTTCTTCGCTTTTCATTTTTTTCATATTTTTAGCAAGGCGCAAAAAAACCTCCCCGAGAACATCATCGGCATATGTACTATTTTTTGTTCGCGAAAGTGCAAGACGAAAAACCATGTCGGCATACGTCTCAAAAGCTTTTTCAAGCTCTGTTTCAGAATCATAAGTGCGCCGAAGTTTTCCCAAAACTTCTCACCCTCCTTTTTTCAACAAAAGCACAGCGTTTTTTCAAAGTAGCGTAAACATAAATTATCTCTCATCTATATCTAATACTTTTCAAGGCACGAAAAAGTCACATTAACAAACCAAAAATCTGCCGGGAAGCTGAAATATGCTTCCCGGCAGTAACGGTTTATTGCTTATTTATACATCGGGCCGTAGCTTTCGCAGGCACGATAATCTGCGCTTTCAAGATCCTTTGTGCCGAATGCGCTCCAGGTATGCGGACGATAGATCCTGCTTTCATCAACGTTGTGCATCGAAACGGGGATTCTTAACATACTGGCAAGCGTGATAAGGTCGGCACCGATATGACCGTAGGCAAGGCAACCGTGGTTCGCGCCCCAGTTTGCCATGACCTGATAAACGTCGCTGAACGCGCCTTTGCCCGTAAGGTTCGGAACGAACCACGTTGTTGGCCAGGTCTTGTCGGTTCTTACGTCGAGCGGACAATGTATCTCGTCCGGAAGGTCAACGGTATATCCTTCCGCAATTTGAAGCAGCGGTTGGTTGCCGTTGAGGATATTGACACGAATCATGGTTACGGGCATTTCGGCTCTGGTGCGGAAATGCGAAGAGAAACCGCCGCCGCGGAAATATCCGAGGTTCGCCGGAGCCCAGTCGGTCGCTTTGAGCATGGCGTCTATATCCTTTTCGGTGACGTCCCACCATGGCTTCATCACGCCGTTCTTTCCGTCGTAGGTGCTTTCGCCCGTTCCGTCAAGAGCAGCGGCACCGCTGTTTATGAGATGGATAAATCCACCGGCAGCCCTTCCGGTCGGCGCAACGCCGGTCACGCGTTCAACAGCTTCGGGACTCCAATATGTTCTTACGTCCGCGAAAACGCTCGCGCCGCCCGTGAGAAGCTTTCCGAAGAGCATTGCCGTTCCGTTGAGTCCGTCGTTCTCGGTGGCAAGAATCGTCGGCTCTTTTTTGCCGTTCCAGTTAAAGCTTGAATTGAGTATCGCTTCGGTAAAGTCGCCGTTCGGAAGCCAGTCTGTCCACATACGCTGGCCCTGGAAGCCACCGAGAATTGCGTTGCGGCCGCGGCTTTCTTCTTTCCAACCCATTTCAAGAAGCTTTTTGTTTCCGAAGAAAATATCCTGAACAATAAGGGTGAACTTGACGATAAACTCCCATTCCTTCGCCTTTTCTTCAGCCGTGCGCGGCTTTTTGATTTTGAAGGGGTCAATTTCGTCGTCTTCCGGAACTTCGGTGTTGACGTCATATCCTTCGGGGCAATTTTCCCTGACCCAGGAAAGCGCTTTTTCATATTCCTCGTGGTCATATATTCCGAGATGAATGCGCCTTAAAACTTCGGTCAAATCGACCCATTCGGCGCGAATTCCGAGATAATTCTGGAAGAAATCCGAGTTGCAATACGAACCTGCGATTCCCATCGAAACGCCGCCGAGACCGACATACGCCTTGTCGCGCATAACACCGACGGCAACGGCGCACTTCGCAAAACGGAGAATCTTTTCGCGAACGTCCGCAGGCACTTCGGTCGAATCCTTGTCTTGAACGTCCCTTCCGTAAATTGAAAACGCAGGCAGACCGCGCTGAGCGTGAGCAGCCATGCAGGCAGCGAGATAAACCGCGCCGGGTCGCTCCGTTCCGTTAAAGCCCCAGACAGCTTTAATTGTCAGCGGATTCAAATCCATCGTTTCGCTTCCGTAGCACCAGCAGGGAGTCACGGAAAGTGTTGCGCAAACGTTCTGAGTGCGGAAAAAGCTTTCGCATTCAAAAGCTTCCGCGCCGCCGCCTATGGTCGAAGGTGCGATAACACATTCAACGGCGTTTCCGTCGGGATAACGAAGATTTTCTTCGATCAGCTTTTTTGCGGCGTAAGCCATGTTCATTGTCTGTTCTTCAAGGTCTTCACGAACGCCAAACTGCCTTCCGTCGATTACCGGTCTGATTCCTATTTTCGGATACATAATCATATCACTCGCTTTCTTGTTATTAAGCCCGGATGAGCCTTTTAAATTTGTTATATTTTTCCCTGTCAAAAGCCGAAGGGAAATAAGTTACGTTGTTTTCGGAGCGGGCAATGCACTGCCGCGCTTCTTTCGCCGAAGAGAACTCGCCGAGAGAAAGAAGCTGTATCGCGGCGTTTCCGAACGCCGTCGCCTCTATCGGTCCGGCAACGACCTTTCGCTCGCAATATTCACAGGCGAGCGAACAAAGCAGACTGTCTTTCACGCCGCCGCCGAGAATATGCAGCGTTTCAAAATGTCTGTTTGTGCAGCGTTCGATCTCTTCGATTGCAAGACGATATTTAAGCGCAAGGCTTTCGTAAATGCAGCGAAAAATCTCTCCGACGGTTTGCGGAATTGGCTGACCTGTCTGTTTGCAATATTCTTGTATTCTCGAAGGCAGGTCTCCCGGCGGAGTAAAGAGCGGGTCGTCGGGGTCAATGAAGCAGCGACTTTCCCCTGCCTGCCGCGCAAGAGTTTCAATTTCGGCAAAGCTCAGCTGTCTGCCGCGGCGTATATATTCGCGGCGCGATTCCTGAATGAGCCACAAGCCGATTATGTTTTTGAGGAAGGTGACTTTTTTTCCGTAGCCGACTTCGTTTGAAAGTCCGCACGATGCCGCCTGCTCGTTAAGCACCGGCTTTTCAAGCTCAGCGCCAAGCAGCGACCACGTTCCGCAGCTGAGGAAAAGCGCGTCTTCCCCTTCCGCGAAAGGAGCGGCGAACGCCGCCGACTGGGTGTCATGGCCGCAAACAGCCGTGACCGGTATCGCCGGAAGGGAAAGCTTTCGCTGAACAGAAGGCAGAAGCTTTCCCTTCGTGCTTCCGCTTTCAACGATCGGGGGAAGTATCGAAAGCGGTATTCCGACAGAAGAGAGAAGCTCTTCATCCCATTTTCCGTCAGAAGCGGAAAGCATTTGCGTTGTGCTTGCCATTGAGCGTTCGGCGGAGATTTCACCTGTGAGCAAATAGGCAAAGAGATCCGGCATCGGAAGAATTTTTTCGCAACGGTCGAGACCGCCTTCTTTCAATTCGCTCATGAGCTGAAAAAGTGTGTTGATATCCATAATCTGGATTCCCGTTCGCGCATAAAGCGTTGCGGCGTCAAGCGTTTTTGAAAGCCCCGCCGTTCGACTGTCGCGATAATGGCGCGGGAAGGACACAAGCGAGCCGTCCTTTTTGAGCATTGCGTAATCTACGCCCCAGGTGTCGATACCGACAGAAGAATATTCGGCAACGGAAAAGGCCTTTTGCATTCCGATTTCAAGCTCGGCAAAAAGCGAATCGAGGTTCCAGAAAAGCTTTCCGTCCTTTTCGAGCGGCTCGTTCACAAAGCGGTGAACCTCTTGAAGGTCAATTTTTTCGCCGTCGAACCCGGCAAGAATCGCTCTTCCCGAAGAAGCGCCGAAATCAAGCGCAAGAACATACTTTTTCATCAGTCATCCTCCGGCGAAACAACGCCCTTTTTGAGAAGAATGTTGGCATATATGGCGGTCTCTCCGGTGGCAACGACCGCATACGCCTTTTTGGCGCGCTCGTAAAACTCAAAGCGTTCGACATATTCAATCTTGCAGCGTTCCGATTCAAAGGCGGAAATTATCCTTTTGTAATCGTTCCATATTTCGGGAACCACGTCATCACCGGGAACGACCGACATTAGAGCGACCGGGTTTTCGGTGTATGAGTCAAGAGGGAAAAAGCGCATTATCGCCTTTAAAACTTCGGGAACGCCGTGACCGTCAAGGCGAACAAGCCTTTTTGCGATTGCCGCCGAAGGAAAGTTTCCGTCGGCTATCACGATTTCGTCGCCGTGACCCATTTCCATAAGTATCTTTAAAAGCTCGGGAGACATCACAGCGGGTATATTTTTAAGCATGACGCACCTCCGTTCAGCAGCTTCCGTTCGGATATTTTTTATATCCGGGATGTTTTCCGGTGACACCGTATTGAGCGCGCATTGAACAAAGTCTGTCAATATTTTCTTTTGAAATTTCCTGCGCTCCGCCGAGGAGATGGGCGTTGAGCGATATTTTCGCAAAAAGCTCAAGCGTTTCCATTCGATAATATGCGGTTATCAAATCGGCTCCGACGGTCAGCGCGCCGTGGTTTTGAAGCAGCATTACATCGTGCTGCTGAAGATACGGCTTTATCGCTTCGGGAACCTCATCGGTGGAGGGCGTTCCGTACGGAGTTACGGGAACGGAACCAATCGCGATGACCGATTCGATCATTGTGTATTCGTCAAGCGCCTTGTTTGCAATAGCGTATCCGGTCGCTACGGGCGGGTGGGCGTGAAGAACAGCGCCGACATCCGGGCGTTCGCGATAGCAGCAAAGGTGCATTTTTATCTCCGAAGAAGGTCTCAAGCCGGGGGCTCCTTCAAGAACCTCACCCTTGTCATTGATTCTGACAAGCTTATCCGGAGTGATGAAACTTTTGCTCATTCCGGTGGGCGTTGCGAAAAAGGTTCCGTCCGAAAGTTTCACGGAAACGTTTCCGTCGTTCGCTGCCACCCAGCCGAGTTGCCACATTTTGTGGCATATATCACAAAGTTGTTCTTTTATAAGTTTTTCGTCCATTGCTTTTCCTCCGCATTATATTGTTTCGGTCTCGCGACCTCTCTTTGTATTATACAGATATTTTTAAACACTGTAAAGTGTTTTTTTATGTTTTAAAGGCTTCCCTGCGGATTTCACATCCGAAGGGAAGCCTTTTATCGGTTTTGTTATATCGCTCCCGAAGTTTTTCGCGGTCTTTTCGGGAGCCTTTGATTTTTGCGTTTTGTCGGAGCAAAAAATTATTTCGTTCCGAAAATTCTGTCTCCGGCGTCTCCGAGACCCGGAATGATATAGCCGTTTTCGTTAAGCTTTTCGTCGAGGGCGGCGCAGTAAAGGTCAACGTCCGGGTGAGCCTTGGTGAACGCTTCAATTCCTTCCGGGGCGGCAATAATGCAAAGGAAGCGGATAGACTTCGGGTTTCTGAGCTTTATCTGGGTGACGGCGTCAATTCCGGAGCCGCCGGTCGCAAGCATCGGGTCAACGACAAAAACGTCGCGGTCGGCAATGTCCTTTGGCAATTTGCAATAATATTCAACGGGCTTGAGGGTTTCTTCGTCTCTGTAAAGACCGATGTGACCGACTCTCGCCGAAGGAACAAGAGAAAGAATGCCGTCAACCATGCCGAGACCGGCGCGAAGAATCGGAACAACGGCAAGCTTCTTACCGGCAAGGTGCTTAACGGTCGTCTTGCAAATCGGAGTTTCAATTTCAACATCTTCAAGCGGAAGGTCACGGGTAGCTTCATAGCACATGAGCATGGCTATTTCGGAAACGAGGGCACGGAAATCCTTGGAGGAGGTGTCCTTGTTTCTGAGTATCGAAAGCTTGTGGCGAATGAGGGGGTGGTCAAAAATGGTTACGTTTTTATTCATTTTATCAAGTCCTTTCTTTTTCCGCTCGTTACGGCTCTGTTCGTGGTTTCGCGGCGCGCAGCGAAGAAAAGGAACGCAAAGCGCACCGAAACGCACGGAAAGCATCATCTGAAATATTATAACCCCTCGCCCAAAGAAGTGCAAGAGGTTATTGAAAGCTTTTTAATTTTTATGTAGTTTTTATGAAATGCACCGCGATTTTTCGGCAACTTTCATACATTTAGCAATCACGGCAAAATCAAAGGTCAAAAACGTTGAGCCCGGTTTCGTCGCAATGCACCCGATTAATTTCGCCGCCGAGATCGGTAATGAATATCTCCGCCGTGGCGCCGACAACGCCCTCATTAAGATGACCGCCGAAAGCAGCGCCCTCCTCGCTTGCAAGCGTTGCGTGAAGGTGGATATAGCTTTCACCGTTCATTACGCTCGCGTTTCCGCAAAGAGCCGTAAGCTCGGTAAAGCAGTTATACTCGTTAGAGCGATAAACTTTTGTCTCCATGTTGAACACACCGACGACCGCCCTTTTAAGAGCACCGATACCGGTTATGTATGCCGCGCCGATATTGTGCTCGGCGCAGACTTTTTTGACACAGGAGATTATCTCTTCGCCGATTTCAAGACGAAGAACGACTGTGTTTCCGATCACTTTTTCTTTCATCACAATTCTCCTTTGAAGAAATCGCTTTCAAGCGCCCTCGCCGCGTCTTCATAGCCTTCGTCATAAAAAGCGCCCATCATTTCGCTGTCTCTTGTCAGCGTATCGACACCGAAGCAGTCCTTCGGCTCAATGACAAGGAGTTTCCCCTGCTTTTCAAGCTCTTCCATTTCTTCGAGAAGCACCTTGCAGCGCGTGTGAATGGAGCGTATCTGCTCAATCATATGCGGCGTTTTTGACAAGGTCAACCTTGTCAGCAGCTTTTTTCCGAACGGAAGAAGATACTTTTCCCTTTGCTTCGTGAGAACGACAACAACCTTGTCGCAACCTTCGTCAAACGCTTTTTGAAACGGGATCGGAGACGCTATGCCGCCGTCGTAATAATCGACGCCGTCAATGTTATACGCCTTGCAAACAGCAGGAAGGCAACACGAAGCCTTCAAAACACGGTAATCGTCTTTTTTAATATCCTCATTCGAAAAGAAATGCGCCTGTCCGTCAACCGCGCGTGTTGCGCCGACGAAAAGCTTTGTTCCGGAGGCAACGAAGGTTTCGTAATCGAGCGGAGAGTCTCCACCGGTGTTTGAAAGCTCGGAATAGATATAGTCAAGTCCGATGAAAGAACCTGTCTTTCTGAAGTTTTCCATACTCATGAACTCCGGGCGATGAGCATAATCGGTATAAAATTCATAAGTTCTTCCGCGCTGCGAGCAGGCGTAAGTGATAAGGTTTGCGCTGCCGGCAGAAACGCCGACGCAAACCGGAATTTTGACCTTTCGGTCAATAAAACAGTCATAAACACCGGCAGAATACACACAGCGCATTCCGCCGCCGACATCAATAATCCCGAGCATAAAATCTCTCTCCTTTTTTAATTACTCCAATTCTTCAAACAGACGTTTCGAAAGCTCGATATGCGCTTCGTCGCTGTTTTCGAAAAGAATATTTCCACTCTCATTTTCGGCGCGAAGCTGATCTTTTTCAAGAAGAAGCTGTTTCGTTCTTCGCGCCGCGCCAAATGCACCGTCAAACAAAAGGACGTTTTCGCCCATAACTTTTTTTATCGCCTTTTTGGCAAAAGGAAAATGAGTGCAACCGAGAACGATTCGATAGTCCTTTTCCCTTTCAAAGGGCGAGAAAAGCCTTGTCAGATATTCTTCCATTTCGGGGCTTTCGGCGCGTCCGCTTTCAACCAGTTCGACAATTCCCGGTGCGGGCAGACCGATTATCTCCGCCTCGTTTTCAAACCGCGAAACCAGCGCGGCAAACTTTCGCTCGCGCAAGGTGAGCTCGGTCGCCATGACTATGACGCTCGGATGCTCGCCCGAAAGAGCGGCGGGCTTCAGCGCCGGTTCGAGACCGATTATCGGCAATTGCGGATATTTTTTTCGAAGGTCTTCCGCGGCGGCGGCGGTCGCCGTGTTGCAGGCGATGACAAGCGCCTTTGCGCCGCGCGCTATCAGCTTTTCGGCGCTGAGAAAGGTCAGCGTGCGAATCTGCTCCGTCGGTTTAACGCCATAGGGTGCGTTTTTCGAGTCGCCGAAATAGATATATTTTTCGTTGGGCATGAGTTCCCACAGCCGCTTCAAAACACTGATTCCGCCAACGCCGGAATCAATGACGGCAATCGGGCTTTCACGAGTAACCATTACTTTTCCCTCTTGTTTCAGGCTTTGTGCCATTTTACGCCCTGAGCGGTGTCTTCGAGAATTATTCCGCGCGCTTTAAGGTCATCGCGAATTCGGTCCGCTTCCGCCCAGTTTTTGGCTTTTCTTGCGGCGTTTCGCTCTTCAATAAGGCGTTCAACCTCTTCGTCAAGGCTTTCTTCGCCCTTGCGATTATAAAGCAGACCGAGAACGCCGGTAAGTTCGTCAAACACCTTCGCCGCGTGTTCGACAACGGCCTTGCTTTGAACGCCTTCGTTGACGTTGGTGTTGATAAAGCGAACGAGTTCGAACACAACACCGATAGCGTCGGCAGTATTAAGGTCATCCTCCATTGCGGCAACAAATTCGTCGCGGAAGGAGTCAACGCCCTTAATGAGTTCGGCGTCGTTTTCCGCGGCTTCTTCGGTCGCGTTTTTGAGGGCAAAGTCAAGGTTGTTGCGGCAGGTATACATTCTTTCAAGCGAAGCGCGGCACTGCTCGATAGCGTCAAAGCTGTAGTTTATCGGGCTGCGATACTGGCACGAAAGCATAAGAAAACGAATGGGCTCATAACCGAACTGCTGCGCAACGTCGCGAACCGTGAAAAAGTTTCCGAGAGATTTTGACATTTTGACTTTATCGACAGTGATAAATCCGTTGTGCATCCAATAATGCGAAAACGGCGCACCGTTGCAGCATTCGCTCTGGGCGATTTCGTTTTCGTGATGGGGGAAAATCAAATCCTGACCGCCGCAGTGGATGTCAATGGTCTCGCCGAGATAGCGCCTTACCATAGCCGAGCACTCAATATGCCAACCGGGTCTTCCGTGTCCCCAGGGGGAGTCCCAATACGGTTCGCCGGGTTTCGCGCTCTTCCAGAGAGCGAAATCCATCGGGTCTTTCTTGACCTCGCCGATGTTTATTCTTGCACCGGCTTCAAGGTCTTCAAGCGGCTGATGCGAAAGTTTTCCGTATTCGTTGAACTTTTTCGTGCTGAAATACACATCGCCGTTGGCAGCGTAAGCATAGCCTTTTTCGATAAGAGTTGAAACGATGTTGATTATCTCGTCGATGTTTTCGGTCGCTTTCGGGTGAACCGTGGCTTCGCGAATATTCATTCCCTTCGCATCGACCCAGAACTCTTTGATATATTTCTCCGTGATATCGGTATAAGTTACGCCCTCTTCATTTGCGCGGCGGATGATCTTATCGTCAATATCGGTAAAGTTTTGAACAAAGGTGACTTTGTTTCCTCTGTATTCAAGATAGCGACGAAGAACGTCAAAAACGCAAAGAGGTCTGGCGTTACCGATATGGATAAAGTTATACACCGTCGGACCGCAGGCGTAGATTTTGTATTCGCCCGCCTTTATCGGAACGAGCTCTTCTTTTTTTCGGGTCAAAGTGTTAAAAACAAACATTTTCAAAGTTTCCTTTCTTCGTTATCATTCAAAGCCTTTTCAAGCATTTTTTCAAGTTTGTCGATCCGACCGTGAAGGGCGCAGATCTCCTGCGAAACAGGGTCGGGAATGTGAATATGATCAAGGCGGTCAACGCGCTTTCCGTTGCGCTTGACGACCCTCGCCGGGGAGCCGACCGCCGTTGAGTCCGGAGGAATTTCGGAAAGCACAACCGAACCGGCGGCAACATTGGAGTTGTCGCCGACGGTGAAAGGACCGAGAACCTTCGCGCCGGCACCGATCAGAACGTTGTTGCCGATGGTCGGGTGCCGCTTTCCGGTGTCCTTTCCCGTTCCGCCGAGCGTCACGCCCTGATAAAGCGTCACGTCGTCGCCGATTATAGTGGTCTCGCCGATGACCACACCGGTTCCGTGGTCGATAAAAAACCGCCTTCCGATTTGCGCACCCGGATGAATTTCGATATTTGTCTTTCTGGCGCAGCGTTGGGAAATCATTCGCGCCAGAAAAAACTGTCTGTGTTCAAAAAGCCAATGCGCCCTGCGATACATTCTGACCGCCTTGAAGCCGGGATAAAGGAACACTATCTCAAGGCTGCTTCTCGCCGCCGGGTCGCGCTCTTTGACACAATTGATATCTTCTTTCAATCGTTCAAACAAAATAAAAGCCTCCTGTTCGAAGAACCGCCGCCGAGAAGCGTTCGGATGACCGCCGGGCAAAAACAAAAAAGCCTCCGCGGGCAAAAACCCACGAAGGCGCAAAAGCGCGGTTCCACTTCTGTTTATCACTCAAACGGAAAAACCGTTATCTCTTTAACGCAGAGATACGCCGCAGGATACAAGGCGAAAACGCCCTTCCCCAACGAAGCTCCGAGGCGCACTTCAAGTTTCCGTTGCCGAAGCCTTTCACCGAACCGGCTCCTCTCTAAAGGCGCAAGAGACCTTACTTTCCTCATCAACGCTTTTCAAACGGCGGACATTAAGCCCGCCTTTTGGCTTTGTATATGATTATACTACAAGTTTTCAAAAATTGCACTACCTGTTTTCATAAAAATTTATTTTTTTTGCCGCTTCTTTTATATATATTATGCCGGAGACAACAGCTATGACAGCGGTCAACGCCAGCAGGACGTTCGAAAGAAGCGACAATTCAACGGGCAGAGTCTTTCCGAGATACAACCATTCATTGAGCGCAATGATAAGCGCGACAAAAATCATTTGCAGCGCGGTCTTTATTTTTCCGAAGATGTTTGCGGGAATAACAAGACCATCCGTGAGCGCGATCATTCTCACTCCCGTTACGGTGTATTCGCGAAGCAAAATGACAAACGCCGTGAAAATGTTGCATTGCCCTTCAAGCATAAGCGCGAGCAGCGCGGCGGTTACGAGCATTTTATCGGCAAGAGGGTCAAGCAGTTTTCCGAGTGAGGTTATCTGATTCCGACTCCGCGCAAGCTTTCCGTCAACGAAATCGGTGATTGAAGCGCAAACGAAAACAAGAAGCGCCCAAAGATACGAATGCGGTATATCCGAAATCAAAAGCACAAGAAACACCGGCGCCAGAGCGATTCGCAAAAGGGTCAGGCGATTTGGCGTGTTGAGCTTTCTTTCGTTGTTTTTTGGATTATTCTTCATCTGTTGCAATGACCTCGCCGACAAGGTCACAATCCTCCGTGGCTATTATTTTTACATCGACAAAATCGCCCGGGTGCAGTTCCCGCTCCGACGAAAGGATAACGATGCTGTCAATTTCAAGGCAGTCCATATATGTTCTGCCAACATAGAAAAGATTTTCCTCGTCAAAGCCGTCAACGATGACTTTAAAGGTTTGACCGACTTTTTCGTTTTGCTTTTCTTCAAAAATCGAATACTGCTGCTGCATGATGAGCTCGGCGCGATGCTCTTTGAGTTCCGGCTCGAGCTGACCGTCCATTTTCGCCGCGAGAGTTCCTTCTTCGGGAGAAAAAGCGAAACAGCCGAGGCGGTCAAAACGCGCCTCTTCGACAAAGCGCGAGAGCGTTTCAAAGCTTTCCTCGCTTTCGCCGGGGAAGCCGACCATGACCGTCGTTCTTATCGCAACGCCGGGGATTCTCTCGCGAAGCTTTTTCACAAGAGCGAGAAGACTTTCGGCGTCGCCCGTACGGTTCATTTTTTCAAGAATCGCAGCGTCGGCGTGCTGAAGAGGAAGGTCGATATATTTGCAAATTTTTTCTTCGCGCGCAATGGTGTCGATAAGTTCATCCGTCATGCACTCGGGATAGCAATAGAGCAGACGTATCCACTCGATTCCGTCAATCAGGCACAGCTGCGAAAGCAGCTTCGAAAGCATGAATTCGCCGTAAATATCAATTCCGTAACGCGTAACATCCTGCGCTATGACGGCAAGTTCACGAACACCGGCGGCGGCAAGATTTTTCGCTTCGGAAACGATGCTTTCCATTGTGCGGCTGCGAAGCTTTCCTCTGATTGCGGGAATCGCACAATAAGAGCAGCAGTTTGAGCAGCCTTCGGCAATTTTGAGATAAGCAAAATGCGACGGAGTTGAAAGTATTCTGTCGCCGTCTATCGGCAATTGCAGCTTGCTCGGAAAGTCGCAGACACGAACTTTCGAAAGCACGCGGCGGCAAACTTCGACAATATCTCCGTTTTTGCCGATTCCGATTATTCCGTCAATTTCCGGCATCTGTTCAATAACTTCGTCTTTATATCGTTGGGCGAGGCAACCGGTCACCAGAATCGCACCGACAAGCCCCTCCTGTTTTAATTGCGCAACCGAGAGAATCGTTTCAATGGCTTCTCTTTTTGCCTCTTCAATGAAACCGCATGTATTGATTATTACAAGGTCGGCACCTTCAACTTCGGGCGAAACGACAAAGCCACCGTCTTGCAAAAGCGCGAGCATGGCTTCGGCGTCAACCTGATTTTTGGGGCAGCCGAGAGAGATCAGGGCAATTTTTTCATTCATCGGGAAATTCTCCTTCGTTTTCGGCTATCGCGGAAAGAGCGGTCTTTATTTCGCCAAAGCCGTAACCTGCACGAATAAGGGCGTTGATTGTTTTTTGAACGCCCTTTTCCGTGTTTAAATTTCTGTAATATTTTTTCATTATGAGCTCGACAAGCTCCGCTTCGGAAAAATCGAGCGAAGAGAGCACGTCCGAAACGACAGAGCGTTCAACGCCTTTTTTAAAAAGCTCCTGCTCTATCCTTCGTTTTCCGAAGTGTTTGAGACGCTGAAGTTCGGACGCATAAGAGGCGGCAAAACGCGCGTCGTCAACATAGCCGTAAGAACGAAGCTTTTCAATCGCCTGCTCTGCGCCCTCGGCGAAGCCCTTTTGGCGAAGCTTTGAAAGGAGCTCTTTCTCGCTGTGGTCGCGGCGCGAAAGGAGTTCGCTCGCCTTGTTAAAAGCGCGGCGAACAGCCACCTGCTCTTCAAGTTCAAGAAGCTGCTCCGACGAAAGTTCGCTCCCTTCCGAAAAGGAAGCGAGAAGGTAAAAGTCGTTGTCCACAGTCATTTTGTATTCGTCGTCGAGCATGATATGGACTTTATTGTCGCGCCCGGGTTTATAGGTTATTTTCATTATTCGTCGTCATCAACGGCAATGTCGATCTTTGCTCTGGCTCTTGAAACGCTTGCGGGCTGAGCAACAGGAGCAGAAGCCTTAACCACCGACGGAGAAGCAGAAGTCTCGGTTTGATTCTTCCTGCTTTTAAAAGTTTCGAATATTTTGCTTTCTATCTCGCTCGCAAGTCCCTTTTCCCTGTCAAAGAGAAGCTTTACGTTTTCCCTTCCCTGACCGAGCCTCGTTTCACCGTAAGAGAACCAGGCGCCGCTCTTGTTTATAACGCCGTATTCCACACCGAGGTCAACGAGCTCGCCGTTATGGGAAATTCCGGTTCCGTACATTATATCAAACAAAGCCTCTTTGAACGGAGGAGAGACCTTGTTCTTGACAACTTTTGCGCGTGTTCTGCTGCCGACGAGTTCACCGCCGACGCCTTTGATAACTTCGGTCTTTCTAACGTCAATACGAATCGAAGAATAGAACTTGAGCGCACGTCCGCCGGTCGTTACCTCCGGATTTCCGTAAATTACGCCGACCTTTTCGCGAAGCTGATTGATGAAAATTACAAGAGTGTTTGACTTCGCAACGACGCTCGTCAGCTTTCGCAACGCCTGCGACATCAATCTCGCATGGAGACCGACGTGGCTATCGCCCATTTCGCCCTCAATCTCCGCGCGCGGAACAAGAGCCGCAACGGAGTCAACAACGATTATATCCAACGCGCCGGAACGCGCAAGAGCTTCGGTTATCGAAAGCGCGTCTTCGCCGTTGTCGGGCTGAGAAACAAGGAGCGAGTCAACGTCAACGCCAAGCGCTTTCGAATAAACCGGGTCAAGAGCGTGCTCGGCGTCAATAAAGGCAGCTTCGCCGCCGGCTTTTTGCGCTTCGGCGATGCAATGCAGGGCGAGAGTTGTTTTTCCCGAAGACTCCGGCCCGTAAATTTCAACGATTCTTCCCTTCGGAAGTCCGCCGACACCGGTGGCGATATCAAGACCTATTGAGCCGGTGTGTATAGCTTCAACGTTAAGCTCCGTGCTTTGACCGAGACGCATGATCGCGCCCTTGCCATATTGTTTTTCTATTTGAGCAAGCGCTGTATCCAAAGCGGTTTTTTTATCTGCCATCAGATATACCTCCAGTTGTCGTACAAATGTTCGTTTGATATTATATATCATTCCAAAGCAAAAATCAACCGTTTTTTTATAAATACTTCAAACAGTACAAAAAAGAGGACTGTTCGCGAAAAATCGGATTCTTCGGGCGTATTGCGTTCGGCTTTTAAGAAAAGCGCGCTTTTCAAGAAAGCAGAATTCTGTCCGTTGTGAGCGCCTCGCCGACCTTTTCCTTGAAGCGCAAAAGCAGGTCATTGACGCCGAGACCCTTTCGCTCTTCGCCGCAGGTGTCGAAAACGATTTTTCCGTTGTTCATCATTACGGTTCGATTTCCGAGTTCGAGCGCAGACTGCATATTATGAGTTATCATCAAGCAAGTCAGTGCGTTTTCGGAAACGATTTTTTCGGTCAGAGCGAGAACCTTTTCCGCCGTTGCCGGGTCAAGAGCCGCCGTGTGTTCGTCAAGAAGCAGAAGCTTCGGCGGCTCAATCGTTGCCATCAACAGCGTAAGTGCCTGTCGTTGACCGCCGGAAAGCAGACCGACCGGCTGTTTCATTCTGTCTTCAAGCCCCATTCCCAAAAGCGAAAGCCGCTCGCGAAAATCTTCGCGGTCTTTTTTGCCCATGTGGCTGAACCAATTTCCGCGGTGCGCGGCAAGGGCAAGATTTTCTTCTATGCTCATTGCGGGAGCGGAACCGAGCATCGGGTCTTGAAAAAGGCGACCGATGTTTTTCGAGCGCTTGTGCTCCGCCATCATGGTGATATCCTTGCCGTCCAGAACAATTCGTCCGCTATCGGTGAGAAACGTTCCGGCTATCGCACCGAAAAGAGTCGATTTTCCGGCTCCGTTCGCGCCGATAACCGTAATGAAATCTCCCTTTTCAACGTCAAGCGAGAGATCGTTCAACGCGGTTTTCGCGTTAACGGTTCCGGGATTGAAGGTTTTGCTGATATTGCAAAGCGACAGCATCATGAATTGCTCATCCCCTTCCTTTTAAGTTCCATTCGTCTTTTTAAAACAGGCAGCTGCGATTTGAGATACGGCGCGGAAATTGCAACAACGACAATCACGGAAGACACCAGCTTTAACATATACGCGGGCATATTGAATCTCAGCGCCGCCGTATACACAAGGCGGAAAATCATCGCTCCGAAAACAGCGCAAACAGCCCTGAACGCGATGCTCTTTTTTCGGCTGAAAAGTATTGAGCCTATGAGCAGCGAAGCGAGCGCAATGGTGACCATTCCGGTTCCCATATCAATATTTGCAAAGCCTTGAGACTGAGCAAGCAGACAGCCCGAAAGCGCGGTGAGCGCATTTGAAAGGCAAAGACCGATGATTATCATTCTTGACGTGTTTATTGACGAAGAACGAACCATGTCGGGATTGTTTCCGGTTGCGCGAAGCGCAAGACCGAGGTTCGTTTTCAGAAAAAACGAAAGGAAGAGCACCGCAAGCACCACCGCCGAAAAAGCGATGATAAGCTTATACTGCGAGGCGAGGAAGGTGTTGGCGAGCGCACCTTTGAGCTTCGTGAAAACGGTTTCGGTGAAATTCAGGTTCACAAGCGACGTGTTGCCCATGACGGCAATGTTCACGGAATACAGCGCCGTGTTTACGATTATTCCGGCGAGAAGACTGTTAACGCCCATTTTCGTTTGCAGGAAAGCGGTTATAAAACCGGAAAGCACGCCGGAAAGCATCGCCGCAGGTATTGAAAGCAGCGGATGACCGGAAGAAGCGACCATCGCCCCGACCACCGCGCCGAGCGTGAAGCAACCGTCGGTGGAAAGGTCGCAAACGTTCAGCATTGAATAGCTCAAAAACAACGAAAGCACAGTGAGCGAGCTTATCAGCCCGAGCTCTGCCGCCGTTTGAAGAAGAGCCAATAAAGAAGAAATATCCATACTCAATTCACCTCATTCGCCGTGTCAGAAGCTTTCCGCCGTTTTAATGCTTTTCACGCCGGTGCAAAACGGCTTCATCTGCTTTGAAACATTTTCAAAATCAAGTCCGAGCGCGGCGCAGATATCTGTGTTCACGGTCGCCGTTCCGTTTTCAAAAGTGCGAACGGGAAGAGTCGCCGGGTCGGCTTTGTCGAGAAGAATCTCCGCAACCATTTCCGCCGTTTCCGTTCCGAGGTTTTCGTAGTCCACTCCGTAGCCGAGGAAGGCACCGTTGAGCGCGAAAGAATCCGCTCCGGCATAATGCGCGATTCCCGCAGAAGAAAAGATTTCGTAAATTGAAAGCTCCGCCTTCATGATTGTGTTGTCGGTAGGGGTGAAAACGGCGTCAACCTTATCGGAAACAAGTGCCTGCGCCGCAAGGATAACTTCATCGACCGTGGTTCCGGTGCGTTCAACGATTTCAATGTTTTTCTCTTCGAGCAGCGCTTTCGCCGAAGCGATTGCGGTTGTTGAAGAATCCTGACCGACATCATAAAGCAAACCGACTTTTTTAACGTCGCCTTCAACGGCAAACATCAGATTCATTATTGCGGCGGTATCAAGATAGTCGCTTGTTCCGGTGACATTGCTTCCGGGCTTTTCGAGCGAAGAGACGAGCTTCGTTCCGACGGGGTCGGACACAGCGGAAAAAACAACGGGAATTTTGTTTTCCGCGGTTGCGCTTTGCATTGCCATGGCAACAGGAGTCGCAACGCCTATCATGAGATCAACCTTATCGGCAACGAAATTTGCGATTATCTGATTGAGCACGTTCGGGTCTGCGTTGCAGTTATCGTACTTGATATCGAAGCTCACGTTCTTTTCCTTTTCAATCACGGCGAGCTTCGTTTTGATGCTTTCGACTATTTGGTCAAGAGAAGCGTCGTCAACATAGTTGCAAATTCCGATTTTGTAACTTTCGCCCTGCTCTTCACGAGCGGAAGAATCGTTAGCGGCTGTGGTGTTTTCGTTTTCGTCTCCCGAGCAGGCGGCGAAGCTGAAAAGAAGCAAAAGAGAAAGAATAACGGCAATAATTTTTTTCATGATAATTTTCCTTTCATAATGAGTTTTTCGGGTTCAAAACATTTTCGCCATCGCCATCGTTTTGTTTTCATGCGCAACGCTCTCCTTTTTCAAAAAATAAAAAATCCCGTCCCTGCAAATACTTGCTGGGACAGGATAGGTAAAACAAAATATCCTGCGGTGCCACCCGGCTTAACGCTTTTGCGTCCGCTTTACGCATACTATCATATGCTGACCCGAGTGACCGCAATCGGTCACCCTTTCACGAAGGGTCCGCTCCGTCTCACATACTCCGAAAAAATCGTTTCCGTTCGCCCTCGAAAGTCCATTCGGCTCTGTGTTTCCTGCCGCGCTTTCACCAACGGCGGCTCTCTGAAAGGAAAGGGAACAAAACCTACTCACTCTTTCTCATCGGTTTAAAAAATATTAACTTTAACAATGTGATTAAACCACGTTTGACCCTTTTTGTCAAGCGTTTTTTGAAAGTTTTCTCTTTTTTGCCGCGATTGACCTTGCGAAAAGTTATGCGTCGGAGCATCGCCGAAACACAGCGCAGCAACGTATATCTTGAGCGCTTTCTCTTTGAAAGCGAAAGCGGTGATATTTAAGAATATGCGCCGCTTGACAAAATGTTCCCGCGCAAGGTCGGCGGAACGCTCGTTCGGGTCGAATAGTTCTATGTTCGCCCCGATTTCAAGGTCAGGGCATCGGCAGTGAATTTTTCGCCTTTTCGGAAAAGAACGTTCCCGCGGCAAAATATCATCTCGAGACCGAGCCGGAAAACTCGCGCGCAAAAGCCTTATACAAACGCAAAGGATTCAGAGAACTCGAATATCTTCAAATGATAAAAGATGTTTAACAAAGTTTTATTCGCCCCAGAATTTTCTGTCGAGGCTTCTGTATTGAACGGCTTCGGTAACGTGTTCAATTGTTATGCGCTCGCTGTTATCGAGGTCGGCAATCGTTCTTGCAACACGAAGAATCTTGTCATAAGCGCGAGCGGAAAGTCCGAGCGCTTCGAAGCTTTTTTCGAGCATATTTTTCGAACTTTCGTCGAGCGCACAGAACTTTCTTGTCAGCGCGGGAGTCATCTTTCCGTTGCAGGAAACGCCGGTTCCCGCAAGGCGCTGCTGTTGCAGCTTTCGCGCGGCATTGACTCGCTTTTTGATTTCGGCGGAGCTTTCGGCAAGAGTATCATCGGAAAGCTTTTTAAAATCAACCTGAGGAACTTCGATATGTATATCCAGCCTGTCAAGCAGCGGACCGCTCACCTTTGAAAGATACTTTGCGGGCGCGCCCTTCGGACAGGTGCAACGCTTTGTCGGGTGACCGTAATAGCCGCAAGGGCACGGATTCATTGCGCAAACAAGCATGACCTCGCACGGATAGGTAAGCGTTCCCGAAACGCGCGAAATCGTGATTTGCCCATCCTCCATCGGTTGGCGCAAAACCTCCATGGATATTCGCGGGAACTCGGGCAATTCGTCAAGGAACAAAACGCCGTGGTGCGCAAGGCTCAATTCGCCCGGGCGCGGAACACGACCGCCTCCCGAGAGACCCGCCGCGGAGATTGTGTGGTGCGGAGCGCGAAACGGACGCGATTTCACGAGCGAAATATTGTCCGATAACGCACCGGCAATGGAATAGATTTTTGTCGTTTCAAGGCTTTCTTCGAACGTCATGTCGGGCAAAATTGAGGGAATGCGTTTGGCAAGCATACTTTTTCCCGAACCGGGAGGACCTATCATCAGCGTGTTATGTCCGCCGGCAGCGGCAATTTCAAGCGCACGTTTCACTTGATATTGACCCTTTACGTCCGAAAAATCCAACATGAAATCTTTCGGATATTCATATTCACCGTAAAAGTCTTTGTCAATCTTTTTAATTTTTTCAACGCCGCGAAGGTGGCGAATGAGCTGATTGACATCCTTGACCGGATAGACATTCACCTTGTCAACAACATAGCATTCGCTGGCGTTTTCGATCGGAACGAAAAGCTCGGTAAAGCCGCTGTCACGCGCCTGAATCGCCATCGGCAACGCACCTGTGACCTTGCACACTCTTCCGCTGAGCGACAGCTCACCGAAGAAAGCGCAGTTTGAAACGTCCGCAGCGAGCTGACCGGACGCGACGAGCAACGCAACAAGAATCGGAACGTCATACATCGGGCCTTCCTTCTTTTTGTCTGCGGGAGAAAGATTTACGGTTATTCTTCCGACAGGAAACTGAAAAGAGTTGTTTTTCATCGCGGCGCGAACCCTGTCGCGTGATTCCGACACGGCGGCGTCCGGCAAACCGACAATTTCAAACTTCGGCATTGCCATGGTTTCGATCGTTGCTTCGACCCCGACCGAATATGACCGCAGACCGAAAAGTCCGATACTGTTTACCCTCGAAAACATTGAACCACCCCTTTTATACCTGAAAAAGCCGTATTACGCTTAGACTAATATTATACACGAAAACCTTCGTTTGTGAACGGGTAAAAACAAAAAAAGACGAAAAAAAGAAAATTGACCGCGAAAAAGCACAAAAAGCGAGAAAAGAAGAAAAGCAAAAAAGCTCCCTTCGGACGCCGAAAACCGTTTTTGCTCCCCTTTTGTATTGACGTTTTCGGACATATGAAGTATAATTATCCTTAGAATTTTTAAGGAAAGAGGAATTATCATGAAAGCGATCGTAACCGTTTCCGGAATTGACACAACCGGCATAATTGCCGCCGTTTGCACCCTTTTGAGCGAAAACAACGTCAACATTCTCGACATCAGCCAGACCGTTATGGAAGAATTTTTCACAATGTCCATGCTTGTTGAAACAAAGGAAAGCAAGAAGGACGTTGGCGAACTCGCAACGGAGCTTGACCTTCTCGGTCAAAAAATGGGTCTCAAAATACACACCCAGCGCGAAGATATCTTTACGCTGATGCACAGGGTTTAAGAGGTAAAAATCATGCTTTTTGACGCGAAAGATATAATCAGCACTCTCGACATGATCGACAACCAGCACCTCGATGTCAGAACCATAACCATGGGCATTTCGCTTCTTGATTGCGCAGATGAAGACATCGAAAAATGCGCCGAAAAAATATATACCAAAATTTGCAAAAAGGCGAAAGATCTTGTTAAAACAGGCGAACAGATTGAACGTGAATTCGGAATTCCGATAGTCAACAAGCGAATTTCCGTGACGCCGATTTCCCTCGTTGCAGCGGCCTGCAAAGCGGAAAGCTACGTTCCCCTCGCGCTTGCGCTTGACAAAGCGGCGAAGGATTGCGGCGTGAACTTCATCGGCGGCTTTTCCGCTCTCGTTAACAAAGGCTTCACCGAAAGCGACCTGAAGCTCATAAATTCCATTCCCGAAGCATTGGCAACAACGGAGCGCGTTTGTTCAAGCGTTTGCGTCGCTTCGACAAAAAGCGGAATCAACATGGACGCCGTTGCCCTCATGGGAAAAATAATCAAAAAAACGGCCGAACGCACTGCCGATACCGGCGGCTTCGGTTGCGCAAAGCTCGTTGTTTTCGCGAACGCAGTCGAAGACAACCCTTTCATGGCGGGCGCTTTTCACGGCGTCGGCGAACCCGAATGCGTCATCAATGTCGGCGTAAGCGGACCGGGGGTTGTTTTTCACGCGCTTCAAAGTTGCAAGGGTCAACCGTTTGACGTTGTTGCGGAAACCATCAAAAAGACCGCTTTCAAAATTACGCGCATGGGACAGCTCGTTGCGCGCGAAGCCACCGAGCGGCTCGGCGTTCCGTTCGGAATCGTTGACCTTTCCCTCGCTCCGACCACCGAAAAGAGC